>CAYZKS010000294.1:0-3949 GCA_964478725.1 uncultured Anaerolineales bacterium
ACGGCGGGCCGCGCTACCAGGTGGTGCAGCAGGTGATGAACCGCTTCTCGGAGGCTGTGGAGAAGAGCAAGATCGACGTCGTGCCGCGCGTGGTGGTGTCTGGTAGCGGCAAGGACGGCGCCCAGGGGGTGAGCGGCAGCAGCGCGCTCGAGTCGCTGCTCACAGTGCTGCTGGCCGACAGGATGGCCGAGCCCACGGGCACGAGCACGTCCCCGCGCTCAGCCGAGGCCGAGTCCCTGCGCGCACAGATTCGTGAAGGGCTGAAGGGCGAGAAGAGCCCGAAGGCTGAATAGCCCTCGCTGACGCAGAGAAACACAGAACCGGATTCCCGCACGGGAGTCCGGTTTGTTTCTGTCGATCGCAAGCATCGCTCGGCAGTGATCCCGAGCTTGCACGAGGCGCGAACGACGGTGACCAGTCAGCCCTCGGGCGACTCACTCGGCCTGTTGGAGTGCAGGCGGCGTTGAGTCCGCCTGCCAGGCGTAGGCAGTGTCCTTGACGGCACAGTAGTTCTTGTCTAAGGCAGGCTGCAGCAGAACCAGTGCAGCGATGCGGCGAGCGATGTGCGTCACTTCGCGCGCCTCTTCCTGCAAGAGTCCACGGCCCAGCAGCGACTTCTCACGGTAACTGAGCCACTTCTTAATCACCTGGTAGCCGCTGATGGTGTATTCCCAGATGCGCCGTGGCACGTTGCGCCAGTAGACTACGTCGTTGAGGTAGACGTCGCAGGTGGCCTCTCCCAGGCAACGCAGGGCCGCGTCGAGGTCCAGGCCAAGAGCCTGGGCGCCTTCGCGCATAGACGCTAGTTCCTCGGCACTGTAGGCGCGTTGCAGCCAGCGGCCTTTGCCGGGCATCGTCGCACCGTTCTTGCCGGCGTGTCCCCAGCCGGCGCTGAGGTCCAGGTCGCCCCCGTCGGGGTTGAGCGCCCTGCCTCCCAGCGCACAGATGCCGCCGATCACGCGCAGCTCAGGCCGCAAGGCGCCAGAGGTGACAGCATTGACGGGGCTTGGGCTGTCGAGGAGCGCCGCTACCTGGCGGCCCAACGCCGCCGAGGCATGCAGCGCCTCCGCGGTGGCAGCCAACGGAATACGGGGCCAGCCCTGGCGCAGAGCGTTCGAGTTCTCCGCTCGGTATTCTGGCGAGTGCAGAATCGCCACGCTATGGTAGAAGAGCTCGTCCGGAGAAATCCCCAGAAGCGCAAGGTACATCGTCGCCCTGTTACTGATGTTCGGAATCGCAGAACCCGCGCCATTCACGAGGAGCGACCCCTGCTGCCCGGGCACTAGGTAGAGAGGGAAGAAACTAGATAGGCCGTTTCCGAAGTTGTCTGCCAGCACGCGCACAACATAGCCCCTGTCAAAGCACTCAAGTGTCTGCTTCTGTCTTGCCTCGATCCAGACATTGCGTTCAAAGATCTGGGGAAAGTACTCTGACCGCTTCTCATCCAGAAGCTTGCCCACGGGCTCCCAGTAGATCCAGCGCATGTCGAACGGACGGTAGCAGTACCGTACGACATGGTCGGGCAGGAAGCCGCGCTTGCAGAGCTGCTCTCGCACCACCCGGGCATTGAAGCGCGCAGTGCTGGCCAGCGCACACGGGGCGACCTGGCGAAGCGCATCATGCGACACTGCCGGATCGAAATAGAGTCGCATGCGCTGCACTAACTTGTCTCGATCCACGTCTACGACAAGATCATCTCGGCTCGTCTTGACTCCAGGGAAGCACATGGGAAAGATCTCTGTGAGCAAAGGCCACGCAAAGTAGGCCGCGTATACCCTCGTCGGCACGAACGGTAGCCCTAGCGCAAGTGCAGGAGTCACCATCTGGTAGAGGCTGACGCCATCCTGCGCGGCAGACTCAAGCAACTCCGTCCGCTTTCGTCGGCCCCAGAGATGCCGAAACCTGACAACTCTCATCTTTTCATGCTGGCGCTTGCGCACCATCAGGGTCACCGCGGTACCCACCTGAATGCCCTCTCGGTTAAAGTCCGTGGAGAAGACACTGGGGTCTGGCTCTCCTTCAGGCGTGAGTTTGCCCGTCCGGTACTTGTCGCCATTGAGGCAGTCGATCCAGATGCCGTCGAACACCTCCAGGTATCGTTCCCTCATGCCCGTGAAAGAAAGCCCGTCGAGCCAGGAATAGTTGGAGATGAGGCAGACCGCGCCCTGCCCCATACCCTCGACGATTTTCCTTTCCGCCATGCGGAAGAAGCGCACGTAGAGGTCGTTCAGGCCCTGGCCCGCTGGTGCCGGAGCCAGCCGGGTGGTCCGGTAAGCTTCGGTAAGCTCGCGTTCTTCTCCAATCGCCATTCCTGCGAAACTGTTGTAGGGCGGGTTACCCAAAACGACCAGTATCGGGTCGCGCTGCTTGACCCTCTCTGCCGCCTCTCGCTCCTGCTGCATCTCGGGGAACGCGAGCTGCGTAGCCTCCTTGTGGTCCGCCCATCCTGTCAGGGCATTGGTGAGATACACCGCGGCGCGTTCATTCTCGGCCAAGGGCACTCCGAGGCCCTGCAGCAGCAGGCCCAGTTGCAGGTGGGCGATGACAAAGGGTGCGGGCAGGATCTCAAAGCCAACCACGCGCCGCATGGCCGCGCGCTTGAGGTCGTGCGACAGCAGGCCGTTTTCGCCTTTGGCGCGCAGAGTCGTGGCGATACACTGCAACACCTCTGCGAGGTAGGCGCCTGTACCACAGCAAGGATCAAGAACGTAGACCCGCTCGTCGGCCAGACCGTCCTCCAGTCCGAGTTCCTGGCGCACCACGGTGTCTACCCGCGCTACCATGTACTGCACGACCTCGGAAGGCGTATACCACACGCCCAACTCTTTGCGCAGTTCAGGGTCAAAAGCCTGCAGGAACGGCTCATAGAAATACTGCACGGCGTGACGTTCTTCAAAACGCGCAAAGAACGCCTTCCGGTCGACGCGGTTCAGCACGGTTTCGGCCCAGTCCAACGTTTCCGCCAGTTGCAGACGTTCGAGCTGTCCAGGCTCGGCCAGTTCGTGGTAGAGCTTACGCAGGATGGGCAGGCGCAACCCGTAGGCGGCCAGATGCCAGTCGAAACGCCCATGGGCACTGATCGGTCCGCGCTGCTTACACCACAGCACCCATGAGGCAAAGACCCCATAGAAGAGCGTCTGCACCAGGGTCGAGCGGAAAAAGTGCTCGCCTTTCTTGCCCCGAAACTCGATGCCAAGGGCCTCCTCCAGCGCGGTGCGAACGGCGGCCATGGCAGGGAGCTCCGACAGCTCGAGACGGGCGCGAGCCTCGCGCGCATAAGAGGCTAGAAACCAAGCTACGTCCTGTGGCGTTGCGAGCGGTGCCGCGTGCAGCATCACGCGTCTCAGATAGTCGGTGAAGCGTTCTGCGTGGGTGTTGGCGAGGCGACGAATTGGGGTGGACCAGAACTCAGCCTCGCTTGCAGCAAGCGAGTACGTCTCCAGCACCATGTGCTGGCCTTCTTCATCCTCTGCTAGTAGGAGAAAGTCACGGTAGTCGGTAACAAGCACGAGGTGGTAACGGCCTAGGTAGCGGCGAACCTGTTCGCTTTGTGCGATGCGGCGCACGTCCTCCGCAGTACCCTTGGCTTCGACGACCCCTCGAGAGGGAATCTGACCCGGAAAGGGTTCGGTGGAGGTGCTTCGCTCGAACTGGTCGGCAGTGAAGAAGCCGCCGTCGGGCATGCCGGCCCCGCGGTTGCGGAGGTTCATGATGCAGCGAACGCGCGGCTTGAGCGTCTTGCCGACCTCATTGAAGAGATTGGCAAGCGGGTCGTAGTAGGAAGTCTCGTTCACGGCCGCGCCGGAGGATCGGATCGCGCAAAGGGCGCGCAGATAGTCTTCGAGCGGAGTCATCGGCCTCCCTCATGCCTGCGTGTTTGAGTGCTTGCAGAATGCAGAGACGCCTAACGCCTCCATGATATGGTCAAGACAGCTAGAATGCAAATCCG
>CAYZKS010000295.1:0-1303 GCA_964478725.1 uncultured Anaerolineales bacterium
TGGTCTAGCTAGCACAGTATCTGGCGATTCAGTCACGAGAGACCTCTTGCGTTCGGGCGATGCATGTCGCTCTAGCGATTCCTCGTAGAGGTCTCTCGTGCTGTTTCCGAAGTGGATGAGGCCGACCTATGAAACCACAAGTAATCCAGGATTGGCCTCCCGTCGAACACAAGCGGAAACAAGAGGGCAGGTCTTTATGAAATCTTCATGATTCCGGGCACTGTTCTATTGCAATATCTTCAAGATTGTCATAAAGCGGCCTTGCTGGATGAAAGCGATTACAGTCCTGTCATAGTAGTGAATTTTTTGTATCCAAACGTTTACTTACGTGATATAATAGGCTTTGCACGAGTCAGGAGGAACTAATGACCCTTGGGCAAGCCATTCGTTCAATTCGTCAAGAAGTCGGCGTGACCCAGAAGAACCTGGCGCAAGCCGCTGGTATCGAGCAGTCCTACCTCAGCATGATCGAGTCTGACCAGCGCCCCAACCCGGGCACCAAGGTCACGGCCCGCCTGGCCCAGGCGCTGCAGGTGTCGATTGATGATCTGGCTTCGCGCGCCGGTTTCCTGCCTCGCCTTGAACCCGTGGATCCGCTCTCGGATCGCGCCGTGCGTCTCTTCCGGCAACTCCCACGCTGGCGCCAGGAGGATGTCCTGGCTCAGCTTGAACTATACCTGCGGCTGACTGAGCAAGGCCGTCATGCGCTCGCGAGTGACGAATGGATGATCGCCGACGGCCAGGGAATGCTGGCTGGCGCAGCAGATGCCCAGCCAAGCAATGCACCAGGGAGTACAGACTGTGGAGACGGATCATGGACAAGAAAGCTAGGGTGCTCGTAGCGGATGCACGACCAGAAGTGGTCACATCCACCCTGCGCATCCTGAGCGACGCAGGCTACGAAGCCCTGGGCGCTGACAGCGGCGCGGAGTGCCTGCGCATGGCCCGAGCGCGCCGTCCCGACCTTATCCTTCTTGGCGTGGCTCTTCCAGATATTAGCGGGGTGGACCTCTGCAAAGAGATCAGCCTCGACCCAGAACTGACGGATGTGTATCTGGTCTTGTGTTCGAACCAGGAGGTGTCTTCGTCCCTGCAAGCCCGCGGCCTGGAGGCGGGCGCTGATGCCTACATCGTACGCCCCATCGCGAACCGCGAGTTGCTGGCGCGCATCAGCGGTTTGCTGCGACGCCAGCGCGACGCCGCCCGCCTGAGATGGGCACTGGATGACCTGCAGGAGACCCTGGATGCGATGGGTGACGCTGTGTACGTGGTGGATCTGCAGGGCAAGGTGGTGCGCTGCAAC
>CAYZKS010000295.1:1403-3947 GCA_964478725.1 uncultured Anaerolineales bacterium
CTGCCCTGCAACAGGAGCGTGACTGGGCCAGCCAGGTGGTAGACCGCGCCGGCGACCTGCTGGCGGTGCTGGACGCGCAGGGGCGCATCGTGCGTTTCAACCAGGCCTTTCAGGAGACCCTGGGCTACAGTGCAGATGAGGTGACTGGCAGACCGGTGCAGACGCTATGCCCAGACTTCGGAAGTCTTGAAGACTTCCGAAGTCTCAGGAGTATTGAGAGCGGCTGGCGCACGCGCGATGGCGGCCAGCGCTGGCTGGCGTGGTCGGCCACGCCGTTGCTGGACGGGCAGGGCAACCTGCAGTATGTGGTATGCAGTGGTCAGGACATCACGCAGCGCAAGCAAGCGGAGCAGTCGCTGCGCGAGGAGCGCGACTGGGCTACCCGTATTGCCGACAAGGCCGGGGCGTTGCTGCTGGTGCTGGATGCCGAAGGGCGCATCATGCGCTTCAACCAGGCCTGCGAGCAGACCACCGGCTACGCCTTTGCCGAAGTGCAGGGCAAGGCGCTGTGGGACGTGCTGTTGCCACCCGAGGAAGTTCCAGCGGCGCGCGCGGTGTTTGCCGGCCTGCTGACGGATGCGTTTGTCAAAGAGTATGAGAATTACTGGCTGAACAAGGATGGCTCGCGCCGCCTGATCCTGTGGTGCAACACACCGCTGCTGGACGAAGAGGGCGCCGTGCGTTACGTCGTGGCCAGCGGCACCGACATCCAGGAGCGTCACCAGGCGCAGCTTGACCTGCAACTCAGTCACGAGCGTTACCGCCTGGCGGCCGAGGCGGCGGCTGAGTGGATCTACACCTGGGAGCTGCCCGGCGGAACAATCACCTGGCAACGCGGCGTGGTTGAGGGCAGCAATGACGAGCTCGAGGACCTGCCGCAAGAGGTGGGCGCATGGGAGGGCGATCTGCACCCCGACGACCGCGAGCGGGTGCTGGCCGCGCTGCAGCGGCAGCTACTCACGGGGGAGCCCTTTCGCGAAGAGTACCGCGTGCTGCGCGATGGCAGTGTGACGCGCTACTGGATGGACCGCGCGGCGGTATTGCGCGACGCGGAGGGGCGACCTCGCCGGCGCGTGGGTACGATCAGCGACGTGAGCGCACGCAAGCGCGCCGAACAAGCCCTGCAAGCCAGCCTGCAGGCGGCCCGGCACCTACTCGACACTCCTGCGCTGGAGGCCATGCTGCTGGATAGCGCGGGGAGCATTCTGGCGCTGAATGCCGGCGCTGCAGAGCGGTTGCACCGTGCTCTGCATGGCGAGCCAGTGCCGCAGACCAAGCAGTCCGCCGGCGCGAGCGGGGGCGAGTGGCTGGGCAAGAACCTGTACGAAGTGCTGCCTGCCGAAGCGGCGCAGCGGCGTCGCAAACTGGCCGAGCAGGCTCTGGAATCGAGAGAGCTCGCGCAACTGGAGGTAGAAGAGGACGGGGACTGGCTGCAGATCGAGGTGCACCCGGTGCTTGCGGAGCCGGGCCAGCCCGCGCGCGTGGTGGTGCTGGTCGCGGATCAAACCGCGCGCCAGCGCACGCTCGAGGAATGGGATGCGCTGCAGGCTGGCCTGGTAGAACTGCGCGAAAGCGAGGCGGCGCGCGCCCTGGCGAATCGCATGGCCAGCGAGTTCAACAGCCTGTCCACGGCCATTATGGGCAATGCGGAGGTCAGCCTGTCGACGCTGGAGCCCAGCCACCCGTTGCAGCGCAAGCTGTCCACCATGCACAAGGCAGCCCGCCGCCTGGCGCAGCTCACAGGCGATCTGATGGCGCGCAGCCAACCAGCGCCACTGCCCTTGCAACCCCTGGACGTGAACCGCTTGGTGGATGACTTTGCGTGCATGCTGAGCCAGGTCATGGACCCGGTTGTGCGCCTGGATGTGGACCTGGCGCCCGGCCTGGGCAACGTGCAGGGTGAGGAGACGGCTTTGCGCCAGGTGCTATTGAGTCTGGTGCTGAATGCCTGGGAGGCGCTGCCGAGCGATGGCGTGCTGAGCGTCGAGACTGCGCGGCGCACGCTGGAGCCGGCTTTCTGCCAGGGCCACCCCGAGGTGCAGCCGGGCGAGTATGTGCGTCTGAGCGTGGGGGCATCGCAGCCAGCGACGCCCTCTGGGAACGGACACGGCCGCCCGCGGCCGCTGCCGGGCGCGCTGGGCACGGCCACGCCGCTGGGAACGGGACTGTCGCTGGCGCAGGGCATCGTGCTGCGCCATGGCGGCCTGTTGCAGGTCAACGAAAAGGGCCATAGCGGATTGTGGGCTGAGGTCTTCCTGCCGCTAGCGCCGCCATCTCCGGATGCGAACCCCGAGAGGGTCATGCAGTAGTAGAGACCGCAATCACCCGGGAGAAACGGTATGGGCCGGCCTGCGATGGGCGCCCGGGTGCGCTGCTCTGAGGCAGCGCGGGCACTGGCTGTGCTCGCCCATGCCAAGAGAACGCAGGGGGTAACGCGACTCGCTGCTGTTCTCGTCGCTGGCGGGATTGGCGTCTGGGCCCCATGCTGCCGCAACACGTGTGGTATCGCCCCTTGTGGGCGTCCGGACGGGCACGAGGCCCGAT
>CAYZKS010000296.1:0-3939 GCA_964478725.1 uncultured Anaerolineales bacterium
TTTCCACCAGCGCCACTGGCCAGTCGCTGCCCCATGCCAGGCGATCGGGTCCAAAGTGCTCCAACAAGAACTGCACGTAGGGTTTGGCCTTGGCGACGGCAAAGCCGCGCTTGGGATGCGCCAGCAGTTCCATCATCTGCTCACCGCGCGGCGAGAGCGACAATTTGCACAGCGCCGGCGTTCCCTCGGCGAGAGCTGACATGCCCTCTTGCCATGCCTTGTCCTCGCTCCCATGCTCCATCTCGGGCTTGGCCATGTGCTCAATGATGCCCTTCAGCTCTGGAATGCGCTCATAGATGCGCACGATGTCGCGCAAATGGCCTACACGTACCAGGAACTCAAAGATCAACCCTCGCTCTGCCAGCACTTCCAGGCCGCGCAGAACGGAAGGCTGCCTCAGGGCGTCAGGATCCGGGTTGCCCTCGAAACGCATGCGCACCCCGCGGAACTTGGGGTTCTGTTGCCAGCGATCCAGGTCCTTCTCCAGCATGGGGCTGGTCAGATCCTGATAGGGCGTGAAAGCGGTGATGATGTCTGATTCGGCATGGCGCTGAATCAGGGTCGCATCCTCGGCAGTCATGCCCGATTCCACCAGCACGAACATGCGCGTGCCTACCTGGCGCGCGGCCTCCGCCAAGTCTTTGGGCGTGTAGGTGGCATGCATCACGCCGAACTCGGGCCCCACGCCGGCCTTCTCCACCAGTTCGAGCTGCCACAAGTGACAATGTGTGTCCACGATCGGGAACTTGCTCTCCATCACCAACCTCCCACAGGGATGCTTCACCTACAGCGCAGGAATCTCGAGCGCTGCGGCCAACTCGTTAAGCGGCTTGAGAATGTCATCGGGCATCGGGATGCCTTCGCGCTCGCGCACGGCGCGCGTGCGAGACTCCATGTCGCCGGGCGCCAGCACTTCCTTGAAGCCGGGCGCTGGCGGTACAGCATGCAGCCGGCCCACGAACTCGTCCGCGCTCTGGAGCAGCTCCGCCATTGGCCGAAACAGGTCCGCCTTGAAAACGAACATGCTGACACCCTGCTTGGCCAGGATTGGGTTGTCAAAGCCGGCTTCCGCGTAGCCCTCTGAACCCACCAGAATGTGACTCAGGAATTCGGATGCCACCATGATGGCGTATCCCTTGTGCCCACCGAATGGGAGATGCATGCCACTGTCATAGAACTCTTCTGGATCCGTGGTCGGGTTCCCGTGTTTGTCAATCACGCAGCCCGGCGGGAGCTGCTCATGCCTGCGCCGCGCCACAACCACCTTCATTCCAGCCACATTCGTGGTGGCAAAGTCGGCCATGACAGGCGCTCCGGTCGTCGGGAATCCATAGGAAATGGGATTGGTGTGCAACACGGGCTTGCGACCCCCGTAGGGCGCCGTGGCCGGCGCCTTTTCCGCAAAGCCACCCGACCACACCCACGAAGCCATGCCTTCGGCAGCAGCTATTTCCACAAAGTGCCCCAGCCGCCCGATGTGATGGCATTGCACCAGGCCCAGGACGGCCACATCGTGCTGCTTAGCTTTGCGAATGCCTACTTCCATCGTCCACTTGGCCGCTACCTGCCCAAATGTCCAGTGACCGGTTACCAGCGCCGAGTTGGGCGTCTCCTTCAGGATGGCCGGCTTGGCTTTGGGGGCGATCCAGCCCTTCTTGATGTCGTCCACGTACCCCGGCAGGTGTTGGATGCCATGCGAATCCACTCCGCTAAGGCTGGCCCTGACCAGATGCTCCGTCGTGATCTCGGCGTTCTCGCGATCCGCCCCTGCCGCCATCAGAGCGCGCTCGCCGAATACCTGTAGCTCCTCCGCTGTCTTGGTGATCATCGTTTCTCCTTTCCTAGCTGCGCTTTCGTCCGACCCTCCGGTGCATGCTGTCTTGTCACCCCAGCCGCGACGCTCTGCGACTGGCCTACTCCGGAGATTCGATCGCCCGCATATAGTCGCTCCACTCTGCATCGGAGATCAGTCCGGCCTTGCGGTAGTGATCGCGGGCCTCCCGAAGTACCTCCTCGATACCCCGCTCTTGGTCCGCGGTCAAGGGCTCTGGCTTGTGCGTCGCCACGATCTCCTGCATCTTGGCCTTGGCATAGTCCCTGGCGGTCTTCTTGCCCGTCTTGAGCCACTCGGGATACGGCAGCCGGTCGGCGGCCATCGGCAGGTATTGCATGGTTTTCCACCACTTGCGCGTGTGCGCTTTGTTCAGGAAGTGGCCCGGCACCGGCCCCACCTCGTCGATCAGATCCACCGCCAATTGCTCGTCGTCAACCGTAGCGCCTTCCAGCACCCGCCCGATCATGCCGGCAATGTCATCGTCCAGTACTGCCTGGACGCCATGGGCGGTGAGTTCGCCATTCACGCCGCCGTGCAGGATTATAGTACTGCCGCCCGACAAAGCGGATAGCAGGGCTGCCATCGCCTTCTCGTAAGCACTCTGAAAGTCAATGCTCTTTGAGCTTGGGTACCCCGGACTGCCGTTGCTCACGGGGATGCGGTACCTCCTCCAGACTTGGTTAAAGACCACGTTGCTGATCGAGCAGCCGATGTCGCAGAAGGCCGGGAAGCCGGAACGCATATCCTGCGGGAAGGCATAGTGGCCTACGCGCATGCGGTGGCCCGGCGATAGCACCTGAATCAACACCACCATCGACAGCAGCTCGGCGCTGCAAATCACAACGGAGCCAGCAACGGTGGCCGGAGCTGTCGCGCCGTAGGCATTGCCGTCTGAGAAGCCCATCGGGAACCCGGCCTCCACCGAGCGCCGCACGCGCAGAATCGAGTCCTCCGACCATGAAAGCGGCGCCTGGCAACCGGCCCCACCCGTGATTTCGGCGCCGCACAGCCTGACCATGCGATCCGTGAACAGCTCCGAGTCCCTGGCATGCCCCTCGGTCATATGCTTGCCCGAGTGTTTGAGCTTGAGCGCCACGCTCTCGACCATGGCCATGACTGGAGGAGAGCCCGCGAAGCCATAGAAGGGGTAGGAGTTGAGCCAGTGCAGGTTCGGAAGCCCGTCCAGAAGCCGCACATAGTCGGCGAACTCCTTGCGCGTGGCTGGGCGCGGCTGTAGCGTTTCGATGTCAATAGTCTGCATGCCGGCAGCCTGGATAAAGTACACCGTATTGCCGCCCAGCACAACGTCGTACTTTGGGTCCCTGGCCTTCAGAAAGATGCTGCTCGGGCTGCTGCGAATGCACTCCTCCACCAGCGCCTCGGGGAAACGCACCCGCTTGGTCTGCATGTCCACCTGACAGCCGTTCTTCTTCAGAAGATCCAGGGCCCAGTCGCTGTCAAAGGTGACCCCCGTCTGACGCAGCACTGTCAAGGTAGCGCGATGGATGTCCTCGATCTCATCTTCACTAAGAAACTCCAGTGGCCTGAACTTGCGCGTGAAACCCTTAAGCATGCTCTAGCCCTCCTTTATGTGCTCATCAAGCGTCTGGCCAGCTCGACCGCGCCAGGCGCAGTCGGCTCGTATCCATCCGCACCGATGCTGTCAGCGAACTCTTGCGTGATCGCCCCACCGCCCACCATCACCTTGACGGCCGAGCGCAGGCCCTGTGCCGTCAGCCCCTGCAGGACCTTGCGCATCTCCGGTACCGTGCTCGTCATCAACGCCGACATCGCCACGATTGTGGCCCGGTGCTTCTTGGCCGCGTCTATGAACTGTTCGGGCGTGACGTTGATGCCCAGATCGTGCACCACAAACCCATCGGCCTTTAGTAGCGCCGCCACCATGGCCTTGCCGATGTCGTGCATGTCGCCAAAGACCGTGCCCAGCACGACCACCCCGGGCGTGGGGCGATTGGCCCCGCGCCTGGCGATTTCGGCCTCCAGCGCGGGCATAGCCCCCTTCATAGCCTCGCCGGCGCCGATCAGGTCCGGTAGCCAGTAGTCGCCGCGCGCAAACCCGTCTCCGATGACTTTGACCGTCTGAG
>CAYZKS010000297.1:0-2330 GCA_964478725.1 uncultured Anaerolineales bacterium
GCTTCGCAGAGCTATCGCCTCGTGTACGATGGGCCTGGCGCGACGGTGTTCGAAAGCCTGCTCGGGGTCTACTAGGGTCTCACTGCCGTGCATCTCGACAAGCGCATGGCGTCACCGGGCGCTGCGCCGGCCAAGGCCAGCAACGCCGCGACGCGACGTATGCCAGTGACCCGCTTGGCAGAATTGCCCTGTGTTCCTTTGGGCACGTTGCGCCCTGTGCGCTGACTTTGACAAAAACCGAGTAGCTAGCTATAATGGCATGTTGCTGTGCGTGAAGGCGCTGCACTCTGCTGTGGTGTTGGCAGGAGTGCTTCTCTGTTGCCTGCGCGGCGGCAAGGCAATGATCAGTGGAGGTATTCGCGGTGTACGCTGTCGTGGAGAGCGGGGGCAAGCAGTACAAGGTCTCGGTCGGAGAGACCGTAGATGTTGAGAAGCTGTCGGTAGAGCCAGGTGGAAGCGTAATCCTGGATCGTGTGGTTCTGTTGGCCGAGGGTGATGAAGTCACCGTCGGCAAGCCCACAGTCGACGGCGCTTCGGTCGCGGCAACGGTCGTGCAGCATGGTCTGAAGAAGAAAGTGATCATCTTTCGCTTCCGTCCCAAGCAGCGCTATCGCGTGAGGAGAGGCTTCCGGCAGCCGTATACACGCTTGCACATTGACGAAATCAAGGCATAAGGTCGCGTTAGGAAACACAGGGACTGCAGAGCGCCTCTGTGGTCCCGGCGGTCAGTCTGTTTTGTGGGAGGTTGGATATGGCGCACAAGAAAGCTGGCGGCAGTGGCCGCAATAACCGGGATAGCCAGTCCAAGCGGCTTGGCGTCAAGCGCTTTGACGGCGAAGAGGTCCGCACGGGCACGATTATCGTGCGCCAACGCGGGACCAAGTTCCACCCTGGAACCAATGTGTCGATGGGCAAAGACTATACTATCTTTGCTACAATCGACGGCTTTGTGAAATTCGAGGATATGTCTCGCGAGCACAAGTGCGTGAGTGTCTATCCAGAGAGGCAGTAGGCACGTGAAGAAGGGCATTCATCCCAAGTATTACCCTGAGGCCAAGGTCACCTGTGCGTGCGGCAACACCTGGACCACAGGGTCCACGAAAGAGGAGATCCGCACAGAGATGTGCTCCGTCTGTCATCCGTTCTTCACGGGTGAGCAGCGCATCGTGGATACCGCCGGTCAGGTGGACCGCTTCCAGCGCCGCAAAGAGCGGGCTGACAAGATCGTAGCCGAGCGGAGCCAACGCGAAATCGCTCGGCCCAAGCGCAGCGAGAGTCTGTTCGAGTTCGTGACGGAGGAGAAGCCGACGGCACAGGAGACTCTGCAGGCCGAGTTCCCTGACGTAGCCAAGCGCGTGGCAGAATCCGAAGCAAAAGAGGCCGCTGCCCAGGCCGCTGCGCAAGCGGCAGCTCAGTCTGCCCAGTCAGCTACCGATGACAAGCCCGAGCGCGCTCGCCGGCCGCCGCGCAGAGGCCGCCCCGACTCCAGAGGCGATAGGCGCGGCCCGCCGCGTCGGCGCCCTGCCAAGGCCGCTGAGGAATCCAAGCCTGACGCAGAACCAGCCGCCTAGGCTACAGAAGGCACTTGCACCGAGCAGAGAGGCAGAGTGAGCGCTCTGTCTCTTTGCTTGCTGTAGAAAGGAGGCCAGTCAGCATGTCCCATCATCGATATGAAGGCGGCTGGATTGAGGTCGTCTGTGGGTCGATGTTTTCGGGCAAGACCGAGGAGCTAATCCGGCGCGTCAACCGCGCCATCATTGCCAAGCAGAAGGTACAGGTCTTCAAGCCCGTGATCGACACGCGCTATGCGCATCAGAAGGTGACTTCACACAGCGGGGCTCAGTTCGTAGCCACCGCCGTGGCTGATGCGGCAGAGTTACTGAGCAAGCTGGATCCCGAAACCGAGGTGGTGGCGATAGACGAGGCGCAGTTCTTCGACTGGTCCATCGCCGAGCTGTGCAACGATCTGGCGGACTGTGGACTGCGCGTGATCGTGGCCGGCCTGGACATGGACTTTCGCGGCGAGCCCTTTGGCCCCATGCCAGTGCTGATGGCCCAAGCCGAGCAGGTGGACAAGCTGCAGGCCATCTGTCAGGTCTGCGGGGCACCTGCCAGTCGCACACAGCGCCTTATCAATGGACAGCCAGCTGCCTACGATGACCCCGTAATCCTAGTGGGGGCCAAAGAGGTGTACGAGGCGCGTTGTCGCGAGTGCCACAAGGTATCCCGCCCCCAGGACCAGCCATGAGCCAAGTCCACTATGGCGGCCAGGCTGTCATCGAGGGCGTGATGATGCGCGGCGCACGGAACATGGCCATCGCCGTGCGCAA
>CAYZKS010000297.1:2430-3921 GCA_964478725.1 uncultured Anaerolineales bacterium
GTCAATGCCTATGAGGCAGGGGCGGCCCTCACCCCTGATAGCGTAAAGGCCTACCCCACTGCGCACACGCGCTGTGGGACCGGCTTTCTGCTCAGCGTGCTTCTGATCTTTGTGTTGCTCAGTTCGCTGCTGGGGCGCCCGCCGCTGGTGTGGCGTGTCCTCTCCCGCCTTGCACTTGTCCCCGTTGTCTCCGCTATTGCCTATGAGGCCATGAAGCTCTCAGCTGCTCATCAGGATAACCTGCTGGTGAGGATGCTGGCTGCTCCCGGCCTGTGGCTACAACGCCTGACCACGCGCCAGCCGGACGAGCCCATGCTCGAGGTAGCCATCGCCGCCTTGCAGCGCGTTGTGGCAGAAGACGGGCGAGCGCCTGCCTGATTGTCACCGCTCTGAGGCTTGCTCTAGATTCTAATCAACATCATTTCGCTGGAGGATCTCTATGCCCAATATCGAGGAATTGCTGGCCAAGGCCAACAAGCCAGCTCAGGAAGCGCTGCGCCTGCATCCACTGTACCGCGGCAAAGTAGCCACCTTGCTCAAGTGCCCCGTGCGCAGCTTTGAGGATTTTGGCATCTGGTACACACCTGGTGTGGCGGCTCCCTGCAAGGCCATCGCGGCCAGTCCAGAGCTAGTGTTTGAGCACACCAACCGGGGCAATGTCATCGCCGTCGTCTCGGATGGTACGCGCGTATTGGGCTTGGGCGATATCGGCGCGAAGGCTGGCCTGCCAGTCATGGAAGGCAAAGCTCTGTTGTTCAAGTACCTGGGTGGGGTAGATGCCGTCCCTCTGTGCCTCGACACCAAGGACCCCGATGAAATCATCCGCACCGTCCGGCTGATCCAGCCCTCGTTTGGTGGCATCAACTTGGAGGACATCTCCCAGCCCAAGTGCTTCTACGTGCTCGACACGCTGCGGGCCGATCCGAGCATGGAGATCCCGGTGTGGCACGATGACCAGCAGGGCACGGCCACCGTGTTGCTGGCTGGCCTGATCAACGCACTGAAAGTGGTGGGCAAGCGCATGTCGGATGCGCGCATTGTGATGGTGGGCTTTGGCGCGGCCAACGTGGCCACTCTGCGGCTGCTGAGAGCCAGCGGCTTGAAAATGGGCAACCTGATTGGTGTGGACTCCCAGGGCATCCTCCACCGCGGGCGTAAGGATGTCGAAGAGAAGCAGGAGCTGTACCCTGACAAATGGTATGTGTGTAGCGAGAGCAATGCCGAGAACCGACGCGGCGGGGTAGCTGAGGCCATGCGTGGCATGGACGTGTGCATCGCCTTCTCGAAGCCCGGTCCGGGCACCATCCGGCCCGAGTGGGTGCGCGGCATGGCGCGTGACGCCATTATCTTCCCCTGCGCCAATCCCGTGCCCGAAATCTGGCCGTGGGAGGCCAAGGAGGCCGGAGCGCGCATCGTGGGCACCGGCCGTTCCGATTTCCCCAACCAGCTCAACAATTCCTTGGGTTTCCCGGGCATCTTCCGCGGCACGCT
>CAYZKS010000298.1:0-3909 GCA_964478725.1 uncultured Anaerolineales bacterium
CTGGAGCACGCCCGCTGAGGCCATCTTGCTCCAGCTGCCGATCTCTGCGTCGCCTGCGAATAGCAAGCGCACGCCGCGCCACTCAAGCTGCAGGACGATGCTGGTATTGTTGGCGGCACGGTCAATGGCCAGCAGGTTGTCCACATGACCCTGGCGGCGCCTCTGCACCAGGTTCCAGAAGGCGCCGAGATCTACGCCTGGGGGAGGGCGTGGCATGCTGAGGCTGGGCTTGGCGCCAGATTCGGCGGGTGGAGTGAGGTCCAGCGCCACCGGCTGGACGTGGCTATAGTACACCGAGGTGTCTTCCTCTGGAGCCAGGACGTGCAATCGAACAGTGCGGAAGGGATGCTTCTTGGCCAGCTCCATTCCGCGGTAGACATAGGCCGTCTTGGAGGCCAGACCTTTCAGATAGCGCACGCAGTCGCTGGTAGACTGCGGGTTGTTGTTGAGCATCAGTGACCGCATCCACCAGGTCTCGGCCTCGGGTGCGGCAGTCAAGAAGCGCTCAAGCCCACGGTACGCCTCCAGCATTTCCAGCTTTTTCTTGCGCGCCTTGGGATGGCTCTCATAATAGCCATCCTGACTGGAGGCAGTCAGCCAGGCATACCTGGCGCGCAGTTTCAGACCGTGGCGAGTGTCGACATAAAGTGGTCCCTGCACGTGGTCGAGGTGCTCGTGGGTCATGACGTAGAGTTCGAGCGGTCGTCCGCCCAGTTCGTTAAGCACGTCCTCAATCACGGGGCGAAAGACTACATCTTTACCCCCTTCCGCGGAGGCTGCCACGTTGCCGACGTCAATCAGCAAGTGCCGGGTGAGTCTCCGCCCGCGAGCGTCTTTGTCTGGCACCGAGACCAGAATGGCGTCTCCGAAGCGCACGTTGTACACACGCACGCGCAGCTTTTCCATGCTTATGCCTCCCCGATGATGTGCAGCAAGCGCGCGGCGCCACGCACGCGCATGAGGCCGCTGGCGGACTCGGCTTTGAGCAGAGAACGGAGAGGTTGGCCGTCAGGCCCTGTGGCACGCGCCTCAGGAACGAGCAGCCCGCGCTCGACCAGCGTCTGCAACAGCAGGTCGCGATCTCGGCACTGCTCGTCGTGTTCCTGTGCCCGCTGACTGCGCTGGGAGGTCAATATGGAACGAACCATGTGTGACTCCCAATCGATGGCCAGGGTGGTTCCGACCGAAACGCGGCGCCGTGGCGGAAAGGCCGCTCCTAATGGATTGGGTTCGGTCTCATCCCATTTGACCTTGAGAAGGCATTCGCGTACCGGTTGCCGTCTGCCCCCAGCGTGGTAGTAGCGCTTGGTCGTGTCGAGGCGCGGCTTCACCTGAAAAGGAATGTCTGGCGGGATGTGCAAGAGATCACGGTTGCGGTTGGCAAAGTCATAGGCTACCCAGTCGCTGCGCAGCAGATCCTCCGGATCCAGATCACGCAAGGCCGGGGTCGGGTAGTTGGTCTGAACAGCCAGCGAACGCACGTCGGACACTATCCCTCGGTTGACGAACTCCTGAGCAATCCATCCACGTTCCTCGGTGTCGGCTGGGTGTGCGGCTTGGTCGGCGGCCAGGATGGCGCGACCATAGTCGGCGAATGAGACCTCACCAGGAGGCAGGTAGTCGAGGGCCCGGAAGATCATGCGTTTGAACAGACTGCTCCCTACTCCCAGCGCCTCGCCAGAAACGGACAACTCACGGCTGCGGTCAGAACCGTAGCGCTTGCGCTTCTCCTTTTCGTGGATGCGTAGCATGACGCTATAGAGCGCGCCGCTGAGCACTTGGCTTAGCTCGTGTGGCTCCTGGCGGGGCACGTCCCTGAGGCCGAGGCGGTTGTGCAGCGAACGCAGGTAGCCAGCGCTGCCCAGTGGATTGGTGCTGCTGCCGAACTCCTCGGCAATGGAACTGAAGGCGCTGGAGTCCTGAATGGAGCCTCCGGTTTGGTTCAGCACGGCTTCTCTGAGGGTGCGGCTGCGGAAAGCGGCAATAGCGGCACCCAGGTCTGCCACGGCCTCGTGCAGCGCGAGGCATTGGGGGGTGACTGAGTCGTACAGGTCCGGCGCGATGCCGTCCAGGATGGCGTGAGTGGTCTCGTGGGCCACGATGTCTTGCGAAAGGCAGGTGTAGACCGTTGTGCCTGTGCGCCCTGAAGCGAAGCGGAAGAACTGCAGGCTGTGCGAATCGCGCTCGTAGAAGGCATTGGCCCAGGTGCCAGCGACCGGCACAACCAGGAGCTGCGGCGCGCCAAAGGCCCACGTGAGGGCGCGTCCGAGCACGTCGGGCTCTTCGAACAACTGCATCATCTTGAGCACCGTGGCAAAAACGCTCACCTGCATAAAGTCGTGGGCGTCAAGCTGGTTCTCATCGGCGATGGCGTACGATCCGCGCTTGCGCCCGGGACGAGGGGGCACGAAAGGCGCACCAGGCAAGAGCTCTCCGCTTTCGGGGTCGAAGTCGAGCACGGCGAGGCTTGAGATGATGGGACCGTCGAGAAAAACGTCATCGCGGTCGAGGATCATGTGCTCTACGAGGGGTAGCTCGCCGCCGCGTCCGGCCCGGAGCGCAGGATCCTGGATCATGATCGGAACACGCACCTGCATGTGGGCACCTCCTTGGGCACGGGAACCAACCTCCCGGATGTGAGGCAGCGACAGCAGCAGATGAGGCGGCAGAGACGATCATCGTCTAGGTCAGACGCGGGTGGTCGGATCCCGTCAATCGAACTGCGTGCCTAGTATAACACGGGGTGGCAGCGCTGTCAATCGTGGAAGGGCATACGGGGACGCCATCGTCCCGCACGCAAGTCAAAGCAAATTCGAAGGCGAGCTGCGGCCAGTCTGGTCATTACCTCAGTCTGCCCGCGATCATCAGGCGCTACGGGTACCGTTGACTGTATTCGGCCACAAGCGCGGCCAGCTCCGGATCGTCGGCGACCTCGGGGTCCAGGGTAGTGATCTCGACCTGTGCGTTGACGGTCTTGCCCGGGCCCTCGACAATCGCGTCCAAGCGGCCCAACCACTGTCCTTCATACCCGGCGCTCACGATCACGGTCCCGCCGACTGTCTCGGGCTGACTCAGCAGCTCCCTGGAGCCCCCATTGACAATCACGTCGATACCTTCGATGGTGCCGGCAAGCAGCTTGTTAGCCTCCAGGCCCAGACGAGAGAGCAGGATCACCACATCGCTCTGTCTGCGCAGCTCAGGCAGGTACTTGCGCACGCTCTCGCTGGCGTCGAATAGTGCGATAACGGCATCGGCCCCTGGTGCAGTGATCACATCGGTCTCACTGACACCGAGGATACCGAAGCGGATGCCATTGCGCTTGATGATGGTATAGGGCGCAAAGAGCAGCTTGTCCGAATCCTTGCCCGCAATGTTGCAGGAGAGCAGTGGGAATCTCGCTTCCTTGGCCCTGGTTTGGAGGTTCTCCAAGCCCTGATCGAGATCCAGCCTGCCCACGGTCATGGCATCGTAACCGAGGGCGTTCATGGCCTCGATGACGACTTGGCCCTGGCTGAGGATGGCCAACTTCTGACCTGTGAGGGCGCTGCCTGCGTCCAGCAGCAACACAGCATCCTGCGTGGAACTGCGCGCTTCCTTGATCACGGTGGCCCGACGGGCCACCCCTCCCTTGGGAGTTCCTCAGCCACATGGATCCACGTAGCCTGCCGTGTCATTGGTGTGCAGGATGGTGAAGGCAACCGGCCCTCGGTTCGAGTTCCCGCCCATGACACGCGAACCAATCAGCACGAGCACGACCGCGGTAGCCGCCACGACGATGAGCAATGGGAGCTTTCGTCGAGTTGGTTGTGTCTCGCTCTTAAGCGGCTGGCTCTTCTTCGTTTCGCTTTTCTGGTGTTTGCTTTTGCGTCGCTTGCTCAAAGCGCCTCCTCGGCCGCACCGTGGGTCTGC
>CAYZKS010000299.1:0-3890 GCA_964478725.1 uncultured Anaerolineales bacterium
GTGGTTCCCTACAACACCGCCTGCTTGTGCCTGGCGGAGTGACACTGCAGGTTCACGCCCACAGGCAAGCTGGCTATGTGGCAGGGATGGCTCTCCACGTGGACTGCCAGCGCGGTGACACTGCCTCCCAGCCCCGCAGGGCCGATCCCCAACCGATTCACCCGCGCCAGGATCTCTGCCTCCAGCGCGGCATTCTCGGGGTCGGAGCTTGGCTGACCCACCGGGCGCAGCAGCGCGTGCTTGGCCATGCTCATGGCATGGTCTGACGTACCACCAATGCCTACGCCCACAATGATGGGCGGGCACGGGTTGGCTCCGGAGCGCTCCACCGACTCGACCACAAAATCAATCACTCCCTGCCGTCCCGCCGACGGAGTCAGCATGCGCAGGTAACTCATGTTTTCGCCGCCGCCGCCCTTGGGCAGCACGGTGATCTTGAGACGGTCGCCAGGCACAATCGTGACGTGGATGATGGGAGGCGTATTGTCACCCGTGTTGACCCGCCGCGAATAGGGCTGCGCGACTGCGGACTTGCGCAGATAGCCTTCCTGGTAACCCTGGCGCACCCCTGCCGCAATGCAGTGGTTGAGGTCAGCACCCACAACATGCACGTCCTGGCCCAGCTCGACGAACACCACTGCATAACCGGTGTCCTGGCAAAGAGGGTACTCACCGCGCTGAGCGATCTGGGCGTTATCTAGCAGTTGCTGCAGGATCTCGCGACCCAGGGGGGAGGCTTCTCGCGTCCGAGCCTGCTCCAGCGCACGCAGGACATCCTCTGGCAAGTGATAGCACGCATCGATGCACAGGCGTGCGACGGCTTCGGTTACCTGCTGGCAGTGGATCTCTCGCATCTGCTCGTCCCCGCTCGCATTATACCTCGCCTGGCTTGTACTGTCCAGCCAGGGTCTCCAGGAAACGTCTGTCCTCGTCAGACAGCTCGGCCCCCGCTAGCAGCTCCGGGCGCCGCAGATAGGTGCGCAACAGCGACTGCTGACGGCGCCAGCGCTCCACCTCGGAATGGTTGCCGGACAGCAGCGCCTCTGGCACCGCCCAGCCGCGGAAGGTGGCTGGGCGCGTGTAGTGGGGATATTCCAGCAGTCCGGTGGTGTGCGAGTCGTGCACAGCGCCCAGCGGATTGTGCAGAGCGCCGGGCAGCAAGCGCGTTACGGCCTCCACAATCACCATGGCCGGGATCTCGCCGCCGCTGAGCACATAGTCGCCAATAGAGATCTCATCCGTGGCGAGATGTTGGCTGACGCGATCATCCACGCCTTCGTAGCGCCCGCAGATGAGCACCAGGTGTTCGCACATGGCGAGCTCGTCCGCCAGCGCTTGGTCGAAAAGCCGTCCGGCAGGCGAAAGCAGCACGATGCGCGTGGCTTCGTCCTGCCCGCGTGGCAAGGGCTCATCGCCAAGCACAGCTTCTAGGGCGCGAGCGATGGGCTCCACCTTCATCACCATGCCACCGCCGCCGCCATACGGCTCGTCGTCGGTGATGCGATGCCTGTCAATGGCGTAATCGCGGATGTTGTGGATAGCGATGGAGATGAGTTGAGATTCGATGGCGCGTTGAACGATGCTCTCCTCAAACACGCCAGAGAAGATCCCAGGAAAGAGTGTCAGGATATCGAAACGCATGGCGCGATTCTAGCATCAAGCGCCTGCAGCGTCAATTGAAGAGCTCACACCAAGACGCCAAGACACAAGGCTTCAAGGCTCCAGGGAGGGGCCGCGTATTCGCATTCGACCCACCTGCGAGTGCGGTATAATGGGGCAGATCACAATTGGACGAGGGGGCGCGATGGAAATCAAGACGGTCAAGATCGAGAAGCCCGACGATGTCAATTTCATCCTGGGGCAATCGCACTTTATCAAGACGGTGGAAGACCTATACGAGGCCCTGGTCGCGGCCGTTCCGGGCATCCAGTTTGGGCTGGCTTTCTGCGAGTCCTCGGGGGCTTGCCTGGTGCGCTGGATCGGCACGGACGACGCCATGACCGAGCTGGCCAAGCAGAACGCCTTCGCGCTGTCGGCCGGGCACGCCTTCATCATCTTCCTGAAGAACGCCTTCCCCATCAACGTGCTCAACGCGGTCAAAATGGTGCCCGAGGTGTGCCGCATCTACTGCGCCACGGCCAACCCAGTCGAAGTCATTCTGGCCGAAACCGAAACCGGTCGCGGCATTCTGGGCGTAGTGGATGGCCTGATGTCCAAGGGCATCGAGGATGCCGAGGGCATCGCCTGGCGCAAGGGCTTCCTGCGCAAAATCGGGTACAAGTTGGGGAACTAGGGGAACTGAGAGGTAACGGTCAGCAGCCAGCGGTTCACGGTTTCCGGTCGCCAGCTGCCAGCCACCTTCCATCGCTGTTGACGTACAGGTGCAGAGCATGGGCAGCAAGATCTGACATTCTAGCTAGAACCAGCGCTGCTGCAGGGTCTCCAGGAAGCCATCCCTGTGCATGCGCGCCAGCTCATCGGCGATGCGCTTCCATAGGTAGCCGTTGCCGGGTCGCATGGCGATAACGTATTGGTCATCCGTGAGGAATCTGTCGAGATAGCGGATGCCACCCGCATCGCGTGCGAAGGCGTAGATCGAGACGCTGTCGGCAATGGCAGCGCCCACGCTGCCGGTCTGCAACGCTTGCAGTGCCTCCCGGGCTGTGGCAAACGGCACCACCTGCAGAGGGATCTTGGCCTGCTCCAGCAGTCGCCGGGCCTCCAGATGTGCCGCAGCACCGCTTTCCACACCCACCTGCCGTCCGTCCAGGTCATTCACGCCCTGGATTCTGCGCTCGTCCGCGCGCACGGCCAGCAGCAACCCTGCGTTGAAGTAGGACGGGGAATACAGCACATCCTCGGTCATGCTCTCATCGTACGGCAGGGCCGAAATCAGCACGTCGCAACGGCCGGCCTTGAGCGCGTCGTACAGCCCGTCGAAATGGATGTTCACGAATTCGGCGCGCACGCCCCAGCGCCGCGCCAGTTCGTTGGCCAGGTCTACGTCGTAGCCCGCAAACTGTCCGGCTTCGTCCACCGTGTCAAACGGCGGGTAAGTCGCGTCCATGCCGACGCGCAATAGCCCGTTGGTGCGGATGCGTTCCCAGGCCGCATCGGTGCGCGCCGTGAGCCAGGTATTGCGAATAGTGCGCAGGGCCAGCAGCCAGCAAGCGGCTGCCAGTAGCAGCCACAGCACGCGTTTACTGGCCACGCGCATAGCGCTGCACCTCTTCGTAGACCAATTGCGGCAGAAAGTTGGCGCTGACAAAAGCAAAGTTGTCCTGGTAGGTATGCGCAGGCCAAGGGTAGCGGAAGGCCCACATGGAGGTCATGCGGCACCACGGCCATTCCTTCCAGGCCTTGTCGTAGGCGCGGACGGTGTACTCAGCGCGCAATGCGGGCGACACGGCCTTGGACCAGCGTCGGTTGTCGTTCCAGCCAGCCTCGGTGATGAAACAGGGCAGGCCTTCGTCACCGTTCTTGGCCATGACTGTGTGCACCAGCTCAGCCCGCGCAAAGTTGAGCGACTCTGGCGAGGCAGGGTCATCCGGTGGGAAGACGCCGCCGTAGGCATGCATGGCTACGCCATCGAACCAGCCGCGCGCGCCAGCATCATACATGCGCTGCAAGAACTCCAAATCGTTCATGCCCCATTCGCTGCCGGGCGGCGCCAAGGTGGGGGCCAGGCCTGCCGCCAGCACCATCACATGGGGGTCTGCCTCCTTGACGCGCGCGTAGGCCGCCTGCAGCAATTGTGTGTAGGCCGCTGGGTCGGGCAGCCGGTAGCCCCACTCGAAGCTCAGATTCGGCTCGTTCCAGACAATCACGTAGCGGATGCGGCCAGAGAAGTGCTGGACGAAGGCATACAAGAAGTCGGCATAGTCGGGAAA
>CAYZKS010000300.1:0-1794 GCA_964478725.1 uncultured Anaerolineales bacterium
CCAGGCGGTCCTTGACCACCAGGAGCATGTGTTCGATCAGGCGGTGTTCGATCATGAGCGGTCCACGTGCTTGCATGGGTTTCACCTCCGATCTGTTGCTTTTGGATCAGCGCGTAGGCGTGACACAACTTCCAATGACCACCCTGACAGACACTTCTCCAAGCTGTGCTAGCTTGCCCCCGGCGCTCACTGCACAGCGCATCTCTTCAGCACTCGCAGAACTCCCTCAAGCACACACCGTGCATCGTTTTCCAGGATGGCGTCAGGGTGGCTCTCGTTTCTGACAGCGCGCGCCTCGACGGTGTCTTCCGCCAATGGCCGTCGGAAATGGACAAGCGGATTACGTAGTTGCCGCATACGGTCGAACTCGTCGAATTCATCTTCCGAGAGCCAGCCGCTTCTGACTGCTTCGCGCAACAAATCGAGGGCCCCTGATCGCTCAAGATCGTTGCGCCCAAGGGCGTAGAACTGCGCCGCGAGCACGCGCTCGAGAAAGGCAACGCCGAGAATCGCCGCAGCCAGGTATTGGCCGTAGACATAGCAGTACTTCACTTCATCCAAGAGCTGCGCTGATAGCCAACCACCATGAACTAGGAATCCTGCGGCGGAAGGGTACCGATCCACAAGCCATTCGAGACGTGCTGCTCTATCAGGCCTGTTGACAAAGTCCTCGTGCTCAAGCCAGTCCCGCGCTGTAGTGTTGGGATCCACTTGACTCCATTCGCTGCCGTCTACGGCTTGGGCGGAAGGCCGACGGGCCAACGTGCGCCATGCCTGCCAGATCCAGTGCTCGCCAGACCGTGGGCCATTCAATACCGCCACCCTGCATGCGCCAGCGGCGCTTCGTTCAGGAGCTGGCGCAGGTGCTGCCAGTGCGGAAGGTACTGGTCCATTAACGAGACGAACCGCTCGTTGTGATGGCGCTCGAGCAGGTGCATGAGTTCATGCACGATGACGTACTCCAGGCACTGCGCCGGCTTCTTGGCCAACTCGAGGTTGAGCCAGATGCGACGAGCTGGTACGGTGCAGCCGCCCCACTTGGTTTTCATCTTCTTGATGCCCCAGCTCGCTGCCTGGACGCCCAGGATGGCCTCCCATTTGGCCAGCAGGGGCGGGATCAGCGCTCGGAGGCGCTGCCGGTACCAGGCGTTCAGCGCGCGCTCGCGCGTGTCGCGGTCCGCGCCGGGGCGCACTTTCAGCTCGAGCGTGGTCAGGTTGCGCAGTGCCACATGGGCTGGGCCTTTCTGTTCAACCACGCGCAGGCGATAGCGGCGTCCGAGGTAGTAGTGACTCTCCCCGCTCACCATCTCACGCTGGGTCTCGCGCGCCTGCGACGCAAACTTGGCCTGTTGCTTCTTGATCCAGCCCAGCTTGCCTATCACGGCCAGGCGCACCGCGTCGTCGCTCAGGCGCAAAGGGACCGCCACGCGTACGCGCCCGTTGGGCGGGTATACGCCCAAGTGCAGGTTCTTGATGTCTTTGCGCACGACGTGCACCGCCACGTCCCCTACGCGCATCTCGACGCCCTCAGTACTCATGCTGTTGCTTTACCAACGATAGGATTTTGTCCACCAACTGCTCGAGCGGCTCCATCTCGTAGGCAGGCGCTGGCTCAGAGCCCAACTTGGCGATATCCCATGGGACGTGGCCGCCCTCGCGGGCCATCTGTATCGCAGCCCGGATCGCGTTTTTCACTTTCTTGATCTTGAATGCGTTGCCGCGCCAATCGTCCTGACGTTGGCCCATCACGCTGGCATGCACCGTCGCCGACAGCCACTCGCTCTTGTTGAGATT
>CAYZKS010000300.1:1894-3855 GCA_964478725.1 uncultured Anaerolineales bacterium
GGTAGGCGAGCGAATCCTTGGGCGGCTCGACGGGCTCGCACAGGGCCTTGACCGACTCTCGCGTCTCTTCCAGCCTTTCCCGCGCCTTGGCCAGGCGGTCCTGCAGCAGGCCAGCCACATCCTCCTTGTCGTAGCCGTCCAGGGCACCCGAGGTGTAGTCATGAACGGCGCTCTCCAGGCTCTTGAACAGGTCCTTGTAGTCGACGATGTAGCCGTATTCCTTGTCGTCGCCGTCCAGGCGATTGACGCGGCAAATGGCCTGGAACAGACCATGGTCGCGCATTTGCTTGTCGACGTAGAGAAAGGTCGCGGGCGGGGCGTCAAAGCCGGTCAGCAACCTGTCCACCACGATCAGCAGCTTCATCTGCCCTGGCTCGTGCACGAACTTGTCCTTGACCTGTCTCTCGAACTCGTCGGTTTTCCCCACCGCCGCATCCGCCGGTTCCTTGAACCAATCCGCCAGCATTCCCTGGTAGATCGCGTACTGATGGAGTTGTTCCGTCAGACCTTCGCCGCTCTCTTCGCCCTTGAGTTCGTTGGGGGAGGGCCGGTAGGAGGTGACAATGGCGCATTTGCCCTTGAGGTCGGTGGCAGAGAACAACTCGTAGAACTTGCAGGCCTGGTAGATGCTATCGGAGACCAGCAGGGCATTGCCTCGCCCGCTGGCCAGGCGGTCGCGCGTGGCCATGTCCAACATGATGTCGGCCACGATCTGGTTCAGGCGTGACTGGCTGGAAAGCACCGCCTGCATGGTGCCCCAGCGTTGCTTGAGCTGCGCTTTGGCCAGGTCGGTCAGGCCCCGGGTCTTGGCCTCAAACCACTGGTCGATCTTGGCCTGGGAGGTGATGCGCTGGTCAATGTCGCGCGCCTCGTAGCGCAGGTCGAGCACCATGTTGTCCCTGACGGCCTCGTCGTACTTGTAGGTGTGGATGTAGCCGCCAAAGACCTCGATGCTCTTCTGCTTGTCGGCCTTGAGCAAGGGCGTGCCGGTGAAGCCGATAAAGACCGCGCCCGGCAGAATGGATTTCATGGCCTTGTGCAGCTCGCCGGACTGGGTGCGATGGCACTCGTCTACAAAGACGACCAGGTTACCCTTGGGCCGAAATCCGCGAGGCAAGGCCCGGCGCAGCTCTTCAATGTAGCTGGGGATGTCACCAACCTCTTCCCCCTCCTCCTTGCCGCCGAACTTGTGGATCAGCGAGCACACCAGCCAGGGCTTGGTCGCATTCAGGGTCGCGATCAGGTCCGCGCCACTGTGTGTGCGGTAGATGTCTTCGCTGACCCCTCTGTAAAAGCCTTCAATCTGGCTGTCGAGGTCAGTGCGGTCCGTGATGACGAGCACGCGCGCGTCGGTGACGTGTTCGCGAATCCACTTGGTGAGCCAGATCATGGTCAGGCTCTTCCCGGAGCCCTGGGTGTGCCAGATGATGCCGCCCTCGCGTCGTCTCACGCGCTCCTGGGCCGCGCGCACGCCGAAATACTGATTGTGACGGCAGACCTTCTTGACCCCGGCATCGAAGGCGACGAAATCGTGGATCAGTTCGAGAAAGCGGGCCTTGCTGCAGAGCTGCAGGAGGGCGCGGTCCAGCAGGTTCTCGACCTCGCTGGGCTCCTTCCACGTCAGGTAATACTTCTCCGGGGTCTCGATGGTGGCGTAGCGCAGGCCTTCAGTGTCGTTTCCCGCCATGACCCACTGCACCGTGGAGAAAAAGTGCTGGATGAAGACCTTCTTTTGGCTGTCCAGGTTCTGGCGGATGCCTTCGGCCACGGACACGGTAGAGCGCTTGAGCTCCAGCACGCCCAGCGCCAGGCCGTTGACATACAGCACGATGTCGGGGCGTTTGGTGTAGGCCTTGCGGTCAGCCCCGGCCACGGTGACTTCCTCGGCGATGCCAAAGTGGTTCTTCTCAGGGCTTTCCCAGTCGATCAGCCAAACGGTCTGCGCCTGCTCTGCGACCGCG
>CAYZKS010000301.1:0-3810 GCA_964478725.1 uncultured Anaerolineales bacterium
GACGATCGCGAATCGTTGCTCGTCAACTGGTTGAACGAGCTTCTCTACCTGCATGAGACGCATCGCGAGGCCTACTTCCACTTCACGCTGCGCTCGCTGCACTGTGACCCTGCTTCCCACCCTGACAGACGGCGCCAATCCGCTGCACTGCCACGTGCATCTCGCTGCACCCTTTCCGCCTTGGTGTGCGGCGCGCCAAGCCTGCATCCCCAGCGTTTGATCAAGGCGGCCACTTTCCACGGCCTGCATATCGAGCCAAGCCCGCAGGGTTTGGCCGCCACGATCGTGTTCGACGTATAGGGAGGTGAACCATGACGAGCAAACAAGAGTTGCGACGCCTGGAGGAGTGGCTATGGGAGATCCCCAAAGAGCACCGCAGAGACATGCGCGTTCCAGCGCGCATCTACGCGGACGAGAAGCTATTGGAAGCCGCTCTGCAGGACAAGTCAGTGGAACAGCTGATCAACACGGCTTGCCTGCCTGGCGTGGTCAAGTACGCTCTGGCCATGCCTGACATCCATCAGGGCTATGGCCCGCCCATTGGCGGAGTGGCCGCTATGAGCATGCAGGACGGAGTGATTTCGCCCGGCGCAGTCGG
Source organism: uncultured Anaerolineales bacterium (assembly GCA_964478725.1). Classification (GTDB taxonomy): domain Bacteria; phylum Chloroflexota; class Anaerolineae; order UBA2200; family UBA2200; genus CAYZKS01. Next base: position 599 of record CAYZKS010000301.1, read on the forward strand.
CTATGACATCAACTGCGGCGTGCGCCTGCTGTCCTCCAACCTGGAGGCGAGTCAGGTCAAGCCCATTATGGGCGAAATCATGGACGTGCTCTACGCCCAGTTGCCCACCGGCGTCGGCAAGGGCGGCGATTTGCGCGTCTCAGGCAGAGACATGGACGATGTACTGGAAAAGGGCGCGGCCTGGGTCGTCTCCAAAGGCTTCGGAACCAAAGAAGACCTGGAGCACACGGAAGAACGCGGCGCAATGCCCGCTGCAAGCGCCGTGGCTGTCAGCCGCCGCGCCAAAGAACGCGGCGGTGACCAGCTCGGAACCCTGGGCGCCGGCAATCACTTTGTGGAGCTGGGTGAGGTGAGCGCGATCTACGACCAGGGCGCAGCCCAGGCTTTTGGCCTACACGAGGGCCAACTTGTGCTCTGGGTGCATTCAGGATCGCGCGGGCTGGGACACCAGGTTTGCACTGATTATGTCAATAGCATGCAACGCGCCGTGGCCAAGTACCACATCACCCTTCCCGACCGCGAGCTGGTCTGCGCGCCAGTGACTTCCCCGGAGGGGCAAGAGTACATGGCGGCCATGGCCTGCGCCGCGAACTATGCCTGGGCCAACCGTCAGATGCTCATGCATCGCGTGCGCCGCATCCTCGAAAAGGTGCTCGCACAGCGCCTGCCCAGGCCCTCGTTCCGCCTGATCTATGACATAGCTCACAATATCGCCAAGATCGAGCACTTTGGCCTCAACGGGCAGCGCACCAAGCTCCTCGTCCATCGCAAGGGAGCTACCCGTTCCTTCGGTCCGGGCCACCCCGATTTGCCTGCTGACTATCGGGCCGTAGGCCAGCCCGTGCTGGTGCCAGGCGACATGGGCACGGCCTCCTATGTGCTCGTTGGGACGAACGAGGCAGCCGATTTGTCCTTCGCGTCTTCGTGCCACGGGGCCGGGCGCGTCGCCAGCCGGCACGCTGCCTCGCGCCAGATCCGCGGGGAAGACCTGCAACGCCGGCTGGCCGACCGAGGCATCACCGTACGCGGCCCCTGGAAGGGGCTGGCAGAGGAAGCGCCCGAAGCCTACAAGGACATCGACAGCGTCGTGAACGTTGTGGTCAAGGCCGGCCTGGCGCGACTGGTAGCCAGGACCGTGCCGCTGGGGGTAGTCAAAGGATAGAGCCCCGCCAGGCTGGGCTTGCGGGCGTCAGCCAGGCCTCATCCGGCTGCGCTCTGTCGCGTTGATGCGCCAGCAGCTCACACAGGAGCGTCAGAGATGAGCCTGCGTTCTGGCTTCTTCACCAGAGCTTTCCAGTGCGCGTGGCGACGGCCTTGGGGATCCGAGTGCTCACGCGCCGTGATACTGAGCACCGCAAAGTCAGACAGGAGCTCCCGCAGCCCGGCCTTGTCAAAGAAGTGATGGGGCACGCCGGCATCCGCTCCCATGTCGGGGACCAACGTACCGCCCTCAACCTCTTGACCATGGAAATAGCGGTAATTGCGCTTCGACTGCACGATCAGGAGCGCCCTACCCCCAGGCGCCAGCACGCGATAGATTTCAGCCACGCAGCGGCGGATGTTGTCCAGGGTATTGTGATGGATGACGTACGTGCTAATCACCGCGTCGAAATGCCCATCCGCATAGGGGATCGCGGTCATGTCGCTGATCTGAAGGTCTGCGTCGAGGCATTCGCGTCGTAACCATTCCTGCGTCAACGCCAATCCGCGCGCCGATACGTCGGTTCCGCACACTTCGAAACCCTGGTGCGCCAGGTAGACCACATGCCGGCCCGCTCCGAAACCGAGATCCAGCACTCGCGCGCGCCGGGCTGCAGCAGCCGGCCGCCGAGGACGCTCTTTCAGCTCCTTCGCCAGGGCCGCCACGGCGCGGTCTGGGTTGCGCCACTGAAAACGTTCCTGCTTGAAAAGCTCGTCCCATTCGGGCACTATGCATCCTCCTAGTAGTACACGGATTCGGCGCGATGCCTGGGTCGAGCCTTGTAGCGCGGCAATCGTCCGCGATTCCACAGCAGATAATCCATCTGCATGGCGTTGATCGCCCGCCCCTGCCTCTTCAGTTCCTGCACGATCAGCTCCACCGCGTGCAAGGCGCACGCGCGAATCTCTGTCTCTTCATCGTCTCCCGACATCAGGTCCCATTCCTTGTCAATGCATTCCAGCAGCCAGTCGTCATAGATCAGTACGCCGTCCATGCGCAGCACGTGCGGTACCAGATTGTCCGCAAAGATGGTCAGGCGGTCCAGGTCGTCAAAGCGCCCCAGGCCCTGGCCGCCAAAGGCAATGCACAGATCGGCTGCGGTCAACTGCGCACGCTTGAAGAACGGCACCAGCACGCCCTTGTAGCGCACGATGTCCCGGAAGTAATCCATATTCTTGACGAGCAGCCGGACGAGACTTTCGGCCGAGTGCTGCGCGCTCTCCACCAGCGCGACAAAGCTGCCGCCCATGCTCTCCAACAGGAACCAACCCAGGTCATTCAGAGCTTTCGCAAAGTGCTGCATCAGCTCGCGGATCTTCTTGTTGTCGGTATCCTGGCCAAAAATGCGCGTGCAGTCCTCGACGCGTAGCTCGGTCAGGGCCTTGGCGGAGAAGGGGCCATGTTGCTGAAAGTAATCGTTCAGACTGCTGGCCACAGTAAAGTAACCCGACATGCCAGGCCGCTTGCGCAGGTACGGGAAATACCCGGATCCGAAGTTGATCGAGTCCAGCGTCACAAAGTAGGCCAGCGTGTCATCCCCATGCCCCAGATAATGCGTGGCCGGGTCATGCTCCGGCCGCGCCAGCATGTCCAGCGGCAGCGTGCCTGCATAGGCGGGAATGAACTGCGAGTTCACCCTCACCCACTCTGCCTTCGCGGCCACGTACCAACACCGAGAACGCACTGCGTCCAGTAGGTTGCCCCCCTCTTTCCTCCGGACCTCGCGTGCCAACTTGGCCGCAGACTCGGGTTCATGCTCGGATGGAAGCTTGCGCCTGCCCGGACCCGCGGAACGCACCTCGCCGATCAGAGACCGGTACCACCGCTGGCGCACGCCCGGCTCGCCGCACATCTGCGCGGCGAAGCGCAACCTCTCTGCGCGCGAGCATCCCAGATCGTAAAGATGCAGCGACAGCCGCAAGGCTTGCAGGTGCTTCTCTTCGCGCGGAGGCTGCAGCAGCTTCTCGCTATCCCACAGAAAGAAGGGATTGCACTCTGCGGCGTGGTGTTG
>CAYZKS010000302.1:0-3801 GCA_964478725.1 uncultured Anaerolineales bacterium
GAGGCTCTGGCAGGGCATGTCTCCAAGTTGATGACCAACTCCAACTCCTGCACGGCCGCCTTTACGCAAATGGCAGGAATCGAGGCCATCACCGGGCCGCAAGACGAGTCCTACAAGATGGTGGCGGCCTTTAAAGAGCGCCGCAACATCATCGTCAAGGGCTTGAACCAGATTCCAGGCATCACCTGCCTGCTGCCCAAGGGCGCTTTCTACGTCTTCCCCAACGTGAAGCAAGTGGTAAAGAAGGGCAAGTTCGCCAACACCAAAGCCTTCGCAGACCACCTCCTGAACGAAGGGGGTGTGGCTGCCCTATCCGGGACAGCCTTTGGCGAGTACGGAGAAGGGTATATGCGCTTCTCCTACGCCAACTCGATCCCCAACATCAACAAGGCGCTCAGCCGCATCGCCGACACGGTGGCCAAGCTGGGGTAGGCCCAGGCCATCTGGCTCGGTCGTGCATGAAGAGGCTCCCTCCATCGTCGATGGGGGGAGCCTTTTGTCGCGCATGGCAGCCAAATCACTGGCCCACGGGGGCGGTGTGCTTCAGCGCCGCCGCAAAAGGGTGGGCAAGAAGACTCGAAACGGAGTAGCAGTCACCTGCGGGGTCTCAGTTGCCGTGGGAGTTGGCAAACGTATCAGGCCCACATCGCGCACCGGGGCTGCGCGCAGATCGCTGACCAGCACCTCCTGCATCCAGGTCTCGTAGCCAGTTGCGGTTACTTCGAACGTGACGGTCACGCAAGCGTTCAGGTACAGACCGGGCAAACCAAGGCTGTAGGTACCATCTGACCAGGTATGCGTCGAAAAGGTGCGTGGCTGGCACATCGCCACAGCCACATTCGCCCCCGCAACGGGCTGCGATTCCCCGCCCTGTGCATCATACACTCGACCGCTCAGCACGAGGTCGCCGGGCGGCGTAGCAGTCAAGGTTGGCGTGCAGGTCGAGGTCTCGCTAGCCGTCGCTGTTGCTGTATGCGTGTTCGTGCCCGTCGGAGTCGCAGTAGCGGTCGGCGTGTCAGTCGAGGTGGCCGTGGCCGTGTGGGTTGGCGTGTTGGTCTGTGTGTTGGTGGCCGTGCGCGTTGCGGTTGGCGTGTTTGTGGGATAGGCATAGTCCACATCCAGACGAGGATGCAGATCTGAAAAGGCATAGCGGGTGGAGTAGAAGACGGCCTTCCCCAACTGTGACGGCCCCGGGTTGAGCAGGATCACGCCATAGTTCTCGCCGTCGACCCACCGTTGCACGATGGACTTGACGTCCAGGCTCACCCAGGCACCTGCATTCTCGGCCGTCGCCATCTCACTGTACTCGCCGCAGCGGTCGTACGCGCTGTCACAACCTGGCGAATCCCAAGGAGTGTCCCAGGTTGCGGTTTCTTCGTTCCAATCCTTCTTTACGCAGAACGCAGCAAACTGACACGGCAGCTTCTGCTTGGAGGTGTCATTCACCCCTGGTACCACGTACAGGCTTAGTTGAGCCGAACGAATAATGGTGCCGTTGATGCCTGAGACGTCGAACCTTAGGATAGGGCGCTTCCAGTTGTCCTCCTTCAGCATCAGCCAAGTCTGGTCGTATTGTGGACGGCTCCGCTGCTCGTAGTTGAGGTACGTGTCATCCTCTGGCACGAACTGCACGCTACTGGTAGCCAATGAGCGTGCGGGACCAGGAGCGGTCCACGATAGGCCTCCCATGATCGCTGCCAGCAACAAACCGACCAAGGCAGTTCTTGGGGATAGACTCTGCTCCATGCTCATCCCTCCTGATTCCACATCCGCTCACGCTCGCCGGAGATTCGCCGCGCCAGTCGTCTCAGGCTTTCTCGTACTTTTCCTTCTTCAGTACGCCGATGTAGGGCAGACAGCGATAGATCTCGCCAAAATCCAGTCCGTAGCCAATCACGAACTTGTTGGGGATTTCGAACCCGACATAGTCCACAGGGACTTCGATCTCGCGGCGCGAGGGCTTGCTGAGCAGGCTGCAGATGCGAATGCTCTTTGGGTTGCGCGTGCGCAGCATCTGCACGATGTAGTTGAGCGTGCGACCTGTGTCAATGATGTCCTCTACGACCAGCACGTTTCGACCGGCGATGTTGGTGTCCAGGTCTTTAAGGATGCGCACCACCCCACTGGACTCGGTGCTTGCACCGTAGCTGGAGATGGCCATGAAATCGATCGCGTGAGGTATGGAGATCTGGCGCATCAAGTCAGACAGAAACGTGATGGCACCCTTTAGCACACACACAAGCAAGAGGTCTTCTCCCTGATAGTCACACGAGATCTGACGGCCCAACTCGCGAGTCCTGGCCTGAATCTGCTCCGCGGTGATCAGGACCTCTGCGACGTCGTCATCCATCGAAGACATGGCGGCTCTCCCTCAAGACCGGACTTGCCGGAGAATGCGAAAGCACATGCATAGGACTTTACCACAAAGCTGGCAGGGACGCAAAGCACCGGCCTGCGCAGCCTCACAGCACCCGGCAGACCAGCCCCTTGAGATACTCGCTCTCAGGGAAACTCAGCAGTACAGGATGGTCGGGAGCCTGCGAAAGCCGCTCAAGCACCTGCACCTGGCGCCCCGCATCCACACTCGCCCCAAAGACCACTTTCTGGAACAGATCTGGCGACACCAGGCCCGAGCAGGACATGGTGAACAGCGTGCCCCCGGCAGCCAGAAGCTGCAAAGCAAGCCAGTTGATGTCCTTATAACCCCGGCAAGCCGCCTGCACCTGCGCTTGCGAAGAGGCGAACTTGGGCGGATCGAGCACAATCATATCGAAGCACCGGCCGGCCGCACGGTATTCGCGCAGGACCTGGAAGACATCCCCCACGACGTATTCATCATCGCGAGTGCCTCGACAATTGGCTTCGACGTTGGCCCGAGCCAGATCTAGAGCGCTTGCCGATGATTCTACATTCGTGACTTGGCTCGCGCCCGCGCACGCCGCGTAGACTGCGAATCCGCCTGTGTAGGCAAACGCGTTGAGCACGCTGCGCCCAGCAGCGTAGCATGCCAAGCGTGCACGGTTTTCGCGCTGGTCGAGATAGAAGCCCGTCTTCTGCCCACCCTGGATATCCACCCTAAAGGAGTGTCCGTTTTCCAGAACATCAAGAGGCTGGGGCGGCTCCTGTCCCCACAGCAATCCGGTGCTGGCTGCCAGTCCCTCTCGCAGGCGAACATCCACGTCACTGCGTTCGAAGATACCCGCAGGCTGCATGATCTGTGCCAGAGCCTCGATGATAGCCGCTTTGTTGCGCTCGATGCCCAGAGTCAGTGCCTGCACCACAAGATAGTCGCCGTAGTAGTCGACCACAAGCCCCGGAAGCAGGTCTGACTCGGCATAGACCAGCCGCAAGGCAGTAGTCGCCTCATCCTTAAGCATCGCACGCCGGCGTGCGATGGACTGTCGGAGCCGACGCTCCCAGAAGCCTGCGTCAAAGGCATCCTCTCCAGCAAGAGCCAGCATGCGCACGGTGATTTGGGAACGACGGTTTATGTAGCCCTGACCAAGGCAGGTACCATGGGCATCGAAAACACTGACCACATCGCCATCGGCGGGCTCGCCGTCCACGCGCGCAATCGCTCCTGAGAAGATCCAGGGGTGCCTGTTGCGAATCGCTTTGTCCCTTCCTGCTTTCAACCAAACCGTGCCCATGACTGCTTCCTGATTTCACCCTTGTGCCTTGGGATTCGCCTCAGAAGACACCGTGACTCTGACTGACTGACGCCGCGGCCCTGAGCCTGTCAGCCGTGTGGAAGTATAGCTGCATATCACGACCAAGACAAACCCAAGCGAGCCAGTTGCC
>CAYZKS010000303.1:0-3773 GCA_964478725.1 uncultured Anaerolineales bacterium
CCCGGGCCGTGGTGTTATCGAAGATGTTGTTGAACTGGAAATTCTCCACGCACCATTCGGCCGCTTTGGGCGCTACCTTGCCCAGCAGATCAGTGGGAATATGGACCAGCGTGGGCGGTGGCGCCCCCAGTGCCTGAGCCACCCCCTGGTGGTAGCGGTCCCAGGTCATCCACTCCTCTCCCGTGACATGATACGCTTTGCCAAAGGCCCTCGTATTGCCTACCGCCTCGACAAAGGCGCGGCCCACATCGTCCCGGTGACATTCCACCCATAGGGAGGTGCCGTCCCCATGCACGATGATCGGCTTGCCCCTGCGCACCCGATCCAGGTAGTACGTACCGCCGCGGAACGTATGGATGAGGCCGCGCCCTTCACCATAGGTCGCGGCGGGGCGGATGATGGTCACCGGGAAGTCGCCACGCTCATGCGCTGCTTGCAAGACACGCTCACACGCGGCCTTGTGGAAGGCGTAGGGGAAGGAAGGCCTGGGCTGGCGCTCTTCATCCTCGCGGACCGGGTAGCGCCTGGCGGGTTTGGTGTAGACGTCCACTGTGCTGCAGAAGATATACTGTCCAATCCGCCCCCGGAAGGCGCGGACACTGCTCCCGGCCTCCTCCGGCAGGAAACAGACCATGTCTATCACGCAGTCAAAAGGCCCTGCCTCCGCCATCTGCGCCTCGAAAAGGGCGTAGTCCGTGCGGTCGCCCAGGATTCTCTTGGGGCGGCCAGGGAAGCGCGCTTCGCTCTGGCCTCGGTTGTAGAGAGTCACATCATCGCTGCGCTCCATCAGCAAGCGAGTGATGGCCGTGCTGATGAGGCCCGTGCCGCCGATGATCAAAACGCTCATGTATCCTCCGAATCAAAACGTGTAACGTGCCTCGAGCTCCTGGGCTCGCCGCACGCCCTCTCCCGTTAGCATTACCGATTTGGCGCGGCGTGTCTGATTGATGTAGCCCTTCTCCTCTAGCGCGTCCAGCACCTCGATGACTCTTCCTCAGGTTCATCCCAGTTATTCAGCTTGAGTTTGCGTGTCATTTGTCCCCTCTTCCAGGTGCCTGCGCACCAGCTCGATCACCGCAGGTCCATACTTTTCCAGCTTGCGCGGGCCGATGCCCTTTACCTCGGATAAAGCCTCCAGCGTGACAGGCCGGTGTGCAGCAATGGCGCGCAGGTGGCTGTCGTGAAAGACAACGTAAGGTGGCACCTCCTGCGCGCGGGCCTGCTCCAGCCGCCACGCCCGCAGCGCTTGGAACAGTGATTCATCCGCGTCCAGGCCTCCTTCACCTTTCTGGGGCAGTTTGCGTGGTGGCAGTGGCTTCTTCGTTGGCGCGACCAGCCCATCGAGCGCGGCTGGGTCTTGCAGCGCTGCTTTACCCGCCGGCGTGAGGTCGAGCACGACGCCGCCATGCTCCAGGCGTCGCGCTCGCAGAAACCCCCCACTCTCCAACCGGTCCAGCATACGCTCGACAGCCGTCTTCGAGCGGAAGGCCAGCGTGCCAAAGCCCACGTGATCGCGGGCTTTCTCGTGGAGAGGCTGGGCGTGGCGATGAGCCTTCTCGTCGCCACGCAAGATGCGCACCAGGCTAACCCGTCCCCAGCTCCACGGCGCGGCTGAAACACAGCGCAGAATGGTCAACAACTGCTCCCGCTCGTTGGGTAGTTCGGTATCCGGTGGTGTCTCAGTTTCGACGCAGTTGTCACAGGCGGAGCACCGCTCGATGGTGCGGCCGCCCAAGTAGGCGTTGATATGGCCGTGACGGCAGCGCACGGTTCGGGCGTAAGCGGTGATCTCGTCCACCCGCTGAGCCTGGATGGTCTTGTACCGCTCCAACAGGGTGGCGATGCGCTCGGCAGCATCCGATGGTGGCGACAGCAGCTCCAGCAACAGGTCGCGCCCTGCCGGACGGTAATCCAGCCAGCCAGCGTCAGCCCACTCCAGCACCCGGCGTTCGATGTCTGCAAGGGGCAGACCGGCTTGTCGCGCCACCTCTGCCAGGTCCAGGGTCAGTGGTTGGCCGGGCCGCAGCCGGGCGGCCTGGCAGAAGACGGCCAGTTCAGGCATGGAGGCGGGTCCATCGCTGATGGTCAGGCAGACGACCGCAGCGCGGGGCAGGTCGGGGCCGCGCTGCAAGAGGCCCGCTTCCTCCAATAGACTCAGGGCCACGCGAACGCGCGTGTCGTCGGCCTGCAGGCCTGTACTGAGCGAAGCGAACGTATCGCGCTCCAGGTCCGCCGTCGCGACCCGGCCGGAGGAAACACCTCCCAGACGTTGTTTGACGGCCGCGTAGAGGGCGCGCAGGAACTCGACCGGCAGCACGTCCTGGTGGGCGTGGCGGGTCAGCATGGCCCGGTCTGAAGGGGCGTACATCAGCAGACAGCGGGCGGGCAACCCGTCGCGCCCGGCTCGGCCGGCCTCTTGGTAGTAGGCCTCCAGTGAGGGGGGTGGGACGAAATGAACGATGAAGCGGATGTCCGGCTTGTCAATGCCCAGGCCGAAGGCGACGGTAGCCACGACGATGCGGATACGGCCGGCCATAAAGTCGTCCTGCACCCCGGCCCGGTCGGAGATGCCGGCGTGGTAATGGTCGGCGACGATGCCGTGGCCGCGCAGCAGCGCGGCCAGTTCCTCGCAACGGGCGCGGGTGCCGGCATAGACAATACCGCTGCCAGGCTCGGTTTGGCAGAAGACCAGCAGGTGGCGCAATTTGTCGTCGGCGTTGCGGGCGTGGAAGACCTCCAGTTGCAGGTTGGGGCGGGTCACGTCGCCGGCGATGATGCGCATATCACCCAGGTGGTGGAGGATGTCCCGCCGCACGCGGGGTGGCGCTGTGGCGGTCATGGCCAACAGCGGCGGGTTGCCCAGCGCCTGCCGGGTCCGACCGATGGTGAGGTAGTCGGGCCGAAAGTCGTGGCCCCACACGCTGATACAGTGCACTTCGTCAATCACCAACCGGTTTACACCTGCGTGCCGCAACGCGTGCAGGAAGGGCGGCTGGCGCAGCCGCTCCGGGGCGGCGTAGACCAGGCGGTAGGCTCCGTTGGCGGCCTGTTCCAGTCGCCAGTGCAGTTCATCCCTCTCCAGGCTGTAGTCTATGTTGATCGCCCGCCGCTGCAACTGTGCAGGCAGCGAGTCCACCTGGTCCTTCATCAGGGCGATGAGGGGCGAGATGACGAGCGTCGTGTCTCCTTCGGCCAGCAGTGCGGGGAGTTGGTAGCAGAGCGATTTACCGCCGCCGGTGGGCAGGATGGTCAGCACGTCCTCGCCGCGCAGGACGCAGGCCATGGTCTCCAACTGGCCGGGCAGGAGGGTTTCAAAGCCAAAGAGCCGTCGGACGGCCTCGGTGATGTGGGCCCGCTCCTCTTCGGAGACGGGGATTTGATCAAAGGTGGGAAGAAATTCGGCGGGCGGTGGTTCCTCCAGAGGGCGCGGTGTGGGGATGGCAGGTCGCACTCGCGGGGTTGGAGAGAAGGCGGCGCGCAGTTCGGCCAGTTCGTCGGCATAACGGCGCTCTAGCTCGGCCTCCAAGTCGGTTACGCGGGTCTCCTCGTCGCTCGCTCGGAAGTAGTCACGCAGCCGACGCAGGTAAGTGACAGAGAGGGGCTCCTCCTCATCAGCGGTGCGCAGCAAGCGCACGGCGTAGCCGCTGGCGGTCACCCAATCGTCGAGGGCCTGGTAGAGGGAGAGCATCCCCAGCAGGTAGGCGCGCCCCTGGGGACGCAACTCGTTCAGGCGGCGGTAGGCGTTCAGCGCGGCCTGCGTGTCCCCTCGCGCC
>CAYZKS010000304.1:0-2149 GCA_964478725.1 uncultured Anaerolineales bacterium
AAGCACATCTTTTGCGAAAAGCCGCTCGACCTGGACCTGGGGCGCATTGACGCCATGCTCGCGGCGGTGCAGCGCGCCGGGGTCAAGCTGCAGGTGGGCTTCAACCGGCGCTTTGACGTGCACTTCCGGCGCGTGCGCGACATCGTGGCTAGCGGGGAGATCGGCGTTCCGCACGTGGTGCGCATTTGCAGTCGCGACCCGGCCCCGCCGCCCCTGGCCTACATCAAGGTCTCGGGCGGCCTGTTCCTGGACCAGACCATCCACGACTTTGACATGGCGCGCTTTGTGATCGGCCGCGAGGTGCGCGAGCTGTACGCCGCGGGCGAGGTGCTGGTGGATCCCGCCATCGGAGAGGCCGGCGACGTGGACACGGCCGTGGTCACCCTGCGCTACGACGGCGGCGCCATCGGCTGCATTGACAACAGCCGCAAGGCCGTCTACGGCTACGACCAGCGCCTGGAGGTGTTTGGCTCCAGGGGCGTGGCCTCCGCCGCCAACCCCAGGCCCGACACCGCCGAATGGAGCACCGCCGACGCGGTGCATTCCAGCATGCTCGGGTTCTTCTTCATCGAGCGCTACACCGACTCGTACATCGCCGAGATGCGCGCCTTTGTGGAGTGCATCCAGCAGGACAAGCCGCCCGAGGTCGGCGGCGCCGACGGGCGCGCCGCCGTGGTTCTGGGCTACGCCGCCAAGAAATCGCTGGCCGAGAACCGCCCCGTGCGCCTGGAGGAAGTGGCCACCCCAAAGGAATAGGACATCACGCGACAAGGAAATGAGAACATCCCCGGCGGAGGTTTCCGCTACCAAGACTACAGAAGGAGGAGAAGCAATGTCTGGAAAGAGGATGTGGTATGCAGTACTGGCCCTGGTGTTGGTCGCGTCGCTCCTGGCGGCATGCGCGCCCGCAGCGACGCCCACGCCGCAGGTCATCACCAAGGTCGAGACCAAGGTGGTGGAGAAGGAAGTGGTCAAGGAAGTCGTGAAGGAAGTCACGGCCGTGCCGCCTGCGCCTGCCCCCACCGAGATCACCCTGGTGGACACCAACTCGGGCGCCAACTTCCAGTGGTACTGGCAGAACGTCGTGGTCCCGGCCATCCAGGAGCAACTGGGCGTCAAGGTCAACTATGTGGTGGGCAAGATCGCCGAGCTGACCGAGCGCATGAAGGCCTGGGAGACGGGCAAGGGCGACGTGCACCTGCTGTTCATGAAGCCCGACGATTTGGCCAGCCTGGTCAAGGGCAACATCGCTCTGGTCAAGGTGTGGCCCGACGCGGTAAAGGACATCCCCAACCTGTCCAAGTGCCGCGAGGATTACCTCAAGATCGCGCAGGGCGTGGACACGCAGGGCACGGGCGCGCTGTACTGGCGCAGCCAGTACACCCTGATCTACAACACCGAGTACGTGGATAACCCACCCAAGTCCTGGAAAGAGTTCTACGAGCGCCGCGCCGAGTGGAAGGGTCACATCGGCTGGATGCGCCCCGACAGCAAGTCCGGGTCGGGCCGCGGCCTGCCCTACAGCTTCCTCAATGCCTTTGTGCCGCTGGCTGACGCCAACGACAAACCTTACAAGCTGGCTGACCTGCAGGCCAAGATGGAGTACCAGGACGCGGTCGCCCGCTTGAAGGACTTTATGTCCTACTGCCGCATCGCCGCCGAGCCCACCAACATGTTCGAGGACTTTAATGCGGGCGACACCTGGATCTCGGTCTATGCCATGGACTACTCGCTGTGGTCCGTGAGCCAGGGCACCATGCCGCCGACCATCGCCGCGGCCGCCCTCAGCGACGGCATGCCCGCGGGCTCCGACGGCTACCTGGCCATCCCGGGCAACATCCCGGAGGCCTACAAGCCCGTGGCCGCCAAGGTCATCAACTACCTGCTCTCGGACGACCAGCAGATCCGCCTGATCACCACCATGTGGCAGTACACCGGCACCGAGATCTGGGACAAGATCCCCGACGTGGTGTGGCGCAAGATCCCCAAGTGGGAAGAGGTCGAAAAGTATCGCGTGCGCCAGTCCAACAAGGAGGTCACCGACTGGATCAAGGCCGAGGGTGTGAAGGAGCTGTTGCCGTAGGGGAACGGTTAACGGTTAACGGTTAACAGTTGGCAGTGGGCTGTTTGTAGTTCCTCCGTCAGGAGG
>CAYZKS010000304.1:2249-3765 GCA_964478725.1 uncultured Anaerolineales bacterium
CAAGGAACACGTTATGTCCAACACCACAACCCGTCGCTGGGAAAGTCTGGTCACGTTCGGCCTGCTGCTGCCGGGACTGGCAGGCTTCTTCGGCCTGTTCTTCTACCCCATGCTGGTCACCGTGCAGCGCAGCCTGCGCCCCGAAGGCCAGGCCGCGGGCTGGACGTTGCAGAACTATGCCGCCTTCCTGAATGACCCGGACGCCCGCGGCGTCATCTGGTTGACCATCTTCCTGGCGGTGGCCTGCACGCTGCTGTCCATCCTGCTATCCGTGCCGCTGGCGCTGCTGCTGCGCCGCAAGCTGGCGGGGCATTCACTGTTCCGGCTGGCCATCCTGATCCCCATCACCGTGCCCGGACTGATCGGCGCCCTGGGGCTGCTGTTGTTCTGGGGCAGCCGCGGCTGGTTCAACCTGGCTCTGCTGGCGCTGGGACGTACCACCCCCGTGCAGGTCAACTACACCCTGCCCGGGCTGGTGCTTTTCTACGTCTGGCACTACTTCTCCTACACGGCCATCACCACGCTCTCCACGCTGGAAGGGCTGGACCCGGCCGTCGAGGAGGCCGCACGCGTGGCCGGGGCCAACCCCTGGCAGGTGCTGCGCCACATCGTGCTGCCGCTGATCGCGCGCGGCATCCTGTCCGGTTCGGTGCTGACCTTCATGGCCGCCTTTGGCGCCTTTAGCATCCCGCTCATCACCGGCGGCGACTTCCGGCCCTGGTCCGTCAGCATCTACAAGCAGATCGAGCTGTTCTTGCCGGCGCGCTGGTCGGCGGCCAGCGCCATGGCCGTGGTCATGGCCGTGCTGCAGGTGCTGTTCCTCACCATCTACATGCGCGCCCTCAGGAGGCGACCGGTCTCATGACTGTGCTCAAACGCTATTGGCAAGGCCTCGTGCGCGGCAAGAACCTGCTGGCCTACACCTTCCTGTGCAGCTTTTTCCTGTGGATCACGGCGCCTTTTGCCATCATCGTGCTCAAGTCAGTGGGGCGTAACTGGTTCGGCAAAAAGTGGCTGCCCCCCCAGCTCACGCTGGACTGGTACCGCTGGGCTCTGGGCGTGGCCAACATCCCCACGGTGCTGGGCAACACCCTGATCATCGCCGCCATCGCCGTGCTGCTCTCCACCCTGATCGCCCTGCCCACGGGCTGGGCCCTGGGACGTCGCAAGGTGCCGGCCAAGGAGCTGCTGACCGCGCTGATCCTGCTGCCGCGCATGATCCCGCCCATCGCCTACGCCCTGGGCATCGCGCAGATCTTCTACCGCCTGCACCTGGTGGACACCTTTATGGGCGTGGCCATCGCGCACGTGGCCATCTGCGCGCCCTACGCCATCCTGGTGCTCTCGGCCACCTTTGAGGGACTGGACGAGCGCGTGCTGGAAGCGTCCGCGGTGTGCGGCGCCAACCCGCTGCGCACCTTCTTCCACGTCACTTTGCCGCTGGTGCTGCCCGGCATCCTCTCGTCCATCATCTTCACCTTCACCACCTCCTACAACGAGTTCACCCTGACCCTGA
>CAYZKS010000305.1:0-3762 GCA_964478725.1 uncultured Anaerolineales bacterium
CACTTCCTGAGGCAGCGCCAGGTGCTCTTCCGCAAAGTTCCCCAGGATGGGCGTGGGCCACTCCACCAAATTGGTCACTTCTTGCAGCAGCTCCGGGTCGTCCGGGACGTTTCCGCCCACGCCGGCCGCCAGCTCGGCCGCCTGCGTGCGGATCGTCTCTCGCCGCTCCTCGGGGTCCAGGAGGATGGAATTGGCGCGCATGACATCCAGGTACGAGTCCGCGTCCGGCAACTCGATTGGGGGCGAGCCAAAGGGGCGCAGGCCGTGAGTGACGCGGCCGCTCTGCACGCCGCCAAACTGGAAGGGAACCACCTGGTCGCCCAGCAGCGCCAGCAGCCAGCGCAGCGGTCGCGACATGGCCGGAGCGCGCGAATCCCAACGCATGCTCTTGGCGAACTTGAACGAAGCGATCAGTTCGGGCAGCGTCTCGGACAGCACTTCGGCCGCCGCACGCCCGCGCTCTTGCTTCACGGCCACGAGGTAGTTCTTGCCTTCGTACTCACGCCGGGCGAGGTCCGCCACATCCACGCCTTGGGCCTTGGCAAAGCCCAGCGCGGCCTTGGTTGGCTGGCCCTGCTTGTCAAAGGCAAAATCCGCAGGCGGCCCCTTGACCACGCGCTCTTGATCCGGTTGTGACGGCGCAAGCCCCTTGACCCACAGCACCAACCGCCGCGGCGTGCCCAACACACGCAGCTCGCGGAACGCCAGGCGCGCGGAGGCCAGCGCCTCGGACGCGTTCTCGCGCAACTGCTGCAGGACCGAATCCAGCTCGGCCACCGGCAGCTCTTCCATGCCAGTCTCGAACAGCAGCGTGGCGGGCTTGTGCGCAAAGCGCGAGGCATCCACAGAGGGCAGCGGCTGTGGCTCCACTGCTTGTTGCTGCCTGAGCAGCGGGAAGCCCATTTCCTCGCGTTGCGCCAGGTAGCGCTTGGACACCTCGCGCGCCAGCTCGCGCATGCGCGCAAAGTAGCGTGCGCGCTCCGTGACGCCCACGGCGCCGCGGGCATCCAGCACGTTGAAGGCATGCGAGCACTTTAATACATAGTCGTGCGCAGGAATCACCAGTCCCGCTGCCAGTGCGCTCTTGGCCTCGGCCTCGTACAGGTCGTACATCTGGGTCAGGCGTTCCACGCTGGCCGTCTGAAAGTTGTAGGTGCAGTGCTCGACTTCCTGGCGCAGCAACATGTCGCCGTAGGTGATGCCGTGGCCCCACTGCATGTGGGCAAAGTCGCGCACGCCCTGCAGCACCATCACGATGCGCTCCAGGCCGTAGGTGATCTCGACCGACACGGGCTCCAGCTCGTACCCGCCCGCCTGCTGGAAGTAAGTGAACTGGGTGATCTCCTGGCCGTCCATCCAGATTTCCCAGCCCAGGCCCCAGGCGCCCAGCGCTGGCGCCTCCCAGTTGTCTTCAACCAAGCGGATGTCGTGCTCGCGCGGGTGGATGCCCAGGGCTTCCAGGCTCTGCATGAACAGCTCGACCGGGTTGCCCGGGTCGGGCTTCAGGATCACCTGGTACTGGTAGTACTGGCTCCAGCGGTTGGGGTTCTCGCCGTAGCGGCCGTCTGCGGGGCGCACGCTGGTCTCGACGTAGCCCACATTCCAGGGCTCGGGGCCCAGGGCACGCAGCACCGTGGCCGGGTTCATGGTGCCGGCCCCGACCTGCACATTATAGGGCTGCCAGATGAGGCAGCCCTGCGCGGCCCAGAACTGATCCAGTTTCATGATGACGTCTTGAAAGTCCATGCGCGCTCCGGATACAGGCGTTCTAAACCGGCTATTCTACCCCGTTTCGAGGCAAATGACAAAAGGGGCGAGGGCGAGAAGCCGGGTTTCTCATCCGGTGCAGCAAGGCCTGGGTCGCGGTGGCAAGAAACCCGGCTCTTATGCTGGCTAGTGCTTCGCGCCGACCAAGAAGAAACCCGGTTTCCCTATGGTTGACCCCGGTGCCAAGTTGCACTACACTATGCTTGCTTCCAGATGAAACGCGGTCAAGGAGCATCTCGGTCGCCTGGGGAGACGAGTCTGGCGCGTTCCGAAGGGAGGCCCCCTGTGCGCTGTACGATGTGTGAGCGAGACTGGCCTGACGAATTCCGCGTGTGCCCCATCTGCGGGCTCCCGCTACGCCCAGAAGCACAGGCCGAGGCTGCCGGCAAGGTGGACAAGGCCGCCGGGAGCGTGGGGGCCGGCGCCGTGGCGGCGCATCAGGTGAGCGCGCCCGTTGCCACCCAGGACAGCATCGCCGCCGGAGGCCACGTGGTGGTCGCCAGCGGCGGCTCCACCGTGGTGATCGGCGAACCCCCTGTGGACTTGCGCGCAGTGGACCGCGATTCGGCCCTGGCAGCCTACCTGCGACACGTGATCCAGCGCAACCGCTACCTGCAACTGCAGGGCATCCGCTCCGGCGGCCGGCTGGTGCACATCGAGTTGGAGCAGATCTACGTAACGCTGCGCGCCACGCGCCAGCGCAGCGTGCAGGCCGAAGAGGCCTGGCTGGCGGAGCAAGCGGGCCTCGCACCCGGCGAGGGGAAGCGCCGGCCCGAGAGGCTCACAGAGCAGACAGAAACCGTTTCTGTTAGCGTCAACGAAGCGCTGGCCGCGCACAATCACCTGGTCGTGCTTGGAGATCCCGGCAGCGGCAAGTCCACGCTGCTCAGCTATCTGGCCCAGCTCTACGCGCGCGACCTGGCCGAGGGCAGCCGGCTCGTGCAGCAGCGGCTGGGGTTGGAGGAAGCCGGGCGCCTGCCGGTGCTGCTGCCGCTGCGCCGGCTTGGTGCCTATCTGGCTGCGCACCGCGCGGTGGAGGACGGCACCGAGGGCCACGCCCTCTTGCTGCAACACCTCTTGGCTATGCTGCAGGGAGAACGCCTTGCCCTGCCCGCCGACTTTTTCGACGCCTACCTGCAAGCCGGAAACGCAGTATTGCTCTTGGACGGCCTGGACGAGGTGGCGGACCCCGAGCTGCGCCGGCGCGTGGCGCGGCTGGTGGAAGCCTTTAGCGCCGCCTACCCGCAATGCCGCTACGTGGTCACCAGCCGCATCGTGGGCTATAGCGGCGCGGCGCGTCTGGGCGAGGGCTACGCCACCACCACCATCCGCGACTTTACGCTGGAGGACGTGCGCACCTTCCTGCACAACTGGCACCTGGCCGTGGCAGTCGGCCAGATGGGGCCGGGCGAGAGCGCGGCGGCCTACGCCGAGGCCCAGACCCAGCAGTTGTTGCACGCCATCCAGCAGGACGAGCGCATCCGCGAGCTGGCCATCAACCCCCTGATGCTGACCGTGATCGCCCTGGTGCACCGCGACCGCGTCAAGCTGCCCGACCGGCGCGCCGAGCTGTACGACGAAGCGGTGGGCGTGCTGCTGGGCAAGTGGCAGGAGGCCAGGGGCGTGCAGGAACTGCCCATCCTGGAAGAGCGGCCTTTCGACGCCGGGGACAAGCGCCTCCTGCTGCAGGCCGTGGCGCTGTGGATGCACGAGCGCCAGCAGAAAGAGATCGAGGCCCTCGACCTGCGACGCCTGCTGGGCGATGCCTTCTACGCCATGCTGGGCAATTGGAGAGCAGCATCGCGAGCCGTGGAGCGTTTCCTGTGCGTGATCCAGGAGCGCACCGGACTGCTGGGCGAACACGGCAGCGGCGTGTACCGCTTCTCGCACCTCACCTTTCAGGAGTACCTGGCAGCGCTGGCAGTGGCTGGCAGGGACGACTATGTGGAGTATACGCTGCAGCGTGCGGGCCAACCCTGGTGGCGGGAGACGATC
>CAYZKS010000306.1:0-3761 GCA_964478725.1 uncultured Anaerolineales bacterium
TTTCGCACCCCCTCAAGCGATGCACGCTCCGAAGCGTTACTGTGTGTCACATGTATCCTGCCCAGATTATACCACACTGTGCGTACGCATCACATACTCACAGGCAGCGCAGTGCTTCGACTAGAACCGCGATGGCCCTTTCGTACTCTGAGAGGTCGAGATTTTCGTTCGGGGTGTGGTCCAGTGCCGAGTCGCCCGGACCGTAGGCGGCGATGGGGCAGTTCCAGACGGGGCCGACCACGTTCATGTCGCTGGTGCCAGTCTTGTAGGAGAAGACGGGCGTGCCGCCGGCGGCGCGTATGCTGCTGAGCAAGGCGGCCACCAGCGGCGTGTTCTTGGGGGCGCGATACGGTGGCTCGTCGGCGTAGAACGAGAGCCTGGCTTCCGACGGACAAAGCGCGCCGATGGACCTGCGTATCTCAGAAAGCTCCAGCCCAAATGGGATGCGCAGCGCCAGTGTGGCCTGCACCACCTCCGTGAGGCCATCGCTGCTGGAGGACATCGAGCGCAGGGAGGCATCCAGAGCAGAGCCCAGCGAGTGCTGATCCGCGTTGTAGCGGGCGGCATGATTGCGCACCGCCAGCCAGAAATCCACCGCGCTCTCGCAGGCGCCAGGCTCCTTGCCCGCAGTGTGGCTCACCGGCTTGCGCAGATTGTACTCCACCAACAGGCGCCCTTTGTAGCCGAGCGTCACGCGATCCCAGCCGCTGGGCTCGCCGATGATGACCATGGACGGGTGCCGGTGCTTCAGCAGATGTCGGGCGCCGCGAGAGGACGAGCACTCTTCCTCCACTGCTCCCACCACGACCAGCCGCTTGCCATGCCTCGGCCCGGCTTGCCCCACCGCGCAGATAAAGGTCGCCAACGCCCCCTTGGCGTCGACCGAGCCGCGCCCATACAAAACATCGTCTTCGATGCGAACCGGAATGAAACCCGGAGCGGTGTCCATGTGACCCAGGAGCAGTATCTCCTCAGGCCCTTCGCCGACTTCGCCGATGGCATTGCCCGCCTCGTCGATCCAGGAGCGCAACCCTAGACGCTGCATCTCGGCCACGAGCAAGAGCGCCAGCTCGCGTTCCTGCCCCGACGGGCTCGCGATCTCCACCATGCGTCGCAGCAGGTCTATAGCAGGTTGCTCACTCATGCGGTCAGGACTCCCTCGACGGCCTCGACCACGCGTTCCAGCTCCTCTTCTTGGATCACCAGTGGAGGCAGCAGGCGCAGAACGGTGGGGCCGGCCGGCAGGGCCAGTACTCCGCGCTCCTGCAAGGCCAGCAGGTGGGGCTGGACCTTCTCCCTCAGCTCGATGCCCACCATCAGCCCGAGCCCGCGCACTTCGCGAATCCGTTGGCTCGCGATCCGGCATAGGCGCGCCAGCAGCCATTCCCCCAGTTGAGCCGCGCGCCCTGGCAGATCCTCTTCCTGGATGGCGTGCAAGGCGGCCACCGCCGCGGCAGAGGCCAATGGATTCCCGCCAAATGTGGATCCGTGCACGCCCTGCGACAGCTCAGGGATGCGCGCTCCAAGCAGGGCGGCTCCCATGGGCACGCCGCCGGCCATACCCTTGCCCACGCACATCACGTCGGGGGATACGCCGTGGTGCTGGCAGGCCCACATGCGCCCGGTGCGGCCGCAGCCGGTCTGTACCTCGTCCACAATCAGTAGCGCGCCGTGTTGGCGGCAGATCGCCTGCACTCCGGCAAGATAGCCCGGGCTGCTCGGACGTACGCCTCCCTCGCCCTGTACCACCTCGACCAGCACCGCGGCCGTGTTCTCACTCACGGCGGCTGCCATCGCGTCTAGGTTGTTGAAGGGCACGTGCTGGAAACCCGGTAGCAGCGGCAGAAACGGCTCGCGGTACTTGGGCTCCCAGGTGGCAGACAGCGCGCCCAGCGTGCGCCCATGGAAGCCACGCATCGTCGCCACAAAGCCCGGGCGGGCAGTGGCAAGCCGCGCGAACTTGAGCGCGGCCTCGATGGCCTCGGTGCCAGAGTTGCACAAGAAGGCGCGCGTCAGGCCCTCGGGAGCCATTCCGGTCAGGAGTTCCAGAGCCGCGGCGCGTTGGTCGTTGTAAAAGACCTCGGGGCAGGTGATCAGGCGCTCGGACTGTGCCTGGACCGCCCGGACGACGGCAGGATGGCAATGTCCCAGGATGGCCACCCCATGGCCCGTGACGCAGTCGATATACTCGCGGCCGGCAGCGTCCCAGACGTGGGCGCCCTGACCACGCACGATTTCCAGATCACGTTTGGGATACACACCACTAGTGTGGCTTCGCTCGACTTCCATGCCTATCATATTTGCTCTCCGTGGTGACCAGGGGTCGGGCAAGAGCGGGTGCAGTGTCGAGTGTGGCTCACGATTGCTGCACCGCCGCTGGTCCAGTGGGCGATGGTCTGCTCTCTGCTGACGACTTGATATGAAGGGCCCATGCCGGACATCCGGAAGCATGCATCATGCACGCTGCCGGCTCAGGCGGCCACCTGCTGCAGGTACTGGATGATCTCCCCGGGGATATCCACGCCCGTCGGGCCGATGCTGTTGCGGAACTCCATAGTGTAGTTCACTTCGTTCACCAGAAGCCCGCGCTCGGGATCCTCCAAGATATCGATGGCCACCACGCCGCCGCCGACGGCCTTGGCGGCGCGCACGCACAACTCGTCCAACTCGGATGTCACTGGGCACTTGGTAGCCAGACCTCCGCGCGCTGTGTTGGTAATCCAGTGTTCCGAGTTGCGATAGATGGCCGCGATGGTTCTGTCGCCCACCACGAAGGCGCGGATGTCGCGGCTGGGTTTGTGGATGTACTCCTGGATGTAGAAGATAGAGTGGTGGTAGGTCCCCAGCACCTGCTTGTGCTCTAGGACGGCTTCTGCCGCCTCACGATCGTTCACCTTGGAGAGCAGCCGTCCCCAAGAGCCAATGGCAGGTTTGAGCACCACAGGGTAGCCCAGGGCCTCGATGGCCTGCAATGCCGATTCTGGGGTAAAAGCCACCAGGGTGCGCGGACTGGGAACACCTGCCCTCGTCAGGGCACTGGTCGTAAGCAGCTTGTTACCGCACGTGTCGGCCACTGCGTAGGGGTTCACGCATCGCAGACCCCAGTCCTCCAGGATGCGCAGTGCGAACAGTGCGCGCGAATGGTTGATGCAGCGCTCCAGGATCACGTCATAGTCCAGGGAGCGCCTCTGCATGTCCAGCACCAGCTCGCGGTCGTCAAGCAGCTCGTAAGGAATGCCCCTGCGATCCAGCGCCTCGAAGATGAGCTTCTCTTCCACACGGATGCGAGAGCAGAGAATGCCTATTCTCATCGCGGTTACTCTCCCCAATCCTCCTCTTCTTCGGGAGCAAGCTCCAGCGTCAGCGGATCGAGCGCCGTGACTTCAAGTTCGGCGCCGCAATCGGGGCACGTGATGATTTCGCCCTTGATCGGGCCTTTCATCTGGATCTCGGCATCACACTCCGGACAGTTGGCAGTCATTCTCTTCCTCCTTGAAAGAACAGTCTTGCGCCCACAAAAGAACGCCGTGCCTGAGCAAAGTCCTTGCCTTGCTTCGGCGCACGGCGCTTCTCGGGGCTTCTGGGCCCCCTGATCGCGTACCTAGGTTATATCCAATTCTAGCACGCTCTGTTGTGGCAGTCAAGCTGGCTCACGCCAGCGGCCGTTGGCAAGACCCCGCCGGAGATGATTCTGCCAGGCCCCTCAGGCGAGTTGTCCTGCTCGCCACCCGCTCCGACTGCGTTTCGGCTTTGGGGCAGTC
>CAYZKS010000307.1:0-3756 GCA_964478725.1 uncultured Anaerolineales bacterium
TCGGGTGATCATCACGCCAGAGTGCCACTCCGCTGCCTATCTCGCCTTGCTGGATGAGGCAGGCAGCAAAGCCTTTGCCGTGGATGAGATGGGGACGATGAGGCTAGTCACGCCCGCGTACATCCGTTCTCATCGACGCCTGTTTGAGAATGCGGCCATGCTGGTGCTGGATGGCAATCTATCTCCTCAGTCGCTGGCGTCCGCAATCCAGATTGCCAAGCGCCACGGTGTGCCGGTAGCGGTGGATCCTGCCTCCTCGACGCTTGCCCCCCGCCTGAAGAAGCACATGGCGGACCTCGCCATGGTCAGGCCCAACCTGGCAGAGGCGGCCATCTTGTGCGGGCACCCGATTCATGGCCGCACAGAGGCCATGGTGGCGGCCAAAGAACTGGTGGTGCAAGGCGTGGGCACTGCGGTCATCACACTGGCTGAGGAAGGGCTGTGCTATGCCACCGCGCAGAACCAAGGCTACATCCCTGCCATCCGCTGCGAAGTGCTGGATTACACCGGAGCCGGTGATGCGCTCACGGCTGCGGTGGTCTATGGAATGGTGAATGGATTCTCCATTGACGAGTCCATGCGGCTGGGCGTGTCTGCGGCCACCCTGACGCTCAAGTGCGCGCATACCGTGTGCCCAGACCTCAGCCTGGAACGTCTGTACGATCAACTGGTGATATAGGCGAATCACGCGATGACCAAATACCCCCTTGCTTTCTCCCCTGAAGTGCGCCGGGCTATGCGTGGACACAAGCCCTTGGTGGCGCTGGAGTCTAACCTGATCTCGCATGGGCTACCCTACCCAGACAACATCAGGACGGCCCAACTGCTGGAGGCCACGGTGCGCGAGTACGGCGCGGTACCGGCAACAACGGCCATCCTGGAAGGCGTATTACACGTCGGGCTGACCGATGCGGAGTTGCAGCGCCTGGCCACGGACAGGGACGTACACAAGTGCAGCCGGCGTGACCTGCCGCTTGCAGTGGCTATGAAGTGGACTGGCGGCACCACTGTGGCGACAACTATGCTCCTGGCGGTCATGGCCGGGATCCGGGTTTTTGCGACAGGCGGCATCGGCGGCGTGCACCGTGGACTGCCGTTTGACATCTCGGCAGACCTGCCCGAGTTGCAGCGCACTTGTGTTGCCGTTGTGTGCGGCGGCGCGAAAGCCATCCTCGATCTGCCACTGACCCTCGAGTGGTTGGAGACTCATGGCGTGCCCGTCTTGGGCTTTGGCACGGACGAGTTCCCGGCGTTCTATTCAAGAAGCAGTGGTTTGCCTGTCGATGCCCGCGTCGACACGGCGCTGCAAGCCGCGCAAGTGATCAAGGCCAAGCGGGATCTGGGGCTCGAAGGCGCCGTACTGATTGCTGTGCCGGTGCCAGCCGAGCAGGAGCTCCCGCGGCAAGTCGTCGAACAGGCTATCGCACAGGCCTTGGGTGAGGCTGAGGAGCGTGGCATCCGAGGACGGCAGATGACCCCGTTCCTGTTGGAACGGGTGGGCCAACTCACCGGTGGGGAGAGCATCGCCACCAATATCGCCCTATTGCGCAACAACGCAGCAGTGGCAGGGCAGATTGCGCGTGAGCTGCTCAGATTGGAGATGCCCGTAGTGCGCGGAACTCCAGCCTAGTAGTGCGTGTTGCCCCCTAGTTGAAGCAAGGAGAAGCCGGCTCTCTCGAAGAGACCCGGCTTCTCGCATTACAGGCACTTGGATCGACGACTCTAGACTGGAACGGGTGCAGGGCTATCGGCAGGGGCAGCGCTGTTGATCTTGCCGAAGATCAGTTCGCCGTTCTCAATCTCGATGCGCAGCCTGTCGCCACGGCGGAATTCGCCCTGAATGAGCTTCTTGGAGAGAGGGCTCTCCACCAACCGCTGCAACGTTCGGCGCAAGGGTCTCGCTCCAAACACGGGATCGAAGCCCTTTTCCGCCAACCAGTCGCCCGCGGACTCGCTGAGCTCGACTTCCACTCCCTGCTCGCGCATGCGTTGGCTGATCTCCTTCATCTGCAAGCTCACGATGCGCCGCATGTCTTCCTTGGTCAGCCGCTGGAAGATGATCACCTCGTCAAGTCGGTTCAAGAACTCGGGCCGGAAGGTCTTCTTCAGCTCCTCCTGGATGTCCTCACGCGCCCGTTCATCCTCTGCAGGCTCGTCAGGTCTACGGAAGCCGAGTGCCCCCGTACCCTTGTGGGCATACTTGGTGCCGAGGTTCGAGGTCATGATGACCACGGTGTTGCGAAAGTCCACCACGTGCCCCTGGCCATCGGTCAGGCGTCCGTCTTCTAGTATCTGCAACAGGGCATTCCATACATCGGGGTGCGCCTTCTCGATCTCGTCGAACAGAATCACCTGGTACGGGCGACGACGTACCGCTTCCGTCAGCTGGCCGCCTTCTTCATAGCCCACGTATCCTGGCGGCGCGCCCATCAGTCGCGAGACCGTGTGACGCTCCTGATACTCGCTCATGTCCACGCGTAGCAGAGCATCCTGGTCATCAAACAAGAACTGCGCCAGAGCCTTGGCAAGTTCGGTCTTGCCGACGCCAGTGGGGCCGAGAAACAGGAAGCTGCCAATGGGGCGTCTGGGGTCCTTCATCCCTGAGCGCGCACGCCGGATGGCGTCGGATACCGCGACTACGGCCGTATCCTGGCCGATGATGCGCTCGTGCAATCTGGCCTCCATCTGCAGCAGTTTCTCGGCTTCGGTCTCCAGCATACGGCTTACCGGGATGCCCGTCCAGCGCGAGACCACTTCAGCGATGTCCTGTTCGTGTACCGTCTCTTCGAGTCCTCGTTCCTTCCTCCAGGATTCCTTCTTGGTCTGGAACTCCTCTTCTAGCTTCAGGCGTTGGCTCTTCAGCCTGGCCGCCTGTTCATAGTTGCGGCTTTGCCAGGCGCTCTCCTCTTCGCCCTGCAAGCGCCCCATCTCCATCTTCATCTTCTTGAGTTCTTCGGGCAGGCTGAAGATCTCGATGCGCAGCTTGGATGCGCTCTCATCGATCAGGTCGATGGCCTTGTCCGGCAGGAAGCGGTCCTTGACGTAACGCTCCGAAAGATACGCAGCCGCCCGGATGGCTTCATCGCTGATGACCACTTTGTGATGCTCCTCATAACGTGGTCGCACCCCCTTGAGCATCTCGATGGTCTCGTCGGCGCTGGGCTCCTCCACGAAGATGGGTGCGAAGCGCCGCTCCAGGGCCGGGTCTTTCTCGATGTGCTGATGGTACTCGTTTACCGTTGTGGCGCCGATGCAGTGCAGTTCGCCTCGCGACAGGGCTGGCTTGAGCATGCTCGATGCATCGATCGCCCCCTGGGCAGCCCCCGCCCCCACCACGTTGTGCAGTTCGTCGATGAACAGGATGATCTCGCCCTCAGCTCGCTTGATCTCATCCAGGACTGCCTTGACTCGCTCTTCAAACTCGCCGCGGAAACGCGTCCCGGCCACCATCGCGCCCAAGTCCAGCGACAGCAGCCTCTTGTTCATGAGCAGTTCCGGCACGTCACCGGTGGCGATCTTTTGCCCCAGACCCTCGACGATGGCCGTCTTGCCCACTCCTGCTTCCCCGATGAGCACGGGGTTGTTCTTGGTGCGCCGGCACAGGACCTGGATCACGCGCATGACCTCACTGTCGCGTCCAATGACGGGATCCAACTTGCCCTCTTTCGAGAGTTGGGTCAGGTCGCGGCTGAACTTCTCCAGAGTACGGTATCGGCTCTCCGCCTCAGGGCTGGTGACACGCTGCCCGCCGCGTAT
>CAYZKS010000308.1:0-2519 GCA_964478725.1 uncultured Anaerolineales bacterium
TTTTTCTGCGAGCGAGACGGCACTGTGGCCCGTTCCGGCGTCGCTCGCAGCGGTACACCCGGCCAGGCGGGACTGCGCTGCTTTCTGGATCGCATTGTACGCGCATTCCCCGGCCGCGGCAAATTCACACTACCAGGCAGGGCTCCTCGTGCGCTACTTCCGGGCCCCGGGTGGTTTCGATGCGTTTTTGGCAGGCGGCGCACAGATAGTAGTAGCGCACGTGGTCCTTGCGCTTGGAAATGATGCGCTTCACCGCGCGCTTGGCGCGCTCGACCTGGCGCGGCTCCAGCAGGCACTCAAACACGCTGTACTGCACGGGCGTGCCAAAGCCCTCCAGGGCGTGGTGCAGGCGCGTGCGTCGCCGGTCGTCGGGAATGTCATAGGCGATCACCAAGAACTGTTTCGCCATGCGCTCCTCCCCGGGAATCCCCTGCATTTTCCGCTGCCGGAGGCGGCCGGCCAGCCCTCCACGGCCACCGCACACACCTCACCTGGTGGTGAATGGCGCATAGTCATTTCGCTTGCCTTCGATCACCTGACGCAGCGCCTGGGCCTGGACCTCGAAGCACTTCTGGTAGGCTAGGGCTCGGCCAACCAGGGGGTGAATGACGGGCGTGTTCAAGCGCAGATTGTACTGTCGGCAGAACCTGCGCAAAGCAGGGCCCTTCAATCTCACTCCATCAGCGCCTGCATCCTGGAAGTCGCTGGCCTTGATGATGCGCCGGTTCAACACGTTGAGCGCGACGGAATCCGCGACTACGCCTCGAAACTCCTCCATGAGGTCCAGGGCCAAGGCCGGACGGCCGTACTTGTCGGCATGAAAGAAGCCGTCGTACGGGTCCAGCCCTGCGACCTCGCACGCGGTCATCAGGTTGTCTGTCAGAAGGGTGTAGCCCAGGCTCAGCAAAGCGTTAATTGGGTCGGTCGGCGGGCGGCGGACACGTTTGGCAAAGCCCAGGTCGGGCTGCAGCGCGCCCCGGAACAGGGCAAAGTAAGCCTTGGAAGCTTCGCCCTCCAATCCGCGCACGCTATCGAGGTCGCTGGCTTCGGCGAGCCGACCCATGCAGGTAGCTATGCGTTCGATCAGCGCTGCATCCAGATTCGGACGTTCGCGAGCCATGCGCAAACCAAGCGCCCGGTAGTTGTGCAGCTTGCCGCGGACGTAACTGCGGCTCACTTCCAGGCAGAAGGCCGGGTCTTTGGCGCGTTCGTACTGCAGATGCCGCAGCGGGATGTTGCGGGCCTCGGGCGGCGTCAGCCGTCCCAGCAGCCTGCCGGTTGCGCTGACCAGGGTCAGGCCGATGCCGGCATTCAGCAGCGCCGTCAGGGCCTGCGTGGTCACCCCTACGCTGCCCACCAGCACGATCTGACTGACGCGCACCGCGGGCACGGCCAGCAACACCTCGTCCTCCTTGCTGACCAGGAAGCGTCCATATTCCTTCTCAATGCGAGCCCCAGGCTCGGTCACATACAACGTCGGCACCACAGACCTCCGCACAATCATCCACAGGTTACGCAGATTTCACAGATTATGGATCTGTTCATCTGTGTAATCTGTGAAATCTGTGGATCATCCTTCATACCCCGGCACGTAGCCCCAGAGCCATTCGGGCACGGGACCACGCACCTCGATCCTTTTCTCCTCCCAGGTGAACGTGTAGTGGTCGCGTTCGAAGCGGATGCCCAGGAAATCGAAGCCCTGCTCGAAGCTCGTGATGCGTGTCTTGCGCGGCTCCAGCTTCAGCCGCAGGTGCGCCAGGATCTCGGCCGTGGTCTTGGCCGCGCGCCAGGCTTGCTCCTCACTGGAGCAGCAGATGACAAAGTCGTCGGCGTAGCGCACCAATGCCCAGCGAGCTCGCCTGAGGGCGCAGTCCAAGCGGTGCAGGTAGACGTTGCACAACAGCGGCGAAATGGGCATGCCCAGCGCGATGCCGCGATCAGGGTCCCGGTAGCGCCGTCCCTGCTCCAGCCAGATGCGGATCAGCGACAGTATGCTCTCGTCGCGCACGTGCTCGACGAGGAAGCCCGTCAGCGCGGCGTGGTCGAGGCTGTCGAAGCACTCGTCAATGTCGGCGTCGAGCACCCAGCCCAGCCCTCGGTCGCGGTATTCCAGTATGGCCTGCAGGGCGTGGCGCACGCTGCGTCTCATGCGGTAGCCGTAGCTGCACGACAGAAAGACGCGCTCGTATACGTCGTCCAGCACGTTGAGTGCGGCGCGCTGCAGCACGCGGTCCGCCACGGCCGGGATGCTGAGCAGGCGCTGGCCGCCGCCGCTCTTGGGCACGGCGAGGCGGCGCAACTTGGCGGGCTTGTAGTGGCCTGCGCGCACCAGCTCGCGCAGGCGGCGCAGGTTCTCCTCCCAGTTGCGCCCGAAGCGCTGGATGCTGACGCGGTCCAGCCCCGGCGCGCCGCGGTTGTCGGCCACGCGCTCCCAGGCCTGTGTTAGGTTCTCGATGCTCAGGAAGTCATCCACAGATTTCACAGATTACACAGATTGAAGGATCAAGGATTTCCTAATC
>CAYZKS010000308.1:2619-3736 GCA_964478725.1 uncultured Anaerolineales bacterium
ACCGCGAGCGCCTCCTGGTAGACGGCCTCCAGAAACCCGCAGCCCAACTCGCGGTGCACCTCCATCGCCGCCCCAATCACGGCATACGTCCGCGGGTCGCGCTGCTCTGTCACCATACCCTCTTCATTCGTCTTTGTGTCCAATCTGTGCAATCCCTCACAAAGATCAGGGACGAACGGTCTGTGTAATCTGTGGATGAACCTGCCCCATCCCGACCGCAGTCCGCACGCCCACGCCGCTGTAGAAGGCGTAGGCGCTGAGCAGCGACACCGCACGCAGCCAGTACGCATCCCACACCAACGCCGTGTACTGGCACTCGCCCACAAAGCCAACGCTGGTAGCCTGGCCGAACTTGAGCGCCTGGGTGCGCAGGCGGTAGCGGCTGACCGCCAGGCACTCCTGGGCGTAGCGCCGCAGCTCATCGGGCAGGGCCAGCGAGGCAAAGGCGTTCCAGCGCGCCAGCAGGCTGCCGAAGACCAGCTCGGGGAGGGGGAGGGGGACGGTGAGTTGGCGGTTGCCAGTTCCCGGTTTCCGGTTACCGGTGCTGGGCTGGCCGTTGCTGTCCTCTACAGCGCTGTCCGTTGCACTCGAGCCGGGAACGGTGTGGTGGAAGGCGGTGGGGGAGGCGAAGGTGAAAGCGAAGCGGCGCGGCGGGTTGGGCACGCTCAGGAAATGGGCCTGCGCCAGCTCGTTGTACGAGCTGCGGCCGGCCCACGAGTGGGCGGGCCCGTCGCTGGCGATGCCCTGCACCGCGAACGCCTGGCCGCCCAGGTCCAGCGTGGTGCCCGGCAGCTCGTCAGCCACTTGCAGCAGCAGGCGCGAGAGCGGCTCGGTCAGGGTGGTGAAGCGCAGCCAGTAGCGCCCGCCGGCCTGCACTTCGCTGGTACGCGCCTCGCTGCGGCCTTCGGGGCACAGGGCCGAGGCCGTGTAGGGACGCGCCTCGCTGCCGGCGTGCAGGGCGGACGCGAACGCGGCATCGCGCTTTTCCACCCAGCCCAGCAGCAGCGACTGCGCCACACGTCCGGGCTCGGCGCCCAGGGCGCCATCGGTTTGGGCGGTGAGGTGCAGGACCAGGGAGAGAAGCATGGGTTGGGACTCCTGGGATTCATCCACAGAT
>CAYZKS010000309.1:0-3722 GCA_964478725.1 uncultured Anaerolineales bacterium
TACTGGCCAGAGCCGATCCGCATCTTGTCTGTGGCGGCCTCGCCACACGGCCTCGTGACCATTGAGGCGACGGGCTTCGAATCGCGGCGCCACTATACCACCATCCTGTCGGACGAGCAGTGGGCTGGGGTGGGTGTCATCGAGCTCGCCCCCACCTTCCGCGCCAACGCTTCCGAGTTCGCCCTGGCGGTCGAGGCGCAGCGCTTGAGGCTCGCCTATACCTGCGACCCGTTGCTCGCAGCCAACAACGCCATCGTGCACCTCCTGCCCCACCAGATCGAGGCGGTCTATGGCGCCATGCTCCCGCAGCCGCGCATCCGGCACCTGCTCGCTCACGACGCGGGCGCGGGCAAGACGGTCATGGCGGGGTTGCTCTACAAAGAGCTTCGCATGCGGGAGCCCGGACTGCGCACGCTGATCATCGCTCCGGCTGCGCTGACCCCAGTTTGGGAGCGCGAATTGAGGGAGCGCTTCCTACTGGAGTACGAGGTTGTGGATCGTGCCAAGCTGGACGCGAACCCAAACATCTGGGTCGAGAAGCCCTTACTGATCACGTCCATGCCATTTGCTCGCCAGCCGGATGTGCGATTGTCGTTGGCCAGCGTGAGCTGGGACCTGGTGATCGTGGACGAGGCTCACCATCTCGCGGCCTACGAGCAGCACACCACCCAGGCCTACCGGCTGGGACAGATACTGGCTCGCCAGAGTCGCCATCTCATTCTGGCAACCGCAACCCCTCACAAGGGGGACCCGCACAACTTCCTGCGCCTGCTGCAGCTCTTGGACAGCGGCATCCACGATGTCTCGGTCTTGCAGCACGGCGGCGCTCAACGTTACGGCCCGCTGATGTCTCGGCGGCTGAAAGAAGAGATGGTTGACTTTGACGGCAACCCTCTCTTCAAGGCACGTGTCGTCCAGACCCGCTGGCACCGCGTCGGCGACAACCCGCCGGAGCTCGAGCTCTACAATGCGCTCACTGAGTACGTGCACAAGACCTACCGGGCAGCGGAGAGGGTTGGCGGCAGGACCAAGGTGAATGTCCAATTCGCCATGGCCCTGCTGCAACGCCGTATGGGATCGAGCTTCGCCGCCCTGCGGAGCTCTCTCGAGAAGAGGCGCGCTCATTTGCTGGACATGCAGGGCGCTGGGCCGGACGTGGCTTCGATGGCAGAGGCTGAAGATGCGGCCGAGCGGGAACGCTGGCAGACGGAACAGGACGCTGAACTGGCCACCGCGGCGCTCAAGGGGCACGAGCGGCGCAAAGAGGCCGACCAAATCCAGACGCTGCTTGAGCAGCTCGACGTGGTTCGAGACTCTGGGTGCGAGACCAAGGTGGCGAAGCTGCAAGAGGTGATAGGAGAGGCTGGAGTCACACCGGGCAATGGCGAGAAGTTGCTGGTATTCACCGAGTTCAGGGACACGCTCGACTTCTTGCGGGACCTGTTCCGGCGCTGGGGCTACAGTGTCACGCAGATTCATGGCCTGATGCCGCAGGAGCAGCGCCTCAAGGCCGAGGCCGAGTTCCACGACCACGTCCAGGTCATGGTGGCGACGGAGGCCGCCGGTGAGGGCATCAACCTGCAGTTCTGTGCGCGCATGATCAACTACGATATACCCTGGGTGCCGACGCGCCTGGAACAACGCATGGGCCGCATCCATCGTTATGGTCAAACTCGGGACGCCTATATCTACAACATGGTGGCCGCGGACACGCGCGAGGGTGACGTCCTGCTGCATCTGATGGAGCGCCTGGACGCCATGCGTGGGCATCTGGGGGACCAGGTCTTCGATGTGGTGAGCACCTTGATCAGCGACGTGGACCTGACGCAAGTCCTGACCCAAGTCGCGTTGGCGCCTCCGGCTCAGGCATCACAGGCCGAGGCCCTGGCGGAGATCATTGCCGCCACGCAAGCCGGCGAGGAGCGCCTGCGCCAGTGGCAGGAGCACCCTTTTGCGATTGACCCGGCGCAGTTTCGGCAGATGCAGGCGCTCTCCCGGGAGCTGCGCCTGACGCCGGAATACGCGCAGCACTTTTTGGTGGATACGCTGGAACAACTGAAGGAGACGCCGCAGACCATGCCCGGCGAGGCGGCCGCGCCTGGAGATGCTGCCAAGGTCCAGGTGACCGTGCTGCACCAGTCCGTGGCAGGCGCCCTGGGGGTGAGGGTGGGAGAGACGCTGCGCGTGTCCTTCCGCCCGGAGGCGTGTGGCGGCCAACCGAACGTGCGTCTCGCCGCGCTCGGCACTCCCTTGGTGGACTCGTCAATCCAACTGGCGGAGCAGGCCTGGGGCCACACTCGACTGCAGGGCGCCACCTTCCTGGACCCCAGCCTGGCTCCGGGCGAGGCCTACCTGCTGTGGTTCATCGCGGCTCAGGTGCTCGACGGCCACGGCGAGCTGGCTGGACACAGGCTTTTTGCCGCGCGCCAGACTCCTGAGGGGCTGGCAGCGGCCCCGTCCTCAGCATTGATCGACCTGATGCCGGAGGCGGGGCCCGCGGTCGTCCCGCCGGCGCTGCTCGCCCTTGCGAGCGACCCGGAAGTCGTGCTGCACTGGAGCGTGCAGCATCAACACATGCCTTGGCTGAGCGAAGTGCAGGCGGCGCGCGCTCACATCACGGGCCTGCGGCGAGAACCCATGCTGGCCGATGCACAGGCTGCTTACTTGCAGGCGGACAAGGCCTATCAGGATATCGTCTTCGGGGGCGAAGAAGGTGCGGCCGAGGCCGGCCGGCAAGCCGAGCTGGCCGAGCAGCGGCTGCGAGCGCTCAGCCTGCAGTTCGAGCGCGAGGCGGCCTGTTCGCTCGGGGCGCCTGTCATTGTGGCCGTAGCCGCCGTCGTGCCCTGCGCGGAGCCTCCGACGGAGGACATGGCCGACACCCGCCCCGACGTTGCCGCGGCGGCCCAGCAGTTCGCCCGCGCCTACGAAGAGGCTCACGGCCGCACGGCGAAGGACGTGAGCGGCGAGCACCGCGAGTACCCGTACGACCTGTACAGCAGCGGACCCGGCGGCGCCAGGTGCATCGAGGTCAAGGGAACCATGACGGGCCGCCTGATCCTGAGCGAGAACGAGCGCCGTGCGGCGCAGCGCCTTGGGTCTTCCTACTACCTGTACGTGGTGCAGGACCCGCTGGGCGCGCCTGCCCTGACTATCCTGCGCGACCCGCTGTCGCACATGAGCCACGACAGCACCCTGTACAGTCGCGTGCGCTACGTCTACGAGGCGCACACCTGGCAGGCGGCGCCTCACGAGGAGACGGCTTGATGACTCGCCCCCCGCCAAAACGCCTCCTGGAGGAGCTGATTCCCCTGGCGGAGATCGGCCAGGAAAGCTCCAAGTCCGTGGCCTACGGCGACATCCACGCCATCCACACCTGGTTCGCGCGCCGTCCCCTGGCTGCCTGCCGAGCAGCGGTCTTTGCCGCGCTGGTCGACGCGCCCGCTACCCAGTCGGACATGGAGCAACTGCAGGCGCTCATCAAGCGTGGGCTGCTGAACGCGGCGCCCACCAAGGACAAGGCCGCCATCGCCGAGATGCGCCAGCGCGTGCTCGAGGCCTTTGACGGGTGCGCGCCGCGGGTGCTGGACCCGTTTGCGGGCGGAGGCTCTCTGCCGCTGGAGGCAGCGCGCCTGGGCTGCGAGGCCCACGCCATTGACCTCAACCCCGTAGCGCTGCTGACCATGCTGGGCACGCTGGACTACCCCATGCGCTTCGCCAAGACG
>CAYZKS010000310.1:0-1788 GCA_964478725.1 uncultured Anaerolineales bacterium
GCTTCCTGGGAACGTGATCACTGAAGCCCGCGAGGATTTGGAGGCCTCTATGCCGAATGCGCGTCCCTTCCACGCCTGGGCCGAGAGCCTGCAGTGGATGGGCCGCAGTGGCACAGTTGAGGAAGCAGGCCTGGCCTGTCTGTTTCTTGCCAGCGACGCGGCCTCCTTCATCACTGGGATCGGACTGCCGCTGACGGGCGGCATCGAACTGGGCGTAGGTCCAAAGGGGCCCATGCCGAATTTCACATAAGACGGCAGGCACTGGGATGAAGCAGTTTGGCTACACGGCGTTATTGCGGGACGATCCAAAGCTTATCGCGGAGTACAGGGAACATCACCGCCATGTGTGGCCGGAGGTGCTCGAGTTCAATGCACGACGCGGCGTACTCGGCTGCAAGATCTTCTTGCTGGGGCGGCGCCTGTTCATGTATCTGACAGTGAACGACGATTTCGACCCCTCCAACAACCTGGGCCCGCCACCTGGGCAGGCCCCGCAGGTCGAGAAGTGGGACCGTCTGATGCGCGAGAAGTACCTGGAGCCCGTGCCAGAATCAGCGAGCGGTGAGACCTGGACTAGCATGGAACTAATCTGCGATTCGTAGAGGAGAGCAAGCATTGAAGACACGACTGCACGGCATCATTCCAGCCATGATCACGCCACTGGCCGGCGAAGAGGAGTTGAACGAGCTTGCTCTGAGGCGCCTAGTGGGCTTTTTGATTGACGGAGGCGTGCAGGGCCTATTGCCGCTAGGCACCACGGGGGAGGCCTGGGCCCTGTCACGAGCCGAACGTCGCCGCGTCCTCGAGGTTACCGTGAAAGAGACAGACGGCAGAATCCCGGTGTACGCTGGAACCGGAGCTCCCAGCACGTCTGAAGTCATTTCCCTCAACCGTGATGCGGCGGAGGTGGGCGGCATAGCCGCCGTGACTGTGATCACCCCGTTCTTTGTGACGCCGGGGCAGCAGGAGCTGTATGAGCATTATGCGCGCATTGCAGACGCCTCATCCTTGCCGGTAATCCTGTACAACAACCCGCGCTTCACGGGTCTGAATCTGAACGTAGAGACGGTGGAGCGGCTGGCGCGTCACGGCAACATCGCCGGCATCAAGGATTCGAGTGCGAATCTGACGCAGGCGGCCGCCTACGTGACGGTCTGTCCAGCGGGCTTTGCCGTGTTCATGGGCGCGGACACTCAAATCCTGGCGGGCCTGGTGTATGGCTGCTCAGGGGCGGTGGTGACCACGGGCAATGCTGCTCCTCGCATCGCGGTGGACATATATGAAAAGCACGCAGCAGGCGACATGGCCGGGGCACGCGCAGCCCAGGAAAGGCTGGCACTGTTGCGCAATGCGATGAATATGGGCACGTTCCCTCTGGTGGTCAAAGAAGCGCTGAACCTGATGGGCATGGACGTTGGACCCTGCCATAGGCCGATCGCGCCCTTGCCGGAGGACTCGCGCGTCAAGCTGCGTGACGTACTCAGGCAGATGGGCCTACTGTGAAGCGCTCTTGTCAGGACGCCACCGATGGAATCATGGGGGAACCGTGAACAGACCCTACGGATACGCAGGCAAGATCCTGCGCGTGCATTTGACGCGTGGCGCGGTCGAAGAGGCATCCCTTGCCGAAGAGATGACTCGGAACTACCTGGGAGGGTTGGGCTTTGCTGCGCGCCTGCTCTTTGATGAACTCAGGGCTGGCACTGACCCGCTGGGCCCCGAGAACAGACTGGTGTTGTGCCCTGGCCTCTTCTGCGGCACGCCAGCCTCTATTGGGAACCGCTCTGA
>CAYZKS010000310.1:1888-3704 GCA_964478725.1 uncultured Anaerolineales bacterium
CGGACCGCGAAGGGCTTGTGGCGCTCAATCGCAAGCTGGCGACCGAGTACCGGGAGAACGAGAGTTTGGGCTTGTTGTCGCGCTATGGCACGTGGGTTGGGCTCATGGGCATGCGCCGCAACGGTATCCTGCCCACCAAGAACTTTCAACTCGGCACTCATCCCGACGATGGGGCGATCGACCAGGACGCCATGCTGCAGGCGACCCTGGACCATCGCGAAACGTGCGCCAACTGCCCGATTCGTTGCCGACCAGCCGTGAAGGCCGAGATGAAGTGGCCGCTGGATGTGCGCTATGGAGGCCCGCAGTACGAGACGGTGGCCGGGCTGGGATCGCTGTTGATGAACTATGACCCGGAGGCGATTGCCAAGGCGCACGAGCTGTGCAACCGCCTGGGAATGGACACGATCTCGGCGGGCTCCGCGATCGCCTGGGCCATGGAGTGCTCAGAGCGCGGAGTGGACCTGGGACGTCCCTTGCGCTGGGGAGACACGCAGGCCATCTTCGAGCTGTTGGAAGAGATGGCCCACCGCCGTGGCGTGGGAGCCCTGCTCGCCGAGGGCACACGCGAAGCGGCGCGCCGTGTGGGACAGGGTAGCGAGGCCTGGACTCTGGAGGTCAAGGGACTGGAATTCCCCATGCATGACCCTCGGGGTAAGAAGGGCCAGGGCCTGTCGTACATGACCTGCCCGCGCGGCGCGTGCCACATGAATGCCATCCACGACGAGGCATTCGAGGTGCAGAGCCCCTTTCCCGATCTGGGGTTTGACCTCCCCATGTCACGCGTGGCGATCGAAGGCAAGGCCCGCCTGGTCAAGATCACTCAGGACTATTGGGGCACGCTGAGCGATTCGGTGGGCATCTGCAAATTCCCTGCCAACGCGTGGCGTCCTTACAAGGCTGCGCTGATGGCTGAATACATCCGACTCGTCACGGGCTGGGATATGGGCATGGAAGAGATGCTGCTGGCAGGAGAGCGCATCTTCAATCTAGCGCGCATGTTCAACGTGCGCGAGGGCGTGCGGCGCAAGGACGACAGCCTCCCGCCGCGCATGGCCGAGCCCCTTCCTGATGGGCCGAGCGCCGGTGAGTGCATCTCGCAGGCCGATCTGGATCGCATGCTGGACGAGTACTATGCACTACGGGGCTGGGATCGGGATGGCGTGCCCATGCCCGAGACGCTGGCCAGGCTGGGGTTGACAATAGCTCACTGAGCGGAGCGCTCGCTTGCTTCTGCGGGCACGGATGCTCGGTAGCGTGCGAGTATGATGCCCGCAAGTACGCACATTGCCCCCACGCTGTGCTGGAGCTGCATGCGCTCCCCCAGGATCATCCAAGCCACCACGATGGATGCCACCGGAATCACGTAGTGCATGACGGCGGTGCGGGCGATGCCCAGTCGTTCTACACCCGTCTGCCACAGCAACTGGGCGACCGCGGTTGCCCCCACGCTGGCGTAGATGAGTGCGCCCCAGGCCTGCAGCGGCACCGCGCGCCAGTCCATCGCGATGATCTCCGGAAGCCCCAGCAGCAGCAGCCAGGGGGCAGCGAACGTAAACACCCACGCCATGGTCTTGACTGCCGAATGGCGCTGCAGCACGGGCCGCACGAGCACCTGAAACAGCGACCAGATGACGATGCTCACCCCGACCAGCAAATCGCCCAGCAAGCTAGATGCAGCGGCCGTGCCGCCCCCGGCGCTGACGATCAGCATAATGCCGCAGAATGCCGCTCCCATGCCCAGCCAAGTGCGGGGCCGTACGCGCTCGCCGGTGTGCAGCAGCCACACGAGCAGTGCCATGATGAGGGGTTGGGT
>CAYZKS010000311.1:0-3699 GCA_964478725.1 uncultured Anaerolineales bacterium
ATGAGCGCCTTCGAAGCCGCCTCGCTGGTCCCCAAGAACATCTACGAGCTGCTGGTGGGTGGCATGGTGAGCGCGGCCCTGGTGCCTGTCTTCAGCGAGTACGCCGCGGCCAAGGATCGCGAGGAGCTGTGGCACGTCGTCAGCATCTTGCTTAGCCTGGTAGTGGTCGTACTGGGTGGCTTCCTGCTGTTGGCCGAAGTGATCGCTCCACTGATAACGCGCGCGCTGGTCAGCGGGTTCGATGCGCAGTTGCAGGCTCTGACCACAAGTCTGATCCGGATCATCTCCCCGGCAGTGGTGTTCTTTGGCGTCTCGGGCGTGCTCACGGCCGTGCTGTACGCTCAGCAGGTCTTCACCTACCCGGCAATCGGTGCGGCCGTCTTCAATCTGGGCGGCATCCTGGGTACGCAACTGCTGGCGCGCCGGGTTGGCGTGGTCAGCCTGACTCTGGGCATCGTGCTGGGCGCGTTTCTGCAAATGGCTGTGCAGCTTCCCGGCATGCGCGGGGGCAGGTTGCGCTTCACGCTGGAACTCGGGCATCCAGCCATACGTCGCATCGGCGTGCTGTACGTGCCCGTGCTGGTGAGCCTGATCGTCAGTCAGATCGGGATTGTCATCGACCGCAACCTGGCTTCGCGCGTGGGGGAACAGGCCATCGCCTGGATGGCCGACGCCACCCGTTTGCGTGAGTTCCCACTCGGGCTGGTTTCCACCGCTGTCTCCATGGCCGTCCTGCCGGCCCTGTCGCGCTTGAACTTGCGTACGCAACGCGAAGAGTTCAAGCGCACTCTGGGACTGGGCCTGCGCCTGGTCCTCGTGCTCATCGTGCCGGCGGCCGTAGGGCTGTGGGTATTGGCAGTGCCAGTCATTCGCGTGATCTTCGAACATGGTCAGTTCACAGCCATGGACACGCTCCAGACTTCGAGAGCGCTGTACCTCTACCTGCTTGGAACACCCTTTGCGGCGGTGGACCTGTTGCTCATCTTTGCCTTTTACGCCCACAGGGATACCTTGACCCCGGTGATCGTGGGCATCATCTGCGTCCTGATCTATCTGGTCGCTGCACCAGCCCTGGCGTTTGCGCTGGGCCTTGGCATGTTCGGGCTGGTGGCGGCAAACTCAATCCAATTGGGCAGCCACGCCATCATCATGTGGGTTCTGATATGGCGCCGCTTGGGAGGTCTGGCCAAACAAGGCTTGACGCGCACGATTGGCAAGGTGACCTTGGCCTCGGTTTTGATGGGCATGTGGGTGTACCTGTGCCTGGCAGCCATGCGGTGGCTGCTGCCCGGAGATGGGATAATGTCGAGAGTCGCCACTCTCAGCGTGGCCGGAGTGGGAGGCCTGTCAGTCTATGGTCTGGCAGTCGCAAGGCTTGGGGTGCAAGAGGCTAATCTACTCTACAGTCTAGTCAGCCGCAAGGTTGCGCGGACACAACGGGCCACCGAGCCTTGAGGGCGTGCTTGACTCGCAGGCCGCATGCACTATAATGGCGGCGCACGTGATACTGTGAAGGAGCGATCAGAGATACATGCCAAAGAAGTCCAAGCGTTCGCAACGCCGGTCCGCGTCCACGCCGGCGGTCAGGAGCAAAGCGGCGACAGGGGAATCCACCGTCGCCAAGCCGGCCTTCACGCCGAGGGCAACGGGTTCATCCAAGGTAGACTTGGCCCAGGAATATGGCTACGTCTTCGCTGACCTGCGCAAGATCGCCGTGATTGCCGTGGCGATGTTCGCCCTGCTGGTTGTGCTGGCGCTGGTCATCAGGTAGCGCTGGCGCGTCCCATCCCCCTGCGCACCAGAGCCAACAAGCATACCCTCAGGATCAAGTGCGCAGCAATGCACAGCCATAGGTTCTGCACATAGACATACAGGCTGGTCGTCCAAACGGCGATGATCCCCGTCAGAAGTACCCCTTCCCGCGCGCCGGGTATTGTCAGTTCATGGCGTGTGCGTGCATTCAGCAATGCAGAGGCGTACACAGCCGCGAGGGCCAGGTAGGCGCCGAAATACGCGCCTACAAGAAGTAACAGCGGGCTACGCACGAGTGCCCAGCCTGATTCGAGCAGGATGGCCTCGCGCAGGATGAAGGCCCAACCCCAAGGCTGCCCCAACCATTGCTCCTGGGGCATGGCTGGCTGCGGCCCCGCCTGCCGCACGTATTGCCACCATACGAGTGCCAGAACAGCCAATCCGCCCAGCGCCAGCGCCAGCATCTGACCCGTGCCCCGGATCCAGTCCAGGTTGGCCAGCCCCAGGTCCAAGGGGCTCGCCCAACCGTAGTACAAGACAAGATAGGGTGAGAGGAGATAGTACGCCACGCGCAACCAATCGTTGAGGTAGAGCTTCCCACCCCATGAGCGGATGAACTCCACCGCTCTTCCCAAGCGACCGGGACGTGGGGTACGCAGAATCCAGGCAAGGTTCGTGGCCACAACGTATGCGGCCAGGTAGCCACCGACCGCTGCCAGCAGGCGTTGCGCATCTTGCGTTGCCGTCACACTCACGCCGGTCCCACCTTTCAGGCCTGGCTAGGAACGCGTCGAGCCATCACGACAAAACGCCGCTTGGCGCGGCGTTTGTGCAGTGGGCGCGGTAGGCCTCGAACCTACGAACCTCACGGATGTGAACCGTGCGCTCTAACCGACTGAGCTACGCGCCCATCACATTCCGATTATAGCGTCGAACGCAGAATTTGGCAAATACGCCGTCGGATGAGTCATGGCGTCGGCTGCGGTACAGGGACGGGTGCTGCAGTGGCCTGCCGCGTGGGGGTGCGCGTAGGTACGCTCAGCGTGGGCGTCCTGACCAGGCTGGTCGGCGTGGGCGTAGGGCGCAGGCCTTCAAGCACGCTCAGCAGGGTACCACAAGTCATGCTCAGCACGATGAGCACGGTTACGATCAGCAGGAGGATTTGTCCTCCGCGCGTCTTGTTCAGCGGTTTCAATCCCTACCTCCGTCAGCCACGGTGCGGCTTCACTGCTTTTCGCATTCTCGCAACCCCTGCAGAGCGGGCTGTGCCGTGGGGTCGAGCTCCAGCGCCTTTTCCAGCCACGGTCGGGCGTTCGTGCAGTCGTTGATGTAGACATAGGAGAGGCCCAGCCCATAGTACGTCTCCACAGCCTCGGCCCCGAGTGCGATGGCCTTCTCAAGCTGTGGGATGGCATCCTCATAGCGGCGCTGTGCATAGTAGCACCACCCCAGATGGCCATACGCGTTGGCATAGTCAGGGTCTGCCTCGGTCGCCTTTTTCAGATAGGCCGTGGCTTCATCGTATTCATGGCGCTCCAGGTAGACCTGGCCCAGGCTGTCGTAGGCAGTGGCGTCGTATGGATCTACGGAGATGGCCGTCTCATACTGGGCGATCGCTCCGTCCGAGTCGCCCGCGGCCCGATAGACGCGGCCCAGGCTGAGGTGCACGTAGACCAGGTTGGGTTGTAGCGCGATAGCCTCGATGTATTCGTTCGCGGCCGATTGGTAGTCACCCTGTCTCTCCAACACATAACCTTTGTTGCGCCTGGCGTAATAGTTGTCAGGCTCCAACGACAAGGCCTTGTCGGCCATTTGCAGCGCTCGGTCGAGGCGGCCCTTGTCCGCATAGGCCTCGGCCAAGTAGGCATAGGCCGTGGCATAGTTCGGGTCCAGGTCAATCGCCTTCAGGCAGGCCTGAATGGCCGGGTCAAAGTCCCCGTTCCAATC
>CAYZKS010000312.1:0-3687 GCA_964478725.1 uncultured Anaerolineales bacterium
ATCGATGGCTCGTCGCAGCGGGCTTTTGCCGGGGACACGAACCCGGCTGGCCCCGAGATCCTGTTGGATGGCACGGGCATCGGTGAATCCAGTTCGGCCACAGGATTGTGGATACAGGCCGGCAGCGTGAGCGTGCAGGAGCTGGCCATCGGCGGCTTTGCCAACTGCGGTATCTGCCTTCGGGCAGGAGCAGGGGGCGGGTACGGCGTGATCCGCAACAACTACGTTGGCCTGCGTGGCGATGGAGTTACCCCTCTGAAGAATGGACAGGGCATTAGCATTGCTGGGTCAGATCACAATCTGGTCGAGAACAACGTGGTGGGCGTCAACGAGATCGGCATCTACGTCGTTGGCTCTGCCAACCGTGTGTTGGGCAATCTGGTTGGCCTGGCAGCCGACGGCGCCACAGCGGTCAACCACTACGGTCGGGGCATACTTCTGGAGAGCGGAAGCCATGACAATGCGATCGGCGAGGCCGGCCATGGCAACACCGTCTCTGGCAACGCGGGACCTGGGATCATGCTTGTTGGCGATGACGTCCACCACAACAGTATTCAGGGCAACATCATCGGATTGGACCGCAGCGCTCGGCGCGTGGTTCGAAACCGCTCCAGTGGCATCTCGCTGTGGGACGGGCCTCAGTACAACGTGATCGGCGGGCAGGGTGACGCGGCCAACGTCATCGCCGGCAACGCGGCATGTGGGGTGGAGGTCCAGGGCTTCAACACCGCAGGCAATCGCATCGTGCGCAACTACATCGGCACCAACGCCGATCGCGACTCCGGGCTGGGCAACGAGTGCGAGGGCCTGTACGTGCACACCTTCGCCCACGATAACGTCATCGGCCAGGACGATCCGAGCGCCGGTGAGGGAAACGTGATTCTCTACAACGGGTGGCATGGCGTGTCCCTGCAGTCATGCCACGACAACTATGTCTACCGCAATCGCATTGGCTCGCTGCTCAACAAGACGACCTGCGCGGGCAACACTGGACATGGCGTGTACATCCGCGCAGGGTCGAACAACCACATCGGTGGCTACACCGCCGCAGGCAATCTGGGCAACATCATCGAGTGCAATGCGGAAGACGGCGTTCGTGTGGAGGGGGATCTGGCCCCGGCTACCGGCAACACGATTTCGCGCAACAGCATCGCCTTCAACACAGGCAAGGGCATCGAGCTGCTGGTGGGCGGCAACCTGGAGCTGCCCGCCCCGCTGATCCAGGGCTACCACATGAACCTGCCGGGAGACTGGGTGGTGTGGGGCTCCGCTTGCCCCACCTGCACCCTGGAGGTGTTCCTGTACGGTGGCCAAACGTACACCCGCACCTTCACCACGGACATGGGCGGTGACTTTGCCGTGTACCTGACGACCGGGTATGAAGACGACCCGCGCATTGTCCTGACCGCCACCGACCCTCAGGGCAACACCTCCGAGTTCAGCACTTGGAGCGGCCCGCTGGTCGACCTGCAGGCGTACGACTTGGAAGTCACCCAGGCGGTGCAGTGCGTGGATGCGGCCCTCTCTCCCGTGCCGCTGGTGCAGTTCAAGCCCAGCGTTGCGCGCTTCTTTGCCATCGCCTACGGCGGGGACGTGCCCGGCGTGCCCGCGGTGCTGAATGCCTACCGCAACGGCTTCTGGCTGGAGCCGCACAATCTGGCGCCCTCGCCGGCCCGGCGCACCATCAGCAGCGACTTGAACCGCGAGCAGGCCTTTGAGTTCGTGTTGCCTGGCAAGTGGCAGACGGGAACCATCGAGCTGCGCGCTGAGGTGAACCCTGGCAACTTGGTGCCAGAAGAGCCCTCGAGCTATGACGACAACATCATCACCAAGACGGTGAGCTTCAATCCCACCAGGATGCTGGTCCTCAGACTGTACCACGTGCGCACCGACCCACCAGAAGGTTCCACCACGGCCTATGATACCGCTGTGGACTGGCTGGCCGACGCCTACCCGGTGCCCTCGGTGCACGTCATCGATACCGGCGTCACCGTGGAAAAGCACAGTCTGTGCGACGTGCACCTCCCCAAGCCGGTGGGCCCGCCCGTCACCATCCGCGTCCCCTGCTCCGGACCGTATGATCTGTCCGAAGGAGGTTATGCGGAGAGCTTGCGGCTGCTGAACGACCTCACCGTGCTGCATACCCTGAGCGGCAGCCGCACGCCGGGCGGCTTCCCTGTCAACACCGTGGGCATTGCGCCCAGCCGCGGCCCGCTGTGGGATGATGGCGGGCTGGCGTGGCTGCCGGGCTGGGTGAGCTGGGTGGCGATGAACGAGACGGACGTGGGGGCCGGCACGGAGTGGTACGCGCCGCATGGCGGCTCGGGCCTGGCGCACGAGCTGGCCCACAACTACGGGCGCAAGCACGTGGACTGCGGGGATACGGACAACATCGACCCCTTCTATCCCTACAACCCCTGCGACCTGGGGCCGGATGACGCGTGGGCGTACTATGGCTACCGTTACAGCCGCTCGGCCCTGATCGCCCCGACCGCGGCCGCGGACCTGATGAGCTACGGCTACAACTTGCCCACGCCCAAAGCGCGCTGGCCGTCGGACTATACCTACCGGGCGCTGTACGATCAGCTCGCCCAGATCGGCCCGATCTACGCCCCGCCGAGCGCTCAGGCCTGCGGCTCGGTGTGGCTGGTCACGGGCATGGTTACGCCCACGCAGGGCAGCGGCGAGCTGTGGTCGGTCTACCGCCTGCCAGCGGATGCTGCGGCTCTGCCGCCGTCGGCGGCCGGTGCGGCGGAGGCGGGCTATGCCGTAGAGCTGCGCGACGCCGCAGGCGGCTCGCTCGCCGCGTACCCCTTTGCTCCGCCGGAGATCGGAGACGCTGGCGGGCCGCAGCGCGCCTTCCAGCTCGTGCTGGCCGACGACCCGGCCACCGCGTCCATCGCCCTGTTGTACAACGGCGCGGTGCAGGCGCAGCGCGAGCGCAGCGCGCACGCCCCCAGCGTGAGCATCGTTTCGCCTGCGGCTGGTTCGGTGGTAACGGATACGCTGTGCGTGCGCTGGGAGGCTTCGGATGCCGACGAGGATTGGCTATCCTGCAGCGTGCAATACAGTGCGGACCTGGGGGAGAGCTGGCTGGCTCTGGCCACCAACGTCTACACCAGCACCCTGACCGTGGAGGCCAGCGGGTTGCCCGGCAGCTCGGGCCAGTCGCTGCTGCGCGTGCTGGCCAGCGATGGCGCCAACACGACCATCGCCGTGTCGGATGCCTTTAGCATGGAGCTGCGCGCGCCCGTGGCCCACATCATGGAGCCGGCCGGCGGCGCCTCCTATGCACCAGGTGACCTGGTCGCGCTGCGTGGCCGCGCCAGCGACGCCGAGGATGGCGCGCTCTCCGGCGACGCCCTGAGATGGAGCTCTGACCTGGACGGATTGCTGGGGGAGGGCGAGCAACTGGAGGTATCCACACTCACTGCGGGTTGGCATCTGCTCACCCTGACCGCGACGGACAGCGGCGGCCAGTCCGGCAGCGATAGTGTGCGCGTCTACATCGGCGCGCAGCAGCGCGTGTACCTGCCGCTGATCGTACGGCGCTAGAGAGGTTCCAAGTTCAAGGAGGTTTGCCATGCTTCGCAGGTTCTCGTTTACCCTCTGTGTGATCGTGTGCATCTGCGCCATCCTCGCTTTCGCTCTTCCCGCACACTCTGGACAGCCTCCGGCCGCCCCGGC
>CAYZKS010000313.1:0-3683 GCA_964478725.1 uncultured Anaerolineales bacterium
GACTCTGAGGCCAGGCGTATGGCCTCCTCAACCGCCGGCCGCTTGAGTTCAGGCCAGCTTCTGAGCAGTTGGTCCACCGAGTAACCCTTGGCCAGAAAGGCCAGCACAGTATCCACTGGCACCCGGGTGCCTTTGAAGGTCATCTGGCCGTGACAGACTTCTGGGTCTACTACCAGGTACTTCCCAACTTCAACTCGCCGCATCGTACTCATCCTCCACCTGCTCCACCAAGCCATGCTCGGGACGAATCAACAAGCCGTACAGAGAGAATTGTACTACTCGAGCCAGGAAACACCAACTGCGTTGGCCCCCTGTGTTTCCAGGCCATCTCTGGGTGCTTTTTCCGCGAGAATGCCGCTGGAATGGCGTGGCGCCGTGCACCAGGAGACCCGTCTTCTGCGGAAAACGGGTTTCGGGTTTGGCTCCC
Organism: uncultured Anaerolineales bacterium; assembly: GCA_964478725.1. Lineage (GTDB taxonomy): Bacteria > Chloroflexota > Anaerolineae > UBA2200 > UBA2200 > CAYZKS01. Next base: position 428 of record CAYZKS010000313.1, read on the forward strand.
GCCAAGCCGACCCAATTCCTGCCGGCATGGCGCACTGGCAATTTCGCGCTGCGGACGGTATGTGGTACAATCAGGGCACGACAGGTGCCACGAGCAGGATTCCAGATGTGGCGCCTCCCCATATGCGCTGAGCCCAGTCAACACTGACTCCGGCACTCCTCCACTGGGCTTTGGAGGTGGGGTTTCGCGTGTCCAGGAGTGGCTTCAGGATCGCGAGGTTCGTTGCAGCATGCGCGCGACTGTGTCACCGCAGCGCCGATGTTCGAGCCGCTGAGCCGGCCAGGCGCCAGCGGCATGGGACGCATCTTCCTCGCTGCGTGATGCAGCGCCTTCTGCGTCTCACCACACCACGCTACCCCCGTTTGCACCCATACCGTCCGCGTCATGTCACAAGCATGGCGCGCAACCGCGTTCTATGACCCAATCGGCAAGTCTTGAGTGCGGCTCCTCGTGCATAGGAATCCCTGAAAAGTGCGTCAAGAGGGTTAACTCGAATCGATCCCAAGGACGACAAGGGCGACTGGCACGCCAGCTTCGACATCCAGGCGGAGTAGCTGGCCCTAACGTCTACATCACGGCGCCCGAGTACCACCAGATGGCCAAATTCGACGCGGCGGGCAAGGTGCGGGCGGTGTGGGGCAAGTTCGGCAGCGATGTGGCTTCCGTGAACATGCCCAGCGGCATTGCCGTGGACGCCCAGGACAACGTCTACGTGGTGGACTCGGCCAACCACCGCGTGTTAAAGTTCTTGGCGGTGAAATGAGGACAAGGACAGCGCTGATCGGACCACCTGCGCACGTTCAGGGGGCAGGCTGGTGGGCTGGATGCTGAATCCCGCCAAACCTCGATTCGAAGGAGACCAAGGTGGCCAACGCTATGCTGGTCAAGTTCCTGCGAACGGAGATGCCGCGCTGGAACGAATGGCGCCGGAAGTGCCCCGAGATGCCGCCACAGGCCAAGCAGCCTGTCCCTTGATGGCCACTCCAAGCCCACAAGTCACGCTCTTGAAACGCACACTGGGCAGAAGCGGCATGCGGGTCAGCGCCCTCGGCCTGGGCACCGCCCGCATGGGCGGGCTGGGCTGGCAGCGCGACGATCTGGACGTCCACTACAGGCAGGAGCAGGTCGATGCAGCCATCCGCGCCATCCACCGCGCTCTTGACCTGGGGATCGATTTCTTCGACACGGCCGACGTCTATGGCAGCGGCCATAGCGAGCGCGTCCTGGGCCAGGCATTGGCCGGCCGGCGCCAACGCGTGGTGATCGCCACCAAGTTTGGCGATGCCTTTGACGAGCAGACCGGCCAGCGCACCGGGGAGCAACCGAGCCCGGCCTACATCCGCCGGGCCTGCCAGGCCAGCCTGCGCCGGCTGGACAGCGACTATATCGACCTGTACCTGTTTCACGTTCGCGACTACGACCTGGAGCGGGCGGGGGAGGTGCGCCAGGCGCTGGAGGACCTGGTCGAAGACGGCAAGATCCGCTACTACGGCTGGAGCACCGACGACCTGGAGCGCGCACGTTTCTTCGCCCGGGGTAGCCACTGCACGGCCATCGAGCACCGGCTGAACATCATGCTGGACGCCCCGGACATGCTGGCCCTGTGCGAGCAGCACGACCTGGCCAGCATCAACCGCATCCCCCTGGCCATGGGCCTGCTCAGCGGCCGGTGGACAGCCGGCACGCAATTGCCCGAGGACGACCGCCGCCGCCAATTCTTTGAGGTCCCCAGGTTCTTGCAGGATCTGGAAACCGTCCGGACCATGCGCCAGGTGCTGACGCGTGACGGGCGCAGCTACGTCCAGGCGGCCCTGGGGTGGATCTGGGCCCGCAGCCCACGCACCGTGCCGGTGCCGGGCTTTCGTAGCATCGAACAGGTAGAGGAGGATGCCGAGGCGCTGCGCCTGGGGCCTCTCAGCGAAGAGCAGATGCAGGAGATCCGGCGCTTGGCTCGATAGGCCGCCGGCAGCACAGACGATGACATTGTCTCCGAGTTGCCCAAACAGGAGTCGCGCCATGCCACCACGAACCGAAAAAGAAAAGATGCTGGCCGGAGAGAGCTACAACTGCCTCGACCCTGAGCTGGACGCTGAACGCCAGAAGATCAAAGTGCTGCTGCGAGCCTACAACCGCAGTGAAGGCTGGCCCGAGCGGCAGGCAATCCTGCAGCAATTGCTGGGCCACATCGGTCTGAACTCGAAGATCGAGCCGCCATTCTACTGTAGCTACGGCCGCAACATCTACCTCGGCGATGAGGTCTTTCTGAACGTCTCGTGCACCATTCTGGACCCCAATCAGGTGCGCATCGGGCACTATGTCATGATCGGGCCCAACGTCCAGATCTACACCTCCGCCCATCACCTTCAGGCGGAAACCCGCATCCAGGGCCTGGAGGTGGCCAAGCCGGTCGTGATCGAGGACAACGTGTGGATAGGGGGCGGCGCCATCCTCCTGCCAGGCGTGACGGTCGGCCGCAACGCCGTGGTGGGCGCAGGCGCGGTCGTCTCCCGCGACGTTCCGGCGGACACGGTCGTGGCCGGCAATCCGGCCAGGGTCATCCGGCAGATCGAGCAGTGATGGCTGGCTCAAGAAACCGGTTTTCCCCGTCTTTTCCCAAAAGACGGGGAAAACCGGTTTGTGTCGTTCCCCTACAGGCCCGCCAGTTCCAGCAAGACCATCGCGGCCACCAACAGGATGGACAGCGGCACGATCACCGCCCACTCGCCCAGCTTGAAGAGCTGGGGCAGAGTCACCTGCGGGAAGGCGCCCGCCTTCAGGATGCCGTCCTTGATCCTGGGATAGACCGCAGCCAGCAGCGCTGACCCCACCAGGATCCCCGTCAGTCCGCCCACTGCAGCGTCCAGGTATCCGTTGCCTATGGCGCCGGCAATGGTCCCGGGGCAGTAGCCGGAAATGGCAAACCCCAACCCAAAGATCAGCCCGCCGATGGCATTCTTTCCCCACGAGCCAGAGCGCGGGCTGAGCTGGATCCAGCCCCGGCCCTGCATCCAGTGGATGCCGTACATGCCCACCACCACCGCCGACAGCATGACCTTGAGCACCGTGAAATCCTGCAGCAGGAGCTGGCCCAGGATCACGTCATAGTGGGTCACCCAGCTCTTCTGCAGCAGGAAACCAAAGACCACACCAAAAACCAGGCCCCAGCCCAGGTCTGTGCGCTTCTTGTTCATCTTCCGTTCCCCCTACCCTGCAAGGGCCACGAGGATGCGGGCCATGACGATGCCGCCGATGAAGA
>CAYZKS010000314.1:0-3672 GCA_964478725.1 uncultured Anaerolineales bacterium
TTCTTACAGCCCAGAGATGCCATTTCGTCGGCATACACAAAGGGGTCGTTGGCAATGACATGCAGACCCAGGGCCTGTGCCTTGCGTGCCACGGTGCGGCCGATTTTGCCGAGGCCGATGATGCCGAGCACCTTGCCGCTCACCCGATAGATGGGCTTGCCGGGAGTGATCTCCCACTGATTGGCATGCACACCGGCGCTGAAGAAAGTCAGCTTGCGCGCCAATGCCAGCAGGAATGCCAGGGCATGCTCGCTGACTTCGTCCAAACAGTAGGCGGGCACATTGGTGACGATCACGCCGCGCTGCGTTGCCTCGGTGGTATCGATGTTGTCTACGCCGATGCCATAGCGGCTGATCATCTGCAGCTTGGGCGCGGCGGCGATCACCTTTGCAGTCACCTGCGCCCAGTTGGTGAGGATGGCGTCCGCCTGTGGCGCCAGCGCGACCAATTCGGCTTCGCTGTCCTTCGGGGCCATTACGAGCTCGGCGCCGACTTGCGCCAGGATCTCCGTCTCCGGCGCCAACGAAGGCCACGCAACGTCAGTCACAAGAACCCGGTACTTGGCCATTCTATCTCCTTTTGATTGCAGGGTCTCTCACGCGGGAATTGGCAGTAGCTCGGTTCCATGCCGCAGAACCGCCACGCTACCTCGCTTGCCTAGGATGTCTCCGGCCATGGCCATGGCTTCAGGCAGATCGCCGGCCTTGCGGTAGCCAATGCACGCCAGCTCGTCCTGGCTCAGGCCGTCTGATACGACAATGCACGCCGCACGCCCCGGGCTGACGTCGCCTGCCCAGGCCAGGCAAGCCGCCACCACCAGGTCGGGGGCCTTGCCAGATTGCACCAGTCGTTCCATTTGGTCAAATGGCTTGCAGCCCAGTTCGAGCACCGCCTCACGGTGTCCGGCATAAACGCCTTCGGGGCAGGGCGATACCAGGATGATGACTCCACCTTCTTTGACCACCAGACCCGCCGCCGCGAGCGCCTTGGTGGATTGCCAGAAGTCGCTGTCCGTGGGACAGGCTTCCACGATGACGATATCGGCTGGCCGCGGTACGTCTACTCCGAATGTCCGGCGCGCCACCTCAGCTCCAGCCCTGTATGCCGCCTCGGGCTCTCCAGCCACGACGGCCACCAGGCCTCCCGCGCTGTCCTGCACGGAGTTGAGCACGAAGGCAAGGCCTGCACGTTTCGCGACCTCGTTCATCTCTCGCCTTGGCGGGTTATCCACCTGCCCGAGGATTCGTGAGACGGGGAAACGCGCCGCCAGCCAATGCGTCTGCCCTGTGGTGATCGGCCCGCAGACACCCGGCTGCACAATCTTGGCCCCTCCGGAGAATCCGGCCCCGCGGTGCGGGACGATGTGTCCTAATCCGATCACCGCATCGGCCGCGAGAACAGCCTTGTTGAGCCAGATGTCCGTGCCCAGGGGCGTGACCCCCAGGTGCTCCAGGGCGGCGTTGTTCCACCACTCGTGATCCAGCACGTCAAACCGGCCCACGATCTGCTGGCCGAACTTGAGCTCCTTCTCCGCGGCAGTCATGGCTCTGTGCGTGCCCTGCGCCACCATAAAACGGATGTCTCGTTCCTGGATGCCAGCCTGCTCGAGCTCCGCCAGGAGCGGCGGCAAGAGCAAATCGACCCGCGTATTGCGCGTCAGATCGTCCACAAGCACTAGCACCTGCTGCCCCGGTCGAAGCCGCTCCCGCAAGGGTGCACACCCGATGGGAAGCCGCAATGCCTCGGACACCACATCGCCCTTGGCCCTACCGCGCTTCCCGGGTGTGTCATAAACTCCACTCAGAAGGCTATCGGCTATCTCCAGGGAAGGGAGCGCTGGGTACGAAAACGCTACACGCATCGGTCCTATCTCCATTGTTCTGGGCATGCTACGCAGCCCAACCAGCCCTGGCTGGCTCGAAGGAGCCTATGCCTTGCTGGCCGCCTTGACCTGCTCGACGATGCTGCGGAAGGTGCGCTCGTCGAGAAGAGTCTTGCTGGCCAGCGAGGCGTTCTTGACCTCCCGCAGGATGGCAGTGCATTCCTCATCGGTCGCGGAGACGCCCAGGCGGTCCAACCAACAGCGAACCGAGGGCAATCCGCTGCCCTTGCCCAGCACAGCCTGAGGGGCCGACTGGCCGACTACCTCTGGAAGAAAGGGGAAGACCTCGGTGGTGTACCCATCGCTGCAGTTGCGCAGCCAATCGGTGATGATGCCCGACTCGATCTCGAAAAGGCGCTCGCCTACGATCTGGCGGTTTGACGGGATCTGCACGCCAGCCAGGCTCAGCACCAGGCGAGAGAGCTCCGTCAAGACCTCCGTCTTGATGCCAATGTCAAGCCCGTACAGCATCAGCAGGCTCAGCACCACGTCCTCCATCGGCGTATTCCCCGCGCGCTCACCGATGCCGGTCACGGTTGTCTGTATCACACTTGCACCGGAGGCCAGGGCGATGATCGTGTTGCTTACGCCGTGGCCAAAATCCATGTGAAAGTGGGTCTCGAGCGGCTGACTGATGCGCTCGCGCGTCTTCTGCACAAAGTAGCGCACGGCATGCGGTGATAGCGCGCCAAAGGTGTCCACCAGGGCAAGCGCATCCATATGGCCTTCGTTGGCGACGCGCTCGATCAAGTTCAGGTACTGCCCCACCTCGGCGCGCGTGGCATCGATGGGGAAAAAGACGGTGTACAGGCCGCATTCGTGAGCGAAGCGAGTGGCTTTGATGGACAGGTCAATGGCCTTTTCCAGCGGCCAGCGATAGGCGTACTGGATGATGTGCTCGCTGGAGGGTATCTCGACCACGACGCCATCGACCCCGCAGTCGGCAGCGCGTTTGATGTCCTCGACCATGCAGCGCGAGAAGGCGAAGATTTTCGGCCCCAGGCGCAGCTTCACAATCTCGCGGATGGCCGCCTCGTCCGCAGGCGACACCGCCGGCATGCCGGCCTCAATGCGGTGCACGCCTGCTTCTGCGAGCTTGGCGGCAATGCGGACCTTGTCTTCCTTGGTGAACTCTACCCCTGCTTGCTGCTCTCCATCGCGCAGAGTGATGTCGTGCACCTGTATGTTGGGTGGAAAGGCCAGATCGCTGGTGGCTTCAGGGATATAGTTCCAGGGGCTCACGAACCAACGATCGGTCTTCCAGGGCTGCGCGCTCATGCTCTCCTCCCTACGTGCGTAAAGTGCGATTTCAATGACGTTGTCGGCCAGCGGAAGCAGGCTGCAAGGATGCGTTCGTCCCTGCGAGGCTGGACTGTGATCTGGAGCGACTGTTCGTCCCGCAGTTCAGCGAGTCAACCCTATCGGCCTCGGCTGATAGGCGCCGCAGGCTGCATCCGGTGGGGCGGGAGGGAATCGAACCCTCATGGACTCAACATCCAGCGGATTTTAAGTCCGCAGCGTCTGCCGTTTCGCCACCGCCCCACAAGCAAAGGGCTGATAGCGCATGTCGCTATCAGCCTTGTTGCTGCTTGCCTTGAGGCGACGGGCGGAATTGAACCGCCGATCGGGATTTTGCAGACCCCTGCCTTGACCACTTGGCTACGTCGCCGGAAGGATGACCCACCACCGAGGCTTCAGGGATATGCCCCGTACGCTCTGTGGTGACAATCACCAAGCGGAAGACGGGATTCGAACCCGCGACCCTCTCCTTGGCAAGGAGATGCTCTAC
>CAYZKS010000315.1:0-3657 GCA_964478725.1 uncultured Anaerolineales bacterium
TCCGTGTTCCAGAACCTTGGCGCTTCTCGTGGGAAATGAGAATACCCATCTCGGCATAGGACGGTGATCGCTTGCACCCAACCCTGCTACTGTTGCTTGTCGGCCTGCTCTATATCCTGGTTTTCGGCGCGCTCGCCTACTTTCGGCGGGAGGGGCTTTCGCTGCGCTTTGCCTACGAGTCGCTGGCGCTGACGCTGCTTGTCTGCGCGCTGAGCCTGGCCGGGGTGGACATCCCGCCGGTGCTCTTCCTGCTGCTGCTCTACCTGCTGACGATGCGCGTGCGGCTGCTCGTGGACCTGGGCAACTTGTACGCGCGGCAGGGGCGCTTCCCGTTCGCCAACCGCATCTATGCCCTGGCGGCGCGGCTCTGGCCGGACGCGGCCAACCGGCTGATCGTGCGCGTGAACCAGGGCACGGCCAGGCTGCAGCAGGGCGCGCTGGATGAGGCTATCGCCGCCTTCAAGGAAGTGCTGCAAGAGGCCGGCGCGGGGTCTCTTGGCCTGAAATATGAGGCCGCGGCGCACTATAACTTGGGCTTGGCCTATCGCCGCAGCGGCCAGGAAACCCTTGCCGTCGGCGAGTTCCGCCGCGTGCTCGATGTTTGGCCGGTCTCCGAGTGCGCGCGCCGCGCGCAGGCTTGTCTGAAAGTAACTGCTCAGGCTGATAGCACGGGTTGGGGGCCGAGACCGGAAGGATAGAAGGGTAATCCGATCAAGGCCATGCGCAGAGCGTCCAGCGCCGACCGGCCGCTTTTTCGAGCGGTCGAGGTGTAGCTGCGGATCCGGCAAAAGAGTTCAGCGCCTCCCTTGCTGCGCAAACACCCTGAGACCTTTTGTTTGAGCTTGACCATGCGCAGGTCGCGCTCCGCCTGGTTGTTGTCAAACGGCGCCTTGAAATCGTACATATAGGCCAGCACTTCCTGCTTGTGATCCCGCAGACGATCCAGCAGGTTCCGAGGCTTGCTCTGTTTCTTTCGCCCCCGTTTCTGGGGCGTCGCCTCCGCCGGATGCGGATTAGGGCCATACCCCGCCTCAAGCAGCCCGCCGTAGCGCCGCTCAAAGTCGACGATCTGGGTTTGGCTCAGGGTCCGCTCGCCTTGCTGTTGCGCCACCTGCACAGCTTCCTTGATCTCGATCAACAGATGGGATAGACCCCCAGCCCACTCTTGTCCGTACTGCTCTTGAACGAACTGCAATTCGCGCAGGTGATGGGCATTGCACAAGCCATGTGCCACGCCCGGAAACTGATAGTAGGAGGGGTAGCCGTCGTGGATCGCTTTCCCCTCTCGGTGTGGCAAGATGCCGATCTCCCGCAACGCCTTGGCCCCTCGGTTGTCGTGAGTCGCCAGGTAGGTGACCGCCTCCGTGCTCGCCACATGGGTCCAACGCAGTTTCCCCTCGACCCGCATCCCTGTCTCGTCAAAGTGCACCGCTTCAGCGGTTTTGATCAAATGCTCTTTCACGGCGGCCCACACTGGCTGCACCTGCTCTGCGACCTCCTGGCAAGCCGCGATGATGCTTCCTTCCCCGATGGGCTGACCATAAAGATCGCCCAAGATCTCGGCCGTGCGTTCCAGGGGAATGAAGTGGTTCTGGTTGAGGTAAACGGCCTGCGCCTTGATCTCCGGCCCATACTGCACCGGCTGGGTCACGGTGGCTGGAAACTCGCCTTTGCTCATCTGCCCGCACTCAGGACACCGCTTCACCTCTGCTCGGTGCTCGGTCACCTCGATGCGCACCGCTGGCAGGTCGAATACCTGTCGCGCCTCGTATCCATCAGCAGCCAATCCCTCCAGAGAGGCACGACAACGGGCACATCGTTGCACAGGGTGCACCTCAACGCAATCTGGCCGCTCCACCGCCCGCAAGGTGTGCCCTTTGTGGCCGGGCTGACCACCCGTCTTCTTGCCGCTAGGCTTGCGTTGGCTCTTGGGCCTCGGCTTCTTGAGCCCATCGCTGGAGGGCGGTTTGCTGCTGTTGTGGCTGTCCTGCGCCTTTTGCTCTTCCAGCGCCTGTATCCGGGCCTGGAGTTGGTCAATGAGTTCTCGCTGCTGTCCAAGGATCGTAAGAAAAGCCTTGACCAGTTGGGCGACGAGTGCGACGATGCCCTCTACGCCCTTCCGGTAAGCGGCAGTTATCTCCTCGCGGGATGGCAACGGCAGCGTGTTCATGACGCTATTGTGCCTGCTTTCTGTCATTTTGACAAATCAGCAGAAGTGTGGTATGCTGGCTGAGTAGTTACCTGGTATGATTCAGACGGAATTGGAGAATCCTCGTGATCGAATTAGCATCTCGTTCACAGGAGGATCCCATGGCCGAGACACGCAAGCACTTCACCGCCGAGCAGAAGGTGGCTATCTTGCGGCGCCACCTGCTGGAACATGTGCCCGTCTCTGATCTGTGTGACGAGCACAGCATCCAGCCCTCGGTTTTCTACCGTTGGCAGCAGCAGCTGTTTGAGAACGGCGCTGCGGCCTTTGAGCGCCAGTCGAAGGGCGCGAACGGCTCGAGCAACGAGAAGATCAAGACGCTCGAAGAGAAGCTCGTGCGCAAGAACGAGGTCCTCTCCGAGCTCATGGAAGAGTATGTGCGGGTAAAAAAAGAGCTTGGGGATGCCTAGAGCAGCACTGGGTGCAGCCTGGCACCCGCGACGCAGTGGTCGATTGCCTGCGCTATTGGTCACCGCGGGCGGACTCACCGGTGACGCGGCTGCTCGCCTGGCTGGGCATCCCGGCCAGCACATACTATGACTGGTGCAGGCGCTATGGACAGCCGAATGCCCACAACGCGGGAGTGCCACGACAGTTCTGGCTACTGTCCGAGGAAAGGCAGGCGATCCTGGACTTTGAGCGCGAACACCCCGATGAGGGCTATCGGCGGCTGGCTTTCATGATGCTGGACGCCGATGTGGTGGCGGCCAGCCCCAGCAGCGTCTATCGCGTGTTAAAGAGCGCCGGGCGTATCGGCTCGCAAGGGCGCAGAGCCTCGTTGAAGGGTCAGGGGTTCGACCAACCTGACCAACCGCACGCCCATTGGCATATCGACGTCTCGTATCTGAACATCTGTGCCACATTCTACTACTTGTGCACCATCTTGGACGGCTACAGCCGCTACATCGTCCATTGGGAGATCCGGAAAAGCATGACCGAAGCCGATGTCGAGACGATCCTGCAACGAGCGCGAGAAGCCTTCCCTGGCGTGACCCCACGCCTCATCTCGGACAACGGGCCGCAGTTCGTGGCCCGCGAGTTCAAGGAATTCGTGCGGCTCTGCGGGATGACTCATGTACGGACGTCGCCCTACTATCCGCAGAGCAATGGCAAAGTCGAAAGCTGGCACAAGACCGTCAAGCGGGAATGCATCCGTCCGCTCGCCCCGCTCAACTTGACTGATGCGCGGCGCATCGTCGCGGGCTTTGTCAACGAGTACAACAGCGTTCGGTTACACAGCGGCATCGGCTACGTCACGCCGCTAGCCCGGCTGGAGGGGCGCGATCAGCAGATCATCACCGAGCGTCGCCGCAAGTTGGCCGCGGCGCGCCAGGCCCGGGAACAGGCACATCAGCAACCCTGCCAACTGCCGTCCGACGTGCCCATGCCGGTTCTGGCAGTTGCTTACTGAAACGAGGCGATTCTCCATTTCACGCTGAACCATTACA
>CAYZKS010000316.1:0-3639 GCA_964478725.1 uncultured Anaerolineales bacterium
GCCCCTTGCCGTTCGCTTCGCGAAGACGAAGTGGGCGGCGGCCAAACACGGGCACAAGGCCCTAGACTACGTATCACGTCAGATGCCCGCCCCCAAAGTGAACTACACCCAGCGCTCACAGGACTTTCACGGCCTGCGGCCTCATGCTATAATGCATCACCTTGAAGCGCTACGACCTGTGTTTTGCCTGGAATTGGGAGTACGACGCCGACTTGGCGGCGATGCTCGAGACAGCGTGTTGTCGCCGTGAGCGTTCTGTGCTGCAGGTGACTCCGCACAATCTGGCAGTTGTCTGCCAGGCTCTCGAGGCAGGCGATTTGTCCTTTGCTGCTCTGTTCGACCGCGCCTCGGATGAGGACTTGGCCTTTATGCCCATTGTGGAGTGGGTCGCACGCCACCGCTTGCGCTGGATTAACCGTCGAGACAAGGCGGAGAGGGCTTGGGACAAGGCCACCATGCACAGCCTGTTCCTGCAGGCCGGCATTCGCACACCCCGCACGCTCATCCTGCCGGCTTTCAATATGCAGCCAGAACTGCAGGGGCTGGACACCGGCATCTTGGGTTCATCCTTCGTCATCAAGCCCGCTTGCCGTGGAGGTGGCCAGGGTGTGGTCAAGGACGGGCGTTCGCCTGCTGATGTAGCGGCGGCCAGGCCGCTCTACCCGGATGATCGCTACTTGCTGCAAGAATGCGCTGTCCCCGTTTCGCTCGGGGCCAGGCAGGCCTGGTTCCGGGTGATTTGCTGCCTCGGTCATGCCTTTTTGTGCTGGTGGGATACCCAGACTCACGCGTACGCTGCGGTGGCCCCGGAGGAAGAGACGGAGTTTGGGCTGTGGCGCCTGCGCAGCATGGTGAGAAAGATCTGGTATGCTTGTGAACTGGAGCTCTTCTCTACAGAGGTCGCTCTGACGGCGCAGGGGGACCTGCTGGCCGTGGACTATGTGAATGATCCGATTGACCTGCGCCTGCAGTCGCGGGCAGCAGAGGGGGTCCCCGACTCGGTCGTGGGCAGCATAGTGGACCGCGTGGCCGCCTGGCTCTAGGTCGTCTGTTGTGGCGAGATGGTCTGCTGCATCAAATGGTGCAGGCTGCGGCCCGTGGCTCTGACGCGTTGACAGACTGCCTCGGGAGGCCAAGGGCCCATCGATCAGGCCGGACGCAACTCCACCCAGAATCGGCTTCCCTTGTCCGGCTCAGACTCCACACCCACCTGGCCGCCCAGGCGAGTAATGGCAGTCTTGACGCAGGCAAGGCCAATGCCGGTGCCCGAGTAGTGCTCTTGGCTGACCAGCCTCTCGAAAGGCTGGAATATGCGCCCGCGATCCGCGGGGGCAATGCCAATGCCATTGTCTTCCACCCACAGACGCACCCAGCCCGCACGCCTCTGCGCGCGAACGCGAACCTCAGGCACAGTCCCAGGAGCAACAAACTTGAGCGCATTGGACAGCAGATTGGCGACCACCTGCACAAGGACGGTGTGCTGACCCATCACCCTGGGCAGCCTTCCCTTTACTATGATGCTGCCCTGGGTCTGCCTCAAGTCTGCTTCCACCTGTGCTTGCGCCTCCTGCAGGATGGCTCGCAAGCTTACCGGCGCGACCTCCAGCTCGACGCGCCGCAGGCGGCTGTAGGCCAGCAAGTCCTCCATGGTCTTGGCCATGCTTTCGGCGGCGTGGATAATGCGCTGTGCGCAGCGCAGCCCCTCTGGCCCCAAGTTCTCGGCAGGGCTTCTGACCAGAAGCTCTGCGAACCCGCGGATCGTTTGCAGCGGAGAGCGCAAGTCGTGCGAAACCGAATTGGTGAAGGCTTCCAGTTGCGTGTTGGCTTCCAGAAGCTCGATGGAGCGTTGTGTCAGCTCCCGATGCTGGCAGGCGAGTCGATCCTCTAGCAGGGAGAGCTCGTTGCGTCGCTGAGTCAGGTCCTGGTACAGGGCACCCATCTCGGTGATGTCCTGAACCACATGCAACAGGCCGACGATGTGTTGCGATGCGTCGCGGTACGGCAACTCGACGATGGTCAAGTAGAGGGTGCCGCCCTTGTCTCGCTCCCGGTTCACGCCCCAAAGCTCGAAGCGAGGCAGTCTCCCGGACAGGATTTCCTCCAGGATGCCCTCGCTCCCGATGAGCTCGGGTACCCAGTCCAGCAGGCTACTGCCCTTGACCAGGGTGGCGTCAGGGCCAAGGACAGCCAAATCGCCGCCCAGGGCAATGACTCTCAGATCCGCGTCCGTGATGGCGTAGGCGATCCCGCGGTCGTCCAGGATGGCTCGGCACAAGGCTGCGTCCATGACCTCCTCCCCAGTTCCTAGCCGAGCAGCAGGCTGCCGAGGTAGCGAAAGACGTTTTCGACGCCCTCGCCCGTCTTTGCACTTGTCAGGTAGCAGGCGGTGCCGAGGCTGGCCGCGAAATACGCCACCTGCCTGGCTGTGAGGCGCATCTGGTCCGTCAGATCGCGCTTGTTGGCAGCCACCACCAGGTGGGCGCCAGGGCTGGTGCTGCGCAGGTCCTCGGCAAAGCCCTGCAGGGCCTGCAGGGACTCGGGGCGGGTGAGGTCGCACACCAGCACGGCCGCGGCAGCACCCCGCAAATAGCTGGAGCGCACGCGCCGGAACTCCTGTCTGCCATCCATGTCCCAGAGCATCATCGTCAAGTTCACCAACTCCTGACCCGAAGGCAAGGCCAGTGCCTTTCGGCTCACCTTGACCCCCACCGTGCTCAGGTACTTGTCGTCAAACAAGTCGTACACGAAGCGTCGCACCAGGCTGGTTTTGCCTACGGCGAAGCTGCCCAGCAGGCACACTTTCTTGCTCACTTGCGTGGCCACAGCAAGCTCCTTATCAGGGCGATGCCGGCGATGGCGTCACGATGTTGGCTGGTATGGGGTCGATGGTGCCTACCCACATGGCAGGCACCCAGCCGATGACCACGGATTCACCGCGGGGCCGCCAGCGCACCTGGTAACGATCGCCGTGCACGGCGAGGATCTCAACCGTCTCGCCCCGCCGCACAATCACTCCCAGGAGCGGTGCGTCGGGAGACGAACCCTCGCGCAGCCATACATGGCCCGTCATCAGACCCAGCAAGGGCGTGGCGGTGGGCAAGGGCATGGTACCCGGCTGACCATACAAAGCAGTGACGGTTGGCTCGGCAGCCAATCCAGTTGTGGGCGTGGCAGGCGGTGCGGCCTGCAGGATTCGCCAGGCCCAGCGTGCCGCCAGGCCGACTCCGAGAATACTCAATGCCAGCAACATCGCAGACGTGACCAGTATCCATTTCTGCAGCCCCGTGAGTTGGTGCGGTTCAGGCTGGTTGATCACAAGGGCCAGCTCGCGGTCCAGGCGCCCGAGCGCCGACATGTCGCCACGGAAGTTGGCCAAGGCGTCGTGGTGTTCGCTTTCGATCTGTGCCAGACGTTGACGCATGGCAGTGCGAAAACCCGGCGGCTCCACACCATCCACAACCACTGCCAAGTACGAGTAATGCGCTGCCTCGATCAGTATGCGACGTGTGCCGTACTGGACCTCGTCCAGTTGCCCGGCCTTGCCTTGCCCGAAGGCGTCTCGGGCAAAGTCGCGGATAGCAGTGAGCATGCCACTGATGATCTCCGAGTCTGGCGATGCTTGTGCACTGCGAGAGACGT
>CAYZKS010000317.1:0-3634 GCA_964478725.1 uncultured Anaerolineales bacterium
ATCTCCCTCGGTCCAAGTGGCCAGAAACCTGGTTTCTAGTTCTCCCGAGAGGTATGCTTCGTGCAATAAGCAATCTCTACCGCAGCCCAAGAAACCAGGTTTCTCTCCGGGGCCAGACACCGGGTTTCTCTATCGCCGCCCATTCAGGCTGTCCAGCACTGTCTGCTCGAAGCGTTCGCGGTCGATGTGCTGGCAGACCCGCACGCGCCGGCCACCTGGAACATCCAGAATGCGTCCGCATTGCGGGCCCTCATCCTCAACGATCTTGAGGGTACGCTCTTCAAAGCGGCCGAGGCTGTTGTCCAGGGCCACACAGACCGTCATCGGGTCCCAGAGAAAGAAGGGACGATTGCCCATCAGTCGCTGCAGCCGCCTCAAGACTCGACAAACAAAATCGGTCGCGGGCGTGCCGCGGTCAGCCTCCAACCGCTGCGCGAACTCGACAGTCACGGGGTTCTGATTGGTGGCGTCCAACGGCACCAGTGTGATCGGTACGCCTGAGTCCAGGGCCACGGCAGCAGCGTGGGGGTCCACATAGATGTTCCACTCGGCGAACTCGTTCGGCGAACTGGGCACGATTTCGCGTATGTTGCCTGGCATGTCCACCGCCCCGCCCATGATGTAGAGCATCTCGACCTGGCTCACTAGCCCGGGATGGGCGAGAAAGAGCTCGGCGATGTTGGTCAGTCCGCCCAGCGCAATCATCGTGACTTTGTCTGGAGAACCCTGGATGGCCGAGGTCAGCAATTGCACGGCCGACTGCTGCGAGGCCGCCCGCGGAGCGGCCGGGATGCCCAGCAAGAGCAAACTGTCCATCATCCAGCGCATCAGCAGTGGGAACCTGTGTTTGCCCTGCAGAGGCTGTGCGCGGCCGGCCGCGATGGGCACATCAGACCTGCCTACCAGAGCAGCCAGGCGGCGCGCATTCCTTACTCCAGGGCCAGGGTGTACCTCACCCGTACCGGCAACGGTCACGCTCCTCATTTCCGCGTCAGCACGCTGCAGCAAGAGCAGCAGAGCAACCCAGTCGTCGGGGGCAACGTCGCTGTCAACAACCACCGGCTTTGCGGCGCGCTCCACCATCGCGGTGTGGCGTGTATTCTCTTCCATTTTCCCCATGCTCCTCAGATCAGACTAGCCAGCCAGGAATGCATCCACCTCTGCACGCTGCGGCATGGCCGGCGCGGTGCCCAAGCGCGTCACCTGTAGCGCCGCTGCAGCGCACGAAAAGGCTACCGCCTGCACCAGTTCCTGCCCCTCGGCCAGCGCCACCGCCAGCGCGCCGCTGAAGGCGTCGCCCGCGCCGGTGGTGTCCACAACCTTGACCTGTCGCCCCGGCACGTGCTGCGTAAGCGCGGAGGTCACCACCAACGCCCCCTGGGCGCCCAGCGTGATCACGACCGACTTGACGCCCTCGGCCAGGAGCTTGTGCGCTGCAGCCTTGGCTTCGTCGAGATTCGTCACGGGCATGCCAGTGATGATCTGCGTCTCGGTCTCGTTGGGTGTCAGCACGTCTACCATAGACAGCATGCGCTTGTTCAGCGGCTGGCCGGGCGCCGGGTTCAGCAGCACCTTGGTGCCTGCCTCGTGCGCGACTTGGATGGAGTGCTCGACCGTTTCCATGGGCACTTCCAGTTCCACGAGCAGCATGTCCGCATCCGTGATGGCCCTGCGCGCCCTGTCCACGTCCTCTGGCCGCAGCAATTCGTTCACACCGGCCGCCACGACGATCTCGTTCTCACCCGACTCGTCGACCAGAATGAGTGCCACCCCCGTGTGCGACTCGTCGCTGCGGATGAACCAGTCGGGCACTACGCCCTCCTTGACCAGGTTCGCCTCGGCCTGGTCGCCAAAGCTGTCCTTGCCCAGTTTGACGACCATGCGCACCTCGGCCCCCAACCTCGCGGCCGCCACGGCCTGGTTGGCGCCCTTGCCGCCTGGACCCATGTAGAACGGGCCGCCCAGGATGGTCTCGCCTTTGACCGGCATGCGCGGCGTGCGCGCCAGCAGGTCCATGTTGAAACTGCCGACCACCGTGACTTCAGGACGTCTGCTCATGCTTGCCTCCATGCTTTTCACGATTCACTCGAAAGCGGGCAGTAGTGCCTGCTGCTCGACATCCACCAATCCACAATCGGTCAGGCGGTAGCTGGGCACCACGGGCAGAGGCAGCGACGTCAGCAGGCGAATGGGGTTGTGGGCAACGCCCAGTCTCCCCGCGGCCTGCTCGAAGCGTTCGAACCCCTCGGCCAGCCTCTCCACCGGCTGCTCTGCCAACAGTCCCGCCACCGGCAGGGCCACCAACGCCTGCAGTTGCCCGTCGCAGGCCGCCACGTAGCCCCCGCCGCAATCAATCAGTGCATTGGCCGCCGCGGCCATGTCTGCCTCGTCACGTCCCAGCACCACCAGGTTGTGCGAATCATGGGCATAGGTCGTGGCGATGGCCCCGCGTTGCAGTCCCGAACCGCCCAACAAGGCCATACCGCAGTTGGAGTTGCGGCCGTGTCTGTGCAACACGGCCGCCAGCGCCCATTCAGGATGCTGGTGCCAGGCCACGCTGCCCCCGACCACCGCCGCGGCGTGCACTTCCAGTGCGCGGCCGCGCTGGGCGATGATGCGCGCTTGAACTTGCGGGACGCTGGAGCGCAAAGTGAAATCCTCGCGCGTCCGAGCACTCAGATGCACCGATGCCAGCGCGCCCTTGGGAGGCTGGCATTGCCTCTCCGCCGGCTGGGTCATCTTGCCATCCTGTGCAATGATCTTTCCGGATGCGATGGTCATGTGCAACGCGAACGCAGCCAGGTCCGCGATCACGAGCAGGTCGGCCCTGCGTCCAGGCGCGATCGCTCCCAGATCGGGGCGGCGCAGGCGTCTCGCCGGAACCAGCGTGGAGGCGCGCAAGGCGTCCACGGGCGCCATGCCGAGCGCGATGGCGCGTCGGACTGCGCGGTCCAGATGGCCCTCCCGCTGCAGCTCGTGCGGCGGCACGTCATCGGTGACGAACACCACATCTCCGAGGTAACCACGCTGCCGCCAGGCCTCGACCGCGGCCGGAATGGCGTCGGCGTGCACCTGGCAGGGCAGCTCGACGGTCATGCCCAGGCGGCTACGTGTCCAGATACCCTCGGCATTCAACAGCTCATGGTCCGAGTCAATGCCTGCGGCCAGGTATGCATTCAGGTCGCGCCCGCCCACGCCACGGATATGCCCGGTGAGGATGACACCGCGACGGCGGCCCACCTGCACGATCTGCGTGATGCGCGGCGACTGGCGGATCACGCCCCAGTAGTCCATCACTTCGGCCAGACCGATGGTGTGCGGGTCATCCAGCAGCGCCTCCACCTCGCGCGCTCCGAACTCGGCGCCGCTGGTCTCCAGTCCGGGGACCGCCGGCACGCAGGTGGGCACGAAGGTGAGCACGCGCAGCGGCAGGTTGCGCGCGGCGCGCCGCATATAGTCTACGCCCTCGACTCCCAGCACGTTGGCCATCTCGTGCGGGTCCTGCGCAATCGTGGTGACCCCGCGCGGCAGGATGGCGTTGGCCAGGTGCTCGGGCGTGGCGTGGGTGCTCTCGATGTGCATGTGACTGTCGATCAGGCCGGGGGCAAGCCACATGCCGCTGGCGTCCACAATC
>CAYZKS010000318.1:0-1362 GCA_964478725.1 uncultured Anaerolineales bacterium
ATGGAGCCCTTGGTGGGCGTCACCACCTCTCCCGACGTGCTGACCCTGGCGCGCGACGCTCGGAAGCTCTCCAGCCGCCTGACAGGAGATCCGCTCAGCTTGGACTGGCAGGTGGACGCCAGCCTGGAAGTGCCCTTGGGCTGGTATCTGCGCGACTGGGATCAGGTGGAATTCGTGACGTCTGTGCCGTCTGACGACAGTGCTGGCGCGCTGATCCTGCGGGCCGAAGCCACGCCGCCAGCACGGTATCTGGGCCTGCGTTTCCGGCTGCACGCAGGCGCGCCGGTGGCTTGGCTGGCGCCCGACGAATGGCTGCGCTGGTGGGCGGATTATCGTCCCGCCGTCAGAGCCCAGTCCGTGGACGAAGTGATTTTGTGGGTGCGCAGCCAGGGGCAGCAATGAACACGATACGCATCACAAAGAGGTTATAGCCATGGTTCGAGGAAAAGCCAAGTCGTTGCAGGAATTGGAGACCGCGCCAGGCTTGTGGGACAGGCCGCTGCTCTCGATGCCCTGGCTCACCTGGCGCACCGTCGTCTTGGCCTTGCTGGTTTTGTTCCTGGTCTTCACGCGCCTGTGGGACCTGGGCAACCTCACCTATGGGCATGATGGGAGCATCCACGCCTGGGAGTCGTGGAAGCTCATCACCGGCCAGGGCTACAGGCACGATCCGGTGTACCATGGTCCCATTCTGTATCACACCGTGGCCCTGGTGTTCTTCCTGTTTGGCATCAACAACGCCAGCGGGCACATCGCCCCGGCAGTGCTGGGCGTCGCGGTCGTACTGCTTGTTTTGTACATGCGGCGCTGGCAGGGACGCGCCGGCACCTGGTTCGCCGTGCTGCTCCTGACGATCTCACCCACGATGATGATGCGCTCGCGCTTCCTGCGCCACGACATCTGGCTGATGGTGGGCGCGATGGTGATGGTGGTCGCTTTCTTCCACTATCTCGAGGACCGCAGGGAGCGCTGGCTATACATCATCGCCGGGGCGTTGTCGGTGTGCTTCTGCGCCATCTCCGGCGCCTTCATGTACGGCGCGATCTTTGGCAGCTTCTGGGTGCTCTATCTCCTGGTGCAATGGGTGCGCACGCGCAAACCGCTGAGGGATTTGGCCGCGTTTGACCTGTGCCTGCTGCTGGCAACACTGGCCATGCCGCTGGCCAATCCTGTGTTCTCCAACCTGCTAAAGTGGGACCCACTGGACTACAGCAATACGGGCATGACACGCACGTTCTCGATCTATGCAGTCCTGCTCGTCATCTCGATCGCAATTGGCTTGTGGTGGAAGCGCAAGGTCTGGCTGGTCTGCGCCGGCATCTTCTACGGCATCTACATCCCGTTGTACACCACGCTCTTCAC
>CAYZKS010000318.1:1462-3608 GCA_964478725.1 uncultured Anaerolineales bacterium
GCCTGGACGCGCAGGCGCCGACCCGTGGAACCTTCTGCTCAGCGGACAGAGGAGCCAGCCCCGGAGGTGGCGGGTCCACCCTGGATCGAGTTCCTGATCTACTGGACGCTGGGCCAGTTTGCGATCTGGACCTGGGTGTCGGAGAAGATGCCGTGGCAGAACCTGCATCTGGCATGGCCTCTCGGTCTACTCGGCGCCTGGTTTCTGGGCCAGGTATGGGAGCGCACCGACTGGAAGCGTATGCGCGAGAACGGCGGGCTGTGGGCGCTCTTGCTGTTGCCAGTGGCCGTGTTCGCGCTCAAGACGCTGCTTGGCACGTTGGTCAATCCGGTGAAGCCGTTCGCAGGCATGTCGCTGGATCAACTGGAAATGACCCTGCGCTGGGTGCTCTCGCTGGTGCTCTTCTTGATCACAGTGGGACTCTTGGCGTACGCGGGACGCAAACTGGGGTCCAGAGCGTGGGCGCGGGTTGTTCTGGGCGCCACGCTGGTTGTGCTGGGGGCGCTGACCTTACGCGCGGCATTGATGGCTACCTTTGTCAATCAGAACTATGCCACCGAGCTCCTCAAGTACGCCGACGGCACGCCCGACACGGCGCTGGTCATGCGCGAGCTGGACGACATGTCGCGGCGGCTGACCGGCGACCTGGACCTGAAGGTGGCCTACGACAACGACTCCAGTTGGCCGTTTGTGTGGTACCTGCGCGACTACCGCAACGCCATCTTCTACGCCGCCGAATCGGGCGTGACCGGCGACGCCCAGGTGGTGATCGTGGGGGACGCCAACGAGTCCAAAGTGAAGGGACAGTTGACCGCCAAATACCTGCGGCGCGAATACCGGCTGATCTGGTGGCCGAATCAGGACGTCTACACCAACCTGACGCCCGCCAAGCTGTGGAAGGACCTGAAGGACCCGGCCCGGCGCAAGTTCTGGTGGGACATCTGGTTCTACCGCAAGTACCCCCAGCCCACGACCTCGTGGCCGTACGTGCACCGCTTTGCCATGTACGTGCGCAAGGACATCGCGGCCCAGCTCTGGAACTATGGCCCTGAGGTCGGCGGCGCGGGCCTGCAGTTGCCTGAGGATGAGTACGAGAAGAAGCGCGTTCAACTCAGCGCTACTGCGGTCTACGGCACTTATGGCAGTGCAGAGGGTCAACTGAACTACCCGAAGAGCGCGGCCGTGGATGCTCAGGGCAACCTCTACGTGTGCGACACGTACAACCACCGCGTGCAGGCCTTTGACCCCAACGGCCAGGTGTTGCGCTCCTGGGGAGGCCAGGGCAACGCGCCCGGCCTGTTCCAGGAACCGTGGGGCATTGCTTTGGATGCCGCTGGCAATGTCTACGTTGCGGATACCTGGAACCATCGCGTCCAGAAGTTCGACTCCGAAGGCCGTTTCCTGAAGCAGTGGGGCGTCTTTGGCGATACCGCGGGCACGCTGGGCGAAGGCTCCAGCTTCTACGGCCCGCGGGGCATCGTCGTGGACAGCCTGGGCAACGTGCTGGTGGCGGACACTGGCAACAAGCGCGTGACCAAGTTCACCGCAGATGGCGAGTTCATCCAGCAGTATGGTGGTGCGGGCTCGCTGAGCGGGCAGTTCCGCGAGCCGGTGGGCATTGCGGTGGACGCCAGTGGCAACGCCTACGTGGCCGATACCTGGAACCAGCGCGTGCAAAAGTTCGACGCCGACTTTGTCTTCCTGGCCGAATGGCAGGTCGTGGGCTGGGAAGGCGAGTCCGTGGTCAACAAGCCCTACGTGGCTGCGGATTCCCAGGGCAACGTGTACATCACGGCGCCCGAGTACCACCAGATGGCCAAGTTCGACACGGCGGGCAAGGTGCTGGCGGTGTGGGGCAAGTTCGGCAGCGACGTCGCTTCCGTGAACATGCCCAGCGGCATTGCTGTGGACGCACAGGGCAACGTCTACGTCGTGGACTCGGCCAACCACCGCGTGTTGAAGTTCCCGGCGATACAGTAGAACACATGGCAGCCTCCCGAAGGTCGCGAAGCATCTCGCCGTGGTTTGGCGAGGTTCTGAACCTTCGGGAGGCTTTTGCGTAGGCCAGGAGGTGCGCGAGATGAAGGTGGGCTTGCTGCGTTGCCCGGCATGCGGTGCTACTTGCCACGAAGGCGCGCGAGTGGGT
>CAYZKS010000319.1:0-3593 GCA_964478725.1 uncultured Anaerolineales bacterium
CGGCAGCCTGGCTCTGTTCCTCGTGCCCAGCCCCTGGTGGGTATTGCTAAGTTTGTGTCTGACTCTGCTGGCTTTCCCGCTGGCGGGTTTGAGCTTGCGCCGCGATGTGCGCGGCGTCCGGTTTCTGGTCAGTACGACGGGCCTGCTATTTGTCATCCAGACTGTCTTCACCCGCCGTGGCGTGGTGCTGTTCCACCTGTTACCTCTGGGCGCGGGCTATCTGCCCATCACCACTGCCGGACTGTCTTCGGGCGTCTACGTCGGTGGGCGCTTCCTGACGCTGATCCTGCTCAGCATGTTGTTCGTACTCACCACCGAGCCTAGCGCTCTGGCCTACGCTCTGATGCGCGCCGGATTGCCTTATCGCTACGGGTTCGCCTTGATCACGGCGCTGCGCCTGGCTCCCGTCTTCGAGGTGGAAAGCAACATCGTTTATCAGGCCCAACTCGCCCGCGGAGTGCGCTACGATGCGCGCTCTCCCCGCCGCTTCCTGACGCTGGCCCGCCAGTTGTTTCTGCCGCTGCTCGTCTCGGCCCTGGGCAAAGTGGACGCGCTGGCCGTCTCGATGGAGGGTCGCTGCTTCGGCAAGTACCGCACCCGCACCTTCCTGCGTCAGATTCGGGCCACTCCAACGGATTGGATCGCCCTGGGCCTGTTGGTAGCGCTGATCCTCGTCCTGTTCATCCATCTGAACGCCTGACATCTTCACCGAGGGAGACTCATGCAATTCTTCCGTGAGTTCTGGCACACCGTCGTGACCTATCCTCTGTTGTACGCTCTGTTCCTCGTGGCTCTGAGCATCTCCACCGGAGGTTTTATTGTCCTGACGCGACGGTGGGCGCGGGGCCGGCCAGCCCATCGCGCTGACCACCTGATCCGCCGCATTGGTGGGGCATTGCTCAGCGTCCTGGCCCAGACCGACACTCTGCGCCGCGCCTACGGGGGGACGATGCACGCCCTGATTTTCTGGAGCGGAATTCTCCTGCTCGTCGTGAACTTGTTCACCCATTACGTCGTGCCCCACACCCCCCGCGTCGAGGCTAACGACATCATCCACCTGGCGCTGGACGTGGCCATGCTGGCCGGTTTCATTGGGCTGGCGCTGGCAACGATACGGCGCTACGTCCTCAGGCGGTTGCCGGCCACCGTCGAGGATACCCTCACTCTGGCTCTGCTGGCCGTTCTTTTGCTGCTGACCCTGGCCGTCGAAGGAACCTACGTTGCCTTGGCCAATCCTCCCTGGGCTGACCTGGCCCCGCTGAGCCGGGGTGTCGGCGCTCTGGTGGAAAGGATGTCGGCAGAGACGCAGCGCAGTCTGTACGCCGTCCTTTGGACGATGCTCCACGTCTGGCTGATGGGTGTAGTTACCGTCCTGCCCTTCTGCAAGCTGCGCCACCTGCTCACTTCTCCGCTGGCTGTCCTCTTCCGCGATCTTGAGCCGAGGGGCTACTTTCCGCCGGTGGACCTGGATGCGGTGGAGAGTGTGGGCGCGGCACGGGCCAGCGATCTGACCTGGCCCCTGCTGCTCGGCCTGGATGCCTGCACTGAATGCGGGCGCTGCCGCGATGCCTGCCCGGCCACGCGCAGCGGCAAGCCGCTCGACCCGCAGCGCGCCGTCACTGATTTGCGTCCGCAGGCGGCGGGTGGTAACCCCTCGTTGGCCGAGGTCATCACTCCTGAGGCGCTGTGGGCCTGCACCGCTTGCCTGGCCTGCGAGGACATCTGCCCCGTGTTCGTCCAACCCTGGCACACCCTGGTCGAGGTGCGACGGGAGCGCGTGGCCCAGGGCCGATTTCCCGCCGAGTTGCAGCCCATCTTTCGCGGGTTGGACGTCCACGGCAACCCGTGGGGGCTGGACACCGCGCAGCGGATGGACTGGACGAACGGGTTGGACGTTCCTGTGCTGGGTGCGGGCGAGCAGACCGACGTGTTGTTGTGGATCGGCTGTGCCGCCGCCTACGATGCGCGCAATCAGCGGGCCGCCCGTGCGCTGGTCAAAATCCTGCGCGCTGCCGGGGTGGAATTCGCTACTCTGGGCTACGCCGAGATCTGCTGTGGTGACCCCGCCCGTCGGCTGGGACACGAGCGCCTGTGGCAGAAGCTGGCCGCAGCCAATGTTGCCGCCTTTCAGGCGCGCCGGTTCAATCTCATCGTCACCCTCTGTCCTCATTGCTTCAACACCCTGCGCCACGAATACATTGAAGTCGGTGCACAGTACAAGGCGCTGCACGCCAGCCAGTTCGTGGCCGGGTTGCTGAAGCGCGGCCAGTTGAGGCTTGCGGGTTCGGAGTTTGGGAAGCGCAAAATCGTTTACCATGACCCGTGCTACCTGGGGCGTGCCAACGGCGAGTACGTCGCTCCTCGCCGTCTCCTGCGGGCCATACCCGGCCTGACCCTCGCCGAGCTGAAGGAGAATCGCCGCCAAAGCCTGTGTTGCGGCGGCGGTGGCGGGCGGATGTGGTTGGAGGAATCGCCGGCGCAGCGGGTCAACGTGCGACGCACGGTCCAGGTCGTGGCCAGCGGTGCCGAGGTCCTGGCCACCGCCTGTCCCTATTGCCTGACCATGCTCGACGATGGAGTGCGGGACACCGGCAAGGCCATCGCCGTGTGGGATGTGCTGGAACTGGTCGCTTCCGCAATTCGCTGACCTGCCAACTTGCCAACTTGCTAACTTGAATTGGAGCTTGCGATGAACAAACCGACTGTTCTCATACCAATTTTCACCGCCCTGCTGGGCGTGCTGGTTGGCATCGCCCTGGCCGGTTGGGACGTGCTTCCGGCCAAGGACATGGCCGCCCGTGCATCCTGCGCCGATTGCCACGACCTGCACGGAGCCATCGAATGGGCGGAGGCGCCGTTCCAGAGCCAGATATGGCTGCTGGGCGACGTGCCCCAGCCGACCTATTTCCTCGTCAACGACCTGCTGCCCTATCGCAATCAGGAGCGCGATACCGCCTTGCCCCTGCTCGACTTCCTGGCCGACAACGGCGTGACCGACTTTGAGCAGGTAGCAGTGGAATCGTTGGACGGCGGGTTGGTGGTCATTGATCGCGAGTTTGTGACTGAGCATACACTGCTCGTGCCATACCTGGAGGGCCTGCGCCTCAAGGACGAGAATCAGCACGTGTCCACCTGGCTGAAGGGCGTGCGCTGGATCACCGTGGTCGGCAGGGACACGCCGCTGACCATTGACGGGCAGGCTACTTCGATGGGCCGCCTGTTACTGCGCGACCGCACTGCCACCGTCACCGAGCAGGGCAACGTGGCGATGTACAAAAGTGAGCTGGACGGCCAGACCTACGAGGGATTGTACACCCATCGCTACACCGGCGTGCTGCTGGCCGACCTGTTGGCTCATCCCGATTTCACCGCCCTCGTCGTTACCGATGCCCGGGGGCGAACCACCGAGTTCGACGCCGAATCGGCGCGCGGAGCCATCCTGGCCCAGGTGAACGGGCGCACCACGCTGGTGTTGCCGGAACTGTCCCGCGGCCGGTGGGTGGCGAACGTGGTGAGCGTCGAATCAAAGTAGCGGCGCTCCTTGTAGGCGACGCCGTTAGTCCGTTGCAAGTGAAATCCTTGCACATTGGGCA
>CAYZKS010000320.1:0-3591 GCA_964478725.1 uncultured Anaerolineales bacterium
TACGAAGGCACGCTGGTGCAACTGATGGGCGACGCCATCCTGGCCTTTTTCGGCGCGCCCATCGCGCACGAGGACGACCCGGAGCGCGCCTGCCGCGCGGCGCTGGAGATCACCACGGAGAGCACGGAGTACGCCAAGAAGCTGCAGAAAGAAAGAGGGATCACGGGCTTTGGGGTGCGTGTGGGCATCAATACCGGGCTGGTGGTGGTGGGTGAGGTGGGCTCGGACCTGCGGGTGGCGTACACGGCCATCGGGGACGCCATCAACCTGGCGGCGCGCATGGAGCAGAACGCGGAGCCGGGGACGGTGCTGGTCACGGAAGCCACGCACAAGCTGGTGGCGCCCTTGTTCGAGACGCAGGCCATGCCGCCGCTGGTGGTCAAGGGCAAGGCCGAGCCGCTGCAGACCTATCGCGTGCTGAGCGCCAAGGCTGTGGCGGGCAAGCTGCGCGGCATCGCCGGGCTGCAGTCGCCGCTGGTGGGGCGCGAGATTGAGTTTGCCGTGCTGCGCGAGGCGCTGGAGCGGCTGCAAGCAGGCGTGGGCGGAATCGTCACCATCGTGGGCGAGGCGGGCATCGGCAAGTCGCGCCTGGTGGCGGAAGCACGCAAGCTTGCACACGTGTTTGAAGAGCGGCAGATTGCGGCACCCCCCGCTGCTGCTCGCAGTGACACCCAAGGCCGCGTGCAGTGGGTCGAAGGGCGTTGCCTGTCCTACGGGAGTTCCATTCCCTACGTGCTGTGGCTGGACATGCTGCGCGCGCTGTTGAGACTGCAGCTCGACACGGCCCCAGAAGAGCTGCGCGCGCGGCTGCGCGAGTGGGTGGGGACGCTGTGCGCCGAGCGCTTTGACGCCGTCTACCCCTATCTGGCGCGGCTGATGTCCGTGCCGCTGCAGGAAGGTGAGCAGACAACGCTAAGGGATCTGGATGGGGAGACGCTCAAGGCCAACACGTTCGGCGCGGTGCGCACGCTGATCGAGTCCGCAGCCAAACAGCGCCCGCTGGTGCTGGTGTGTGAGGACCTGCACTGGTCCGACCCCACTTCCATGGAGCTACTGGAAAGCGCTCTGCAGCTCACGGACCGCGCATCGCTGTTGCTGGTCTGCCTCTTCCGTCCTCACAGGGCCTGCCCCTGCTGGCGCATTCGCGAGGTAGCCGCGCGCGACTATCCACACCGGCACAGCGACGTGTGGCTGCAGCCGCTGGCGCCCTCCGAGAGCCAGACCCTGGTCCAGAACCTGCTGCGCACAGAGGCTGTGCCGGAGCAGGTTCGGCAGCGCATCCTCGGCGCGGCGGAAGGCAATCCCCTCTACGTGGAGGAGGTCCTGCGCGCACTGATCGACCAGGGGGCGGTGATCGCGGACCAGGCCAGCGGACGCTGGCAGGTGACCGGCGCTGCGGCGGCGGTTGAATTGCCGCAGACACTGCAGGGCGTGCTGGTGGCGCGCATTGACCGGCTGCAGGAAGACACCAAACGCATCCTGCAATTGGCGTCGGTGATTGGGCGCGTGTTTCTCGAACGCGTATTGGCGGAGATTGCGGAGGAGGAACGGGCCCTGTCCGAGCACCTGCTGACCCTGCAGCGCCAGGAGATGATCCGCGAGCGGGCGCGCATCCCGGAGCTGGAATACATCTTCAAGCACGAGCTGACGCGCGAGGCCGCCTACAACGGGCTGCCCAAGGCGCAGCGGCGCGCCTTCCACCGGCGGGTGGCGCAGGCTCTGGAACGGCTGTTCCACGAACGTCTGGATGAACAACTGGGTCTCCTGGCCTACCACTGGGAGGCGGCAGGCGATGCGCACAAAGCGGCGCAGTATCTGCTCCGCGCCGGCGACCAGTCGCGAGTGGCCTACGCACACCAGGAAGCCATCGGCTTCTATCAACGCGCGCTGCTCTTCCTCAGGGATCAGGCGCAACCCGAAGCCGCGGCCCGGACGCTGATGAAGCTGGGGCTGGCCTACCACGCGGCGCTGGATTTCCCGCAGGCGCGCGCGGCGTTCGAGGAGGGTTTTGGCCTGTGGCAGCGCGCAGCACAGACAGCGCCTGGCCCGCTGGCGCCTGCCCCGCACGCTCTGCGCATGGCATGGCTGGACCTGCAGACTCTGGATGCGACCAAGTACGAGGTAGTGGACACGCAAGCGGTGCTTTTCCAGTTGTTTCCGGCGCTGGTGCAAGAGAGCGCGGACCTGGGCGTGGCTCCCGGTGTGGCGCAGACGTGGGAGGTGTCGCCGGATGGCTGCAGGTGGACCTTTCATCTGCGCAGGGATGTGCTATGGAGCGACGGGACTCCCGTGACGGCCGGCGATTTCGAGTATACGTGCAAGCGCATGCTCAGTCCGGCCACGGGCTCGAAGCTGGCCAGCTTGCTGTACGTCATCCGCGGGGCGCGCGCCTTCCATCAGGGCCAGGCGCCGGACCCGCAGGGCGTGGGAGTGCAGGCGGCGGAAGAGTTCACGCTGGTGGTGGAACTGGAACAGCCGTGCGCCTATTTGCTGCATCTGTTCGCAGGCCAGGCGGTGCCGCGGCATGTGGTGGAGCGCTATGGCGACGCCTGGACCGAGCCAGACCACATCGTCACCAGCGGACCGTTCCGCCTCGAGTGCATGCAGCCCAGCCGTTCGCTGGTGCTGGCCCGGGACGCAGCCTATCGTGGCGCGCGCAAGGGCAACGTCGAGCGCGTTGAGCTGAGGCTGCGCACCCCGGATGAGCTGCAGTCCGAACTGGCGGCGTACGAGGCCGGTGACCTCGACGTCCTGTGCATCGATTACCAGAGCCCGGAGCACTGGCATGCCCTGCGGGAAGCTCACGCCGGAGAGTACGCCTCGGCTCCCGAGTTGGCCCTGCACTTCCTTGTCGTGGATACCAGCCAAGCACCCTTTGACGACCGCAGAGTGCGGCAAGCCCTGGCGATGGCCACCGATCGGGAGTTGCTGTTCGAGGTGGCATTGCGAGGCAACGCCTTCCCTGCCCTGGGAGGCTTTATCCCTCCCGGCATGCCAGGTCACTCCGCAGCCATCGGCTGGCCCTACGATCCGCAGCGGGCGCGCAGGCTCCTGGCTGAAGCGGGCTACCCGGACGGGCGTGGCTTTCCCACGCTGCGCCTGCAGACTATGCTCGGGCCTACCGCGCGCATCGCCAACCCGTGCTTGCAGGCTCAATGGCGCGAAAACCTGGGCATACAGAGCACTTACGAGATGGTGCCCTCCGATCTGATGGAGAATACGCTGCTCACCCAGCGACCGCATCTGGCCCTGAACGGGTGGATCGCCGACTACCCGGATCCGGATACGTTCTTGCGCGTGGCGACAGAGCACTGGCTGCCATTCACCCGCTGGCGCCATCAGGCCTATGAGGAGCTGGTGCAGAGGGCCCAGCGCGTGCGAGAGCCGTCGGAGCGCCTGGCCGCATACACGCAGGCGGATCGCATCCTGGTGGAAGAGGCGGCTTTCGTCCCTCTGGCCTACACACGCACTCATTGGCTGGCCAAGCCTTGGATCCGGAACTATGTGCAGTCGCCCACAGGCATGCCATTCTGGCAGGACGTGGTCATCGAACCGCATTGACAGAGAAACCCGTTTTCTCGCAGAAAACGG
>CAYZKS010000321.1:0-3576 GCA_964478725.1 uncultured Anaerolineales bacterium
CGTGCAGGGCACGATCAATGGCTATGGCGAGCGCTGCGGCAACGCCAACCTGTGCAGCGTCATCCCCAACCTGCAGCTCAAGCTGGGCCTGGACGTGCTCGCGCCGGGGCAATTGGCCCAGCTCAGCGACGCGGCGCATTTCGTGAGTGAGATCGCCAACCTCAAGCCCGACGCCCACGCGCCGTACGTGGGGCGCAGCGCCTTTGCGCACAAGGGCGGCGTGCACGTCAGCGCCGTGGTCAAGGTGGCCGAGAGCTACCAGCACGTGGACCCGGCGCTGGTAGGCAATCAGCGCCGCGTGCTCGTCTCGGAGCTGGCCGGGAAGAGCAGCGTCCTGGCCAAGGCGGCCGAGCTCTGCCCCGAATTCGAGACCGCCGCCGAGGGCGCGCGAGAGATCCTGAGCGAGGTCAAAGAGCTGGAGGCGCGCGGCTACCAGTTCGAGGGCGCCGAGGGCTCGCTCGAGCTCATGCTGCGCCGCGCCCAGCCTGAGTACCAGCCGCCCTTCAAATTGCTGGACTTCCTGGTGCTGGTGGAGAAGCGCCAGGGCGCCGACATCATCGCGGAAGCCACCGTCAAGGCTCGCGTCAATGGCCAGATCATGCACACGGCTGCGGTGGGCAACGGCCCGGTGAACGCGCTCGACCTGGCCATCCGCAAGGCCATCGCGCCCTTTTACCCCGAGCTGGACCAGGTGCAACTGGTGGACTACAAGGTGCGCATCCTCGACGAGCGGGCCGCCACCGCCGCCCAGACCCGCGTGCAGATCGAGGCCAGCAATGGCCAGCGCACCTGGAACACGGTGGGCAGCTCGGCCAACATCATCGAGGCCAGCTTTCAGGCCCTGGTCGACAGCCTGGAACTGCCGTTGGCGCGCCGCAATGGCAACGGCTCCGCGCCAAAGGCTGAGGGCGGGTGACGCATGCGACGGTTCATGGAGGGAGGCACGTGACTACGGATCGCGTCCTGATCTTTGATACCACGCTGCGCGACGGCGAGCAATCCCCCGGCGCGGCCCTGCGTGTAGATGAGAAACTGGAGATCGCTCGCGCGCTGGAGAAGATGGGGGTGGACATCATCGAAGCCGGATTCCCCATCTCCTCCCCTGGCGATTTCGAGGCCGTGCGCGCCATCTCGGCCGAGATCAAGAATTGCATCGTCTGCGGCCTCACCCGCGCGCGGCAGGAGGACATTGACTGCGCCGCCGAGGCGCTGCAGGGCGCCGCCCGGCCGCGCATCCACACTGGGCTGGGCGTTTCCGACAACCACATCCAGCACAAGCTGCACATGACCCGCGAGCAGGCCCTGGAAGCGGGCGTGGCCGCGGTCAAGTACGCCAGGCGCTTTGTCGAGGACGTGCAGTACTACACCGAAGACGCCGGACGCGCCGACCCCGACTACCTGTGCCAGGTGCTGGAGGCCGTGATTGACGCCGGCGCCAGCACGGTCAACATCCCCGACACCACCGGCTACACTATGCCCGACGAATGGGGCGACCTGATCGGCGCCCTGTTCGAGCGTGTGCCCAACATTCACAAGGCTGTGGTCTCGGTGCACTGCCACAACGATCTGGGTCTGGCCACGGCCAGCTCCCTACAGGGCGTGCGGCGCGGCGCGCGGCAGGTGGAGTGCACCATCAACGGCATCGGGGAGCGCGCCGGCAACACCTCGTTGGAAGAGGTGGTCATGGCCCTGCGCACCCGCCGGGCGCACTTTGGCGCCGACACCTCCATCCGTAGCCAGTACATCTACTCGCTCAGTCGCATGGTCAGCGACCTCACCGGCATCGTGGTGCAGCCTAACAAGGCCATCGTCGGTCGCAACGCCTTTGCTCACAGCTCCGGCATCCACCAGGACGGCGTGCTCAAGGAGCGCACCACCTACGAGATCATCAACCCGCAGGACATCGGCGTGCCCGAATCCGAGATCGTGCTCTCCGCGCGCTCGGGCCGTCACGGCCTGCGCCACCGCCTGGAGGAGCTGAGCTACGTCTTCGACGATGCCGAAGCCTTTGAGAAGATCTACCAACGCTTTCTGGCCCTGGCCGACCGCAAGAAGACCGTCAGCGACCGTGACCTGGAGGCCATCGTCTCGGACCAGGTGCGCATCATGGACAGCAACATCTACGGGCTGGAGCACGTGCAGGTCTCGTGCGGGAATCGTAGCATTCCCACCGCCAGCGTGCGCCTGACCACGCCCGACGGCGTGCAGAAAGCCGACGCCGCCCTGGGCACGGGCCCGGTGGACGCGGTCTACCAGGCCATCAACCGCGTCATCGGCGTGCCCAACGAGCTGATCGAGTTCTCGATCAAGGCTGTAACCGAGGGCATCGACGCCGTGGGCGAAGTGACCATCCGCATCCGCTCGGACGGCGACGTCTTCACCGGACGCGGCGCCGACACCGACATCGTGGTGGCCTCGGCCAAAGCCTACATGAACGCGCTCAATCGCCTGATTGCCATCAAGAAGGAGAGGAAGTAGGGGCTGCCAACGGACGCTCCAACGGACAAACGGATGCCGCTCGCCACGCTTCCCTCCCGAAGGGTTCGCTTCCCTTCGGGAGGGTGGCCGCCAAGCGCGTTCTGCACGTGCAATCCGTGTTCATCCGTGTCCAAACGGGACGCGGAATACGCGGATGACACGGATGGACGCAGAGTTGGTACAAGTTGGGAACGAACCAGGAGAGTGAATTGACCATCAAACCCATGACTGTCGCTGAGAAGATCCTGGCCGCGCACGCGGGGCTGGCGGAGGTGGCGCCCGGGATGCTGGTCGAGGCCAGCCTGGACCTGGTGCTGGCCAACGACATCACCGCGCCCATCGCCATCCACGAGTTCGAGCGCCTGGGCGTGCCGCAGGTGTTTGACCGCGCCAAGATCGTGCTGGTGCCCGACCACTTTGCGCCCAACAAGGACATCAAGTCGGCCGAGCAATGCCTGGAGATGCGGCGTTTCGCCCGGGCGCAGGGCATCGAGCACTACTTTGAGGTGGGGCGCATGGGCATCGAGCACGTGCTCCTGCCCGAGCAGGGGCTGGTCGTCCCGGGCGACCTGGTGATCGGGGCCGACTCGCACACCTGCACCTACGGCGCGCTGGGCGCCTTCGCCACCGGCGTCGGCTCCACCGACGTGGCCGTGGCCATGGCCACCGGTCGCCTGTGGTTCAAGGTGCCCGAGACGCTGCGCGTGATCTTCCACGGCGCGCTGTCGCCCTGGGTGGGCGGCAAGGACCTGATCCTATACCTCATCGGCCAGATCGGGGTGGACGGGGCGCGCTACCAGGCCATGGAGTTCTCGGGCGCGGGTATCGCCGCGCTGGGCATGGACGGGCGTTTCAGCATGGCCAACATGGCCGTCGAGGCGGGGGCCAAGGCGGGGCTGTTCCCCGTGGACGCCAAGACGCTCGACTACCTGTCAGCGCGCGCCCAACGGGCATTCGCGCCCGTCGCACCCGACCCTGGGGCGGGCTATGCGCGCAGCCTGGAGTTCGACGCCGCGGGCATCGAGCCCCAGGTCAGCTTCCCGCACCTGCCCAGCAACGCTCGGCCGTTGAGCGCGGTGGGGCAGGTGCCCATTGACC
>CAYZKS010000322.1:0-3574 GCA_964478725.1 uncultured Anaerolineales bacterium
TCGTAGGTCCACGCGGCGAGTCCCTGCGTACATTGGAGGAAGCGGTTGAAGGAGTTTGCCTGGTCACGCTTGATCTGGATGAGGTGCGCAAGAATCGCGAGGACACGCAATTGTTGCTGGTGAGGCAGCCTCGATCATACCGAGAGATTGTCAGGATGTACTAGGCAGCTAGTAGTGGTACTTCTCGATCAGCTTCTTCTCTGGCCCCTCAATAAAGGCTTCTACCTCGATGTAGGGCTCCAGGCCCGAGCCCCTAAGCTTGTCTCGCAGTAGCTCATCCAGCTGGAATATGCCGGCAGAATTACTCATGACCACGCGTAGGCGAATTGGCTTCTCGTCGCCGTGCTCGATGTGCAGGTCGTCAATTGCCGCCGCAGACACAGAGTGGATGTTCAGTTCACCCGCTTGGAACGGGATGCGCGATCGTCCCTTGGCCATGTCCAATGCGTCAGCCACGCGCGTGATGCCCGCCTCCAGGGTCAGAGGGTGTCCGCCGGAGCGGTGCGCGATGATGGCGTGTAGGATCTCGGCACGCAGCACTGTGGCGACGCGAACGTCGTAGATGTCGGCCAGAAGCTCTTTGATCAGCGGTGCGGCTACGAATAGGCTGTAGCGCTCGTGGTCCTCGCGATGGATGGACATGCCCACATCGTGCAGGAGGGAGGCCAGCACCACCACCACCTCTGCGTCCTCGTCTTGCAGGCCGTAGTCGCATACGACATTGGGCTGCACGCCATGCTCGACGAGCAAACGTAACAGCCTGAGAGCGATGTTGGCGATGATGCGCACGTGTACGGGACCGTGGTCCGTCATGCGCAGGCGGTCCACCGCATTCACGTTGCAGACACGCCAGAGGGTCTGTAGTTCGGTGTGCGCGTTGATGCGTTCCACGATCTGCTGGAGTTTGGGGTTGTGTCGAGTGGGCAGGCGTAACTCGACAGGAAGCTCCAGCAGCTGCTTGACCGTGAGGGCGGGCTCGCTGGCCGTCGACATCTCCTTCTCTGCACCAGGCATACAATGCTCCTTTGCGGCTCCGATGGCCTTCACACAGGTGCTACTGTTTGTGAGCGGCCTGGTGCGCCAGTCGGTCCACACGCTCGTTTTGTGGATCTCCGCTGTGGCCGCGTACCCAGTGCCACTCGATGTCGTGGCGCAGGGTGAGCGCATGCAGCCTTTGCCAGAGGTCTACATTCAGCACGGGTCTGTTGTCGCTCTTGAGCCATCCCCGCGCGATCCACCTGGATAACCATTCCGTGACGCCACGCTTGAGGTATTCCGAATCCGTATGCAGTTGCACACGGGTGGAGCCGCCCAAGGCCTCTAGTGCAGAGATGGCGGCCTGCAACTCCATGCGGTTGTTGGTGGTATGGCGCTCACTGCCCGTGAGCACCTTCTCGGCCCCACGGTACAACAGGACGGCCGCCCACCCGCCCGGACCCGGATTGGGGTCGCAAGCTCCGTCGGTATAAATGGTGACCAGAGGCTTCGTCACGCCCTTAGGCCTTGCCTATCAGCGGAATGAGCTGATGGAGGGTGTAGATCTGGGTCAGGTGGCGGTAGCGGTCTGGGACGTCATCCGGCGACACGGGCGAGCGTAGGAGCCACAGAGACTCGAGCCCCACACGCTCTGCCGCCAGGACATTCTGAGGTGTGTCATCTACAAAGAGCGCTTGATCTGCCCGAATGCCCAAGCTCCGCAAGCCCAACTCGTAGATGGCGGGATTGGGCTTGCTGAGCCCGACCTGAGCCGACAGGATCACGCTTTCAAAATAGTCCCACAGGCCCAGCAGTCGCAACATCGACTCGACGTACGGCCACGCGTTGGAGATGATGCCCAGCTTGCAGCTTTCGCTCAGCGCCTGCAAGGTCGTCACGGTATCCTCATACACATTCATCCAGTGCCGTAGGCTGGTTTCGTTGCGTTGCATGGGTTTGAGCAGAGTACCCTTGGCCACACCGGTATGGTCTGCCACCGCCGCGAAGAGCTTTGTGGGCAGAGTGACCCGTCCAGAGGCCTGGCCTCGGGCGCGACCGTATGCTGCCTGCCATTTGCCGTCAATGTGGCTCAAACGGCGCTCAACAACCCTTTGCAGAGGAAGCCTGCGGTCCTCGGCCTTGCCGGGCCAATGCAGGGTTATCAGCGTATTGAAAACGTCAAAGAATACTGCTTGGTACATTTTCCCTCAGATGGTAGGTATCGTTCAACGAATCGATGAAAAAAGCGCCTCGGCGCCAACGGAACACGTTGATGGCGCAGGTGTCTTGCCCGATGCGCCAATAACTGCTGTTGTCCAGTCCCAAGACGGCCAATAGCAGCACACGGTTGACGACCATGTGCCCCACGACGACCACGTCTTGCTCTGGGTGACGCTCGATAATCTCGCGCAGCGTGGCCATGCCGCGCGTGCGCAGCGCGTCCAGGCTCTCACCGCCAGGGAAAGCAACGGTGTGCGGGGCCTCTACCCAGGCGCGCGCCAGCTCTGGCCAACGCTGTTGCACTTCTTTGGCAGTGAGGCCCTGCCAGTCCCCAAAGTTCATGTCGTTGATGCCCATCGCTGGTTGCGCCTCGAGCCCGAGCCGGCGGGCGATCGCCGTGGCAGTCTGCACTGCCCGCTGCATGGGGCTGCAGTACACTGCAACTGGCTCCCATTCTTGCGCCACGCGCGCGGCGGTGAGTTCTGCCTGCGCCAATCCTGTTTCGTCCAGAGGTACCTCTAACTGCCCTCGTACACGGTCCTCGGTGTTCCAGGCGGTTTGTCCATGCCTGATGAGAATGATGCGCGTCATCTCAACTCTCCGTCAGAACCAGTCGCCGGAAGGCTGCGTGCAGCCGCAGGGTCACAGGGCCGGGCTGGCCCCTGCCGATGGGACGATCGTTAATGCGCGTCAGCGGCAACACTTCTTGGGTCGTGCTGGTGAGAAAGACCTCATCGGCGTTCAGCATCTCCTGGACTGTGAACGCCTCTTGCCGCACGATCAAGCCCAGCTTCTCTGCCAGGCCCAGCGCAGTATCGCGTGAGATGCCCCCCAGGATGTGACAGTCTGCAGGATGCGTCACGACCTGACCGTTGATGGCGACGAACATGTTGGTGCTGGAGCCTTCCGTCACCAGCCCATCACGAACCAGGATCGCTTCCCAGGCACTGCGCTCGCGGGCTTGCTGCTTGGCCAGCAGGTTCGGTACCAGCATGGTGCTCTTGATGTCACAGCGCTGCCAGCGCAGGTCCGGCACAGTAATCGCGGGCATGCCCTCGTCATACGCGCTTGCCGGCGGCAAGTGCATATGCAGGGGCATGACCAGCAGGGTAGGGCATACTTCTGGCGGAAACGCGTGCGTACGTGGATGAGCATGGCCGCGCGTGTACTGGATGTACACCTCTGCGTCGCGCAGGCCATTCTCCTGTCTCAGGCGCTCGATGATGGCAGGCAGGTCCTCGACGGTATGCAACAGCGGCAGACGCATGCCTTCGGCGCTATGTACAAAGCGCTGGATGTGCGCCTCTAGGCGGAAGGGCCTTTCGCCATAGAAGCGTACCACTTCATAGATGCCGTCGGAAAACAGAAAGCCCCGGTC
>CAYZKS010000323.1:0-2391 GCA_964478725.1 uncultured Anaerolineales bacterium
AACCCCATGCCTTCCATTTTCTGGAGCTGGCGCAATTGCGCTTCCAGCGCGCGGCGTTGTTGCTCGGCCAGCTTGCGCTGGGTGACATCGATCACCGAGGTGATGGCGCGCTCCCAGGTCTGCTCGTAGCCTGGGAACACTTGCCATGTGATGTCCACATGTAGCTTCTCGCCCGTCAGGGTCTGGTTGGCCAGTTCGCCCCGCCAGGAGAGGTGACCCTCCGCTAGCCGCGCTAGCAGCTCGTTCACAGCCCCGTATCCATCGGGGTGCATAAGGCGGTCCACGCTTGCCAGCAGCTCCTGCTTGTCGCTGGCCTTGTAGAGCGCTACGGCGGCACGGTTGACGTCGATCACCTTGACCTCGGCAAGCACCCTTCCCAGGTCGTCACGGTTCGCGTCGAAATGCGCCGTGAAGTCAGTCACTCCGGCCGCCTTGAGTTCCTCAAGATGTCGCCGGACGCCGGAGAAATCCTCTTCCCACAGCGAGATGGGCGAGTCCTCGAAGATGCGGCGATAACGCGCTTCCTCCTGCACAGCTTGCTCGTACAGCCTGGCCCTGCCCAGAGCAATATCCACATGCTCGCTGACCGCCAGCATCAAGCGCAGGTCAGCTTCCGTCAGCTCCACCCCGTGCCGGCTCTCAATGTTCAGAATGCCGACGCTGCGTCCCTCGGCGTGCAGCGGAACGCAGACCTCAGAGGTCACGTCCTCAATCGCCCCCAGGAAGGCCGGGTCGCTGTGCACGTCCTGCAGGAACACCGCCTGCCCGCTGCGCACCACCCGCCCAGAGATGCCTGCGCTGATGGGGATGCTCTCGATGATGTGATCGTAACCCACCTGGTGCTGCATCTGCAGCGTGTCACCCTGCAGCAGATACAGGCTCACCTGGGTGTAGCCGAAAACGCTGGCAATCACCTCCACGACCCTGCGACAGATGGCCTGCGGGTCCAGTTCGCTGGCGAGGGCCGCCCGCACGTCACCCAACAGCTTCAGCTCGGTCGTCCGGCGCTCGGCCTGCAACAGGAGCGAGCGGTAGCGCTCCTCGCCCTCGCGCAGAGCCTGCTCCGCGCGTTTGATCTCGGTGATGTCGGCGCAAGCCGAGAGCACGCCTGCGAACGCGCCATTCTGGAACAGGGGGCGCGCGTGGATCAGCACGGGGACCTCGCTGTGGTCCTTACGCAGCAGGCGGGTCTCGTACTGTTCGCTGCGGCCTGCCGGTCGCTGCGCCACCTTTTCCTCAATCAGTGCCACCTGATCGGGCGCCACGATCACCTGCCACGGCCGTCCTAGCAGCTCGCCCGGCGCGTAGCCCAGCAAGCGTTCCGCCGCCGGGTTCAGGAACGTCAGCAGGCCTTGCGCATCCTCGATTACCAGGGCCTCGGCCATGCCTTGCACGATGCCTTCGTTGAACTCTTTCAGGCGTTGCAGCTCCTCGCGCGCCAGCTTGCGCTCGGTGATGTCCTGGAACACACAGTCGAAATGCGTCACTTTCCCGTCTGCATCCTCCGCCGCCCGCAGCGTCTGCACTCCCCACAGGTGCGTGCCGTCTCTGCGTCTGAACTCCAGCTCCACGTCAGATACGCTGCCCTGGGCCAGCACCCTTTGCGATATCTTCCCGCGGTCCTCGGGATTCACGTACACGCTGGCGGGCGAGACGTCTTTCAACTGTGCAAAGCTTTCAAAGCCGAACATGCACAGGAAGGCCTTGTTGGCCATCAAGTAGCGCCCAGCAAGGCCTGGCGTTGTGCGCATGATTCCCACGGGCAGGTTCTCGACCAGCGAGCGGTAGCGCTCTTCGCTCTCGCTGAGCGCGGCTTCGGCGCGCCGGCGCTCGGCCAGCTCCGACTGCGCCGCATCAAACAGGCGCGCATTGGCGATGGCGATGGCGGCATGGCTGGCAAACATCGACAGCAACTCTTGGTCGTGTGCGGCAAATGGGTCGTCGCTGGGCCGGTTCGAGACCGAGACTGTGCCTGTCACCCGGCCATGCCACACCAGCGGCACGCACAACACACTGGTAAATGGCTTGTCCTCTTCGTATGCCGCAGCGCGATGCTCCCAGGTGCCATAGTCTTCAACGATCAAAGGCTGGCCCGTTTGCGCCACCACCCCGGCTGCCCCTTCGCCGTACTTGAGCACCAGCCCATCGTACAAACGCGGCGTGTTGTAGCTCACGACCAGGCGCAACTCATTGCCCCTGGGCTCAACCAGGTAGAGCCCCGCGGTAGGCGCTCGCAGCAACTGCGCCGAACGCTCCACGATCCTGGTCAGCAGCGAGCGCAGGTCCTGCGAGGCGGAGATGTCGAGTAGCGTCTGCTGCAGCGCGGCGAGCTCGTCGGCGCGCTCGCGCCGTGCGTCCTCGATGCGCCGCTCCTCAGTCACGTCGCGGGCG
>CAYZKS010000323.1:2491-3569 GCA_964478725.1 uncultured Anaerolineales bacterium
AACGCCCGCGCCAGTCGCGCATCTCGGAGACGCGCACGTCGTAGCGGCGCAATTCCGCCGCCCGAGTCAGCTCGATGGACTCACCCGTCTCGGCGCCGCCCTGCAGTCGCCGCACCAACGCCGGCCAGGCATGGCACACGTCCTCCAGCGCATGCCCGCGCGCATGCGCGTCCCGCGAGCCGAGCAGCGTCTCCGCTGCCGGATTGAGGAAGACGACGCGGCCATGGCCATCCAGAACCAGCACCGCATCGGGCATGCCCATGACCACTGCGGTGCGCGCCACGGGCACGATGTCCAGCCACTCCAGGCCCAACAGACTCCAGGCCATGGCCAGGCCGGTGATCCCGAAGCCAAAGGGCGTCAAGTCCAGGCGCGTCGGCGGGGGTTGCAGCAATGATAGTGCATTGGCGGCCCACGGCGCGAGCAAGCCCAGCAGCAACACGCTGGCCTGCAGGCGATAGGTGCGAAACGAGCGCAACAACATCTGGGCTGCCACAAACAACGCGATGCTCGACATGATGTAGGCGTACGCCACGTGCACCCAAAAGGCCGGCCCGTAAGAGATGATCCTCTGTGCCACAAAGGAGCCGCCGCTGTCCAACACCACCTCAGCGTGCACGAGAGCGTGCCAGGAGTTGGTGATGCGCAGCAGGAGCAAGATCGCCGGTTCAATCGAGATCAGCACAATGGCGCGCCGCGTCAGCAGGTACCCGCGTCCACTGTACGAGACTGCAAACGCCAGCACCGCCGGGGGGATGGCGGCGATGCCCACGTACTGCACTGCGCCCCACAGTCTAATGCCCGCCAGGGTGGTGTTAGAGAGCTCAAACGCATAGCCGCCGGCCCAGATCGCCATGCTGAATAGCATAGCCACGGCCGCCGTCGCGCCGGGCGCGTCGCGTCGCTTGCGGATCTGCGCTGCCAGCGCGATCGCCAAGGCGGCGATCGCCGCCAGCGGCAATGTGTATGGCGTGTACTGGAAGCCCTCCAAATCGGACTCCTCCCAGTCCTCATCTCATCGGACCTCGTGCCCGTCCCCGTAGCATCGGGCCTCGTGCCCGTCCCCGTAGTATCGGGC
>CAYZKS010000324.1:0-3545 GCA_964478725.1 uncultured Anaerolineales bacterium
TGTGCTCGGAGAAGCTCTCGAGTTGGCTAAGACTCTGGCGCATAGATACTCTGTCTGCCTTGACCTCAGCCTGGATGACTTGCCGTGGGTGGCCATCGCTCCGACTGTGCTCAAGCAGGTTGCGCTCAATCTACTTACCTCGGCCATTCACAGTGTGGCTGGGGGCCACGTACTGCTAACGGCGAGGGCGGACCGCAACGAAGTTGTTCTGCATATCGCCGCTTCGGCAGACAGCTTGAGGCCGGATGAGCATCTGGATTGGGACCAGACCGTAATAGCGATCTCGCAGCGCCTCGCCGGTCTCTTCAATGGCAGATTGCTGGTCTCCAAGGAAATTGGTACCCTACGTGCTGAC
Organism: uncultured Anaerolineales bacterium; assembly: GCA_964478725.1. Taxonomy (GTDB): domain Bacteria; phylum Chloroflexota; class Anaerolineae; order UBA2200; family UBA2200; genus CAYZKS01. The sequence goes on from CAYZKS010000324.1 coordinate 356, forward strand.
CTGGTCCTGCCGTCCGCGGAGCAAATCCTGGTTCTGGCTATTGAGGACAACGCCGACACGCTGCAACTCTGGCAGCGTTATGTGCAAGATAGCCGCTTTCGGTTGGTGGGCACCAAAGAGCCGGAGAAAGCTCTCGCCCTGGCGGTGGAGCTTCAGCCCAGGCTGATCGTGCTGGACGTGATGATGCCAGGCCTGGATGGATGGGGACTCCTGGCTCAGCTTCGACATCATCCCCAGACCAGTACTATCCCTGTATTGGTCTGCACGGTCTTGCCACAGAGGGAGCTGGCTCTGTCTCTAGGGGCGAGCGAGTTCATTAGCAAGCCGGTGACATACCGTGCGTTTCGGGCTGCGCTGGAGCGCCAATACGCGGCTCTATTGTGCGAGCCAGAGCACTGATTGCTTGCACGAGGTCGCGAGCTGAAAGCCCTTCCTGGCGGGTGAGAGTCAGGGTCTGAGTGACGATTGGCTCACGGTAGGGATCCCTGGCCGAGACGATGACTACAGGGATGGCCGCAATGCTGGGCTCCTGAACTTTTGTTTCCAGGACTGCGAACCCATCCAGATTGGGCATCACCAGATCGAGCAGCATTACGTCTGGGTGACGCTCGCGAAGGAGTCTTAGGGCCGCGTTGCCGTCGGCGGCATAGAGTACAGTGTAGCCCTGTTCTGCGGAAGCCAACATGCGCCCGAAGAGCTGGCGGGCTTCCGGGTCATCGTCTACCAATAGGATCAGGCGCGCTTCTGGCGCGGCACGGGCGATGCTCTCAAGCAGATCAGGTCGGCGCACGGGCTTGACCAGGTATTGCTGGGCTCCCATGCGGCTGATTGCGGCGCGGGATCCAGGAACCCAGCAGGAGATGATGGGAACATCAAAAGCCATCGCGGGCAGCTCTGGCCAGCTTGCTGGCCGTAGCATTGGCATTGCTTGGTTGATGATCAGAGCCTTGGCAGCATTGGATTCGGCGGCTTGCCCAGCTTCCTCGGCTGTGGTGACGCCGATGATCTCCATATCCTCCAGATAGTGCTCCATCAGCCGGCGTAAGCTGTCTCCCTCTTCTACCACGACAACACGCGGCTTGGGAGACACAACGGGTGCGACGGAAGCGCGAGTGCGCGGGGTGTACTCCTGGTAAGGCCCGAACCATCGTTTGGCGCTGTCCTCGACCAGATTCTGGCCGATCGGGAGTGTGAAGAACACCGTCGTGCCGGCGCCAACCTGGCTTTCGATCCAGATTTTGCCGCCGTGCATCTCGACAAACCTCCTGCTGATCGCTAGCCCCAGACCGCTTCCCCCATAGCGCCGTCTGATTGACTGGTCTGCTTGCTGGAAAGGCTCGAACAGTCGGCTGAGGCTTTGGGGATCAATACCTGTCCCTGTGTCCGCCACAGAGATGAGGGTCTCTTGATCGCGGACGGTTGCACACACCTGGACGCCACCGCGTTCCGTAAAGCGCCCGGCGTTGCTGAGCAGATTGAGGATCACCTGGCGGATGCGTGTGCGGTCACAGTACAAGGCGGGGAGGTCAACCGGGACGTCAGCCTTGAGGTACAATCCCTTTTGCGTGAACAGGGCAGTGACGGCCTGCGTGGCTTCGCTGATGATCTCCGAAAGCGATGTCCACTCTTTGGAAAGCTGCATACGGCCCGTATCTAGCTCCGCCAGATCCAGGACATCGTCTACCAGGTTAGCCAGGTGCTGGCTGTTGCGCTTGATCGCGGCGACGTCGGCCAGGAGTGAGGTCGGCAGGCGGCGGGAGTAGACCTGCGGCGTCTCCAGGATCATGTCGCTGAAGCCGATGATCATGTTGAGGGGCGTGCGCAGCTCATGACTCACGTTGGCGACGAATTCCTCCTTGGCTTTGCGCGCTTCGTCCACAGCTTTGCGTGCGGCAGACAGAAGCTCATTCAAGCGTACGGTCTGGTTGTTGGCCAGGGTCAGGTCTTCGAGGGCTTGTTTCAGGGCGACCTGGCGGTCGCGGGCCATCTCCAGAGCGCGGTGTGCCTGTGTATAGCTCTCCCATGCCCAGGCTACCAGCGTCTTCTGCGGGCGCTGGGCGATATATAGCAGATATGTGACGCTCCACAGAATAGCGAGATTGGCGATCAGGGCATAAAGGTCAAGATGCCAGAACTCCGGCTGGAAAATGCCAAAGATCAGGGCCAGGCTGGCGACCGCGGCCGTGGTCATGGAGGCGGTGAATCCCAAGGTAATGGCTGCGCCGATGACAGGGAATAGCAGGGCAGACTGCACACCGCTATCAGGAAACCAATGCCAGGCGAGCAGAACCAGGCCCAGTGTACCCAGCACAAACAACCATGCGGCGAGTTGATATCTGCGGCGCAGGGACCATACCAGAATGGACAAGCCGAGCAATAGAATGCCCAGGGCAGCAGGAGTAGGTGGCTCAGCCATCTGGATGGCGACGGCAAAGGCGCTGGCAATGAGAGGAATCAGCATCCACGGCAGGGATTCCCGCTGTAGCTCTCGATATGACGTCATCACAGAATCTGTACCCATATGTGTGTCCACCTGTTGAAAGGAACTCGCCCGCGCTATGCGTGAAGAAGCGCGGGCGAGAAAAGAACAATGCCGGCTAACCCGCCCTATGGCATTATGGTCACCTTATCAAGACGTATGGTCAGCACCAGATCTACGGTGCCCTTCATCTCGTTGATCTCCTGTATATCCCCTTGGAAGGTGAGCTCCTGATCTTTGGCTAGACTGGTGGCTTGGTCCTTGGGAAGCAGGAAGATGACATCGTCATAGCTAAACTCTATGCCGGAGGGATCCATGTCTATGGCGATCTCGTAAGGGCTGCCAGCCTTCTTTGGTTCCGTTACGTGCAAGACGCGCCCCGTCCACTGGACACGTTGCCCAATCAGAGTATCGCGGAGCTTTTCCCAATCCTCAATCTTTAGGGCATCCTTGCGTTGTTGCCGTATGCCCGAAAAGGTCAGGTCGGAGATCGGTTTCGGGGTGCCGGCTGGCTCATTCACCGCTTGCTTGCCTGTACCGCACGAAGACAATGTGAGGATGATCACTGCAAGTAAGAGCACGGCAATCACGCGCATCTTCTGCTGTGGCGCTCCAGCCATGAGATACCTCCTTGTTGTCTTGCTTGTTCCGAAGCTCAGACACTTCCAGCCGCTTGGCATCATATTGCCAACAGGAGATGTTGTCAAATAC
>CAYZKS010000325.1:0-3526 GCA_964478725.1 uncultured Anaerolineales bacterium
CCATCGTATTCGTTGTAGAAGCTGAATCCGATGGCCGCGAGCTTGCCATTTTGCTGTTCTTGCTGAATCCAGTTGTCCAGGCCGGTCCAGTTGTACACGCCATTGCCGGTCTCCAAGGCGGACCAGTTGTAGCGCCAGAAACCACCCTTGACAGGCAACGTGGTAGGATCATACCCGCCTCCAGGCGTGTCAAAGAAGACGTACAAACCGCGCGTCTGCTCATAACCAGAAGGCAGCTTGGCGCCCACCGCTAGCGCCAGCGCCAAGAGCAAAGCCGCGCTCAAGAACAGGCTCACCCAGACTCGCTTCTTCATCAATGGGACCCATCCTTCCAGTATTTCAAGATTCTGGTATGCACAATTGTACTCGCATCACGGGAAACGAGCAAGCGTACCCCCAATGTATTGACGCACAGTTGTATCCCAGGATACGACTTCGTAACCAAGGAGGTGGCTCACAAAGAGCGACAATGACTCGATGCGCGACTCAAGGACGGAAACAAGGCCGTGCGTCGCAGATGATGATCGCTCGCGTGCAGAGCACCGGCTGGAGGCGAGCTAGAGACAGTGGAAGACCAGAATGCAGGCAGACCCTAGACTTTCAGAACCTGATGTGACCGGCCCGATTCGATCAGCTTCTGCGCCAGCATCACCGCGCGCAGCGCTTCGTCACCGCCGATCTGCGGCGGTTTGTCGTACACCACAGCGTCTGCAAAAGACTCGAGCTCGGCCAGAAGCGGTTCCTTGCGCTTGATGTTGTATCGTATCAGTCGCCCTTCGCTGACACCCATGACAGACAGACCTTCCCAGTGGCCATTGGCAAAGTCGTTCTCGTAGAAATACAGGTCTTGCGTGAGATAGTTGACCAGATACATGCCCTTCTCGCCGATGAGTGACAACTCACGGATCTTGGTCGGGGTCAGCCAGTTGACGTCCAGGATGCCGACCGTGCCATCGGCGAACTTTAGTATGCCTGTCAGCAAGTCCTCGTGCGTGGCATGGATTTCACGTTCTGTTTCCGCATAGACGGTTTCCACGCGCGAGCCGGTCACGAACTCCAGTAGATTCAGCTCATGCGTGGCCAGGTCAATCACCACGCCAACGTCCTGAACACGTGGCGGAAATGGGCCCACCCGCCGCGCGTGAATCTGATAGATGCGGCCCAGCTGTCCCGCCTCCAAGTGCTGCTTGAGCTCCAGCACAGCCGGGTTGAAGCGTTCAATGTGGCCGACGGCAAGTTTCAGTCCCGCCTTGTCAGCGGCGTCAATGATCTCCTGTCCCTGCGCTACGTCACCCGAGATGGGCTTCTCCAGGAAAACATGTACTCCGCGTTCCAGAGCTGCCACGGCCACCTCGCGGTGCAATCGCGTCGGCACCGCCACGGACACGATGTCCGGCCGTTCCTTGTCCAGCATCTCGAGATAGTCGGTGTACGCGTGGGCACTGTAGATGCGGGCCATGCATTCGAGCGCCACGGGCGATGAGTCGGCCATGGCTACCAGCCGCGAGCCCTCCATCAACCCATAGATGCGCGCATGGTTGCGTCCCATCATCCCCAGGCCGATGACAGCCGCTCTCAGGACCATCGTGCGTTCACCGCTTCGATAATCTGATCCAGATCCGCCTGGCTGAGACCCGGATGGACCGGCAGGGATAGCACCTGCTCGCAGGCCTTTTCTGCCACAGGCAGGCAGTCCGTGTAGCCCAGTTTCTGATATGCAACTTGCTTGTGTACCGGCAATGGATAATAGATGCCCGTGGAGATGCCCTGGGCTCGCAGATGCTGCGCCAGCAGGTCGCGCCCCTTCGTCACGCGGACTGTGTACTGATGATAGGCGTGCCGGTGTCCAGGCGCCTCCACAGGCGTCACCACCCCACGCAACCCGGAAGATAGATAGGCGGCGTTTGCCCTGCGCGCTTCCACAAAACGCTCGAGTTTCCCCAACTGCACCAGACCAATCGCGGCCTGCATCTCTGTCATGCGGAAATTGTAGCCAATGCTCTCGTGATAGTAGCGCTGCCGCTGCCCGTGACTGCGGAGCAGACGCGCGCGGTCGGCCAATTCATCGTCGTCCGTGGTGATGATGCCGCCTTCGGCGGTCGTGATGTTCTTGGTCGGGTAGAAAGAAAAGCAGCCGGTCCCAAAGCTACCCACCTTCTTGGCGTGCACGCTGGCCCCGTGCGCCTGGCAGGCATCCTCGATCACTGCCAGCCCATGCCGTGCGGCGATCTCCATGATCAGGTCCATCTGGCACGGGTTGCCAAAGATGTGCACGGGCAGGATGGCCTTTGTACGCGGCGTGATTGCCCCTTCGATGAGACGTGGATCCATATTGTAAGAGCGCTCATCGACATCCACAAATACAGGTTTGGCCCCGGCGAAAATCACGGCGTTGGCCGAGGCAATAAAGGTAAACGGCGTCGTGACGACCTCATCGCCGGGCCCGATACCGTGAGCCAGGACGGCAACCTGAAGCGCAGTCGTTCCCGACGAAGTGGCAACGGCGTGTTTCACTCCACAGCAGGCCGCGAAGGCCTGCTCGAATGCCTCGACCCGGGGCCCTTGCGCCAGTTGGCCCGAGTCCAAGACTGCCAGCACAGCTTCTTTCTCTTCCGCACCTAGCAGGGGCGCAGAGATCTGTATCATCTACTCACCTCGGAAGACACTGTGCTCGCGGCGCTCACCAATAGGACGCCGCCGAGCAAGCGAACTGACGGGCCAGCCTAGGCACCCGCCACGGTTACATCCGGAAAGCGCATCGCGCGCGGGCCCAGATAGTCGCCCAGAAAGGCCGTTTCCTGCGACAACTGCGCCCTGGCTAGCACATCAAACAAGTTGCCGCTGATGGAACCTCCGCGAATGGGCCGGGCACGCCCCGCCGTGAGCTCATAGCCCAGGCGGATCTCGCCCACAAAGTCACCCGTGAACGGGTCCGGTGACATGGCGGAGAAAGCCACGATGTGGTACAGTGTGGCGTCGTCGTCCAGCAACGCCGAGAAGGGGTGTGTGCCGGCCGCAATCTCCATGTTGCCGAATGTGCCCGTCGCCGGCACCTGCAGGTACTCGGCATAGCGTTGTTCAGCCCAGAAGCGCGATAGCACGCCCTTTTCGACAATGGGCAGCCTGCGGGTGGCAAGGCCTTCGGCGTCAAAGGCGCCGCTGCGCATCCCAAAGGGCAGCAGGGCGTGAGAGTACATAGTAAATTCGTCCCCGCTGGGTGCCGTCGCAAAGATCGTCGCGCCGACCTCCCAGGGGGTCATGTGCTGGTACTTCAACTGCGCAGAGGAGCGATAGATGAGCGGGGAGTGGCCCTCTGCCATCAAGAGCTCCTCCAGCGCCTCATCGCTCACAACCACCGGGAAGACGCCCGTGCGCGGGGCAGTGGCCAAGAGCGCATCACGTGCGTACTGAGCATGGCGCCGCACCATGCCAGCCAGATCCACGTCCGAGACCCGCCGTCGCTCGACGGCAAGGTGCGATTCCATCTCGTCATTGCTGGACGCTGCCAGCAGCACCCAGTCAAGAA
>CAYZKS010000326.1:0-3488 GCA_964478725.1 uncultured Anaerolineales bacterium
ATATGCAGCACCACCGCCATCAGGCGCTGGCCGGCTTTGCCCTCGCGGAAGAGGCGGCGGGTGGCCTTGTCGTCAATGGTGCCGCCGCACAGCGGACAGCGCACGTGGGCGCGGGCTACCGTGCCTTCCTCGGGGCCGAAGGTGATGGCCGCGCCCTCGACGATCTCCACGTCTACGCGCCGTGCGGCGCGGTCCGGCACCAGGCGCAGCGCCACTTCCTTGTTGGCTTTCTTGGCCAGCCAGGTCTGGCGCATGAGCGGGATTTCCGCTCCGCAGGCCGGGTTTTGACAGGGCAGCGTGCGCGCCCAGATGTAGCCCACAGGGACGCTGCCATCCGGATCGGCAGGGTAAAAAGCATGCAGCTCTTGGCGCGCCTCCTGCAGCACCCATTCGCCCCAGGCCTTGACCGCCTCCAGCAGCGGGTTCTCGTCTCCGCGGGCATCCAGCGTCAGCCCCAGGCTGGGCTGGGTTTGCTTGCCTTGGCGCTGTGGCGGGAGCGGCATGTGCGGGACGGCACCAGCATGGCCGAACTGCTGCGGGTATTCCAGCACCGCTTTGTTCAAGAGCACCGCCACCGGGTTGTAATCCAGGGCATAGGCCTCGCAGCCCAGGCGCAAGGCCTCCAATGGGATGGCTCCGCCGCCGGCAAAGGGGTCCAGCACCTTCGGCGCACGTCCCCCATAGGCCTCACGGATGAGGGCACGGGCTTTGTGGATGAGGCCCTCGCACCCGACCCCTCTCCCACGCGGGAGAGGGGAGCCAGCCACGACTTCCCACGGCGCGATGTCGCGCACCAGGCGCAGGAATTCGTTGCGGTGCTGTGGGTCGTCCGGCAACAGCGCCGCCAGGGCCGTGGCACGCGAAGCGGCCAGCGGCCGCCGCGCCCACCAGATATGCAGCGTCGAGATGTGGCCATGGCGGATGTTCTTCTCGCGCACAGACTCTTCAGACACCGCACGCAGCGGGAAATCGGTTTCGATCAGTCGCGGTTGGATAGGTTTTGTCATTGCCCAAGGGTCTCCATTTGGACTTACACCATCTCCACCAAACCGAGCTGCACCCTCACCGCGTGCTCCACCTTGCGCATGTCATCATGGCTCAGCACCCCCGCCTGCTTGTTCAAGCGGTGCTTGCTCACCGTCGTCAACTGGTCCGCCATCGCCTTACTGGGCCTGTCATTCAGTGTCACCAGCGCTTCACTGGGATATACCCGCTCGATGTTCGATGTCAACGGCACCACCTGCACGCGGTTCAGGTGCTTGTTCGCTGCGTCATTGCTGATGATGACTGCCGGCCGCTGCTTCCTGATCTCTCCGCCAACCGACGGCTCGAAGCTCACCCACCACACCTCACCGCGCCTCATCGCTCACGTCCCCCGCCGTGGCCTCTGCCCATTCCAACGCTTCTGTTTCCCTCTCCTCGTCCTCGGCCATCTGCTTATAAGCGGCTTCCAGGTCAGCGAACATAACGTGAGGACGCACCAACTCTTCAATGAAACGGCTGATGCGACGGGGGCCAATGACGGTATACAGCCCCTCATATACTTCTTGGTCAATCGTAATGGTCAGCTTCTTTTGCACTGTGCCACCTCCTGTTTGTTAATACGTATATTACACGTATTATAGCACCCAGCAGGAGAAAAGTCAAATTGATCATTGCTATGGCATGTTCTCCATCATTGAAGGTGCGCTCGTAAATATGAGCGCACTCATAACTATATGAATGCCGCCCATATAAGGGTACTGTTCGCCCTCCATCAGCAATGTATCACGCACCATTATGCCACCCCAGGGGAGTGGCAAGCAAACATAGGCCAACTTCAGCACCGTGACTGACGTGATCCATCATCCGTTCAATCCGCTCCCCGAATCCGCTGACAGTATACCAGACAGAAATTCTCAGCACACTCTCTTCCAGTCCCTGACAACGTAGCGTACGATCTCCACCACTTCATCGGGCTTGAACTTAGCCGCCGGGTTCTGGATGGTATGGAGCAGAGGCTGGCTGGCGGCGTTCTCCACCACGTACAGCCAGTATTCGTCGCCCAGGCGCTGGGCCATCAGCCACTCATTGGGGGTGATGACGATAGGTCCGCTGACGGCCCGTGCTTTGACCTCGATGTAGCGCACGCCGTCGGCAGCCGTGGAGCGGATGTCGTAGCCCAGGTTCTCTTCGCATACATCCTCCGGCAAGCGCCCTTGGGAGCACTCGTACTCCATCGCCAGGCGCATGCCGATAGCCTCGATCTCGGCGTCGGAGCGCAGCGCCGGGTCGTCCGGCAGCCGCGGCACCACTCGCACCACGCCCAGCACCTGCGGCGCGCTGGGGGAGAGGCTGGTCTCGCGGCGGATTTCCTCCTCCAGAGCCGCTTTGCGCGCCCGCAGCTCCTCGTTGCGGCGCTCTTCGTTCGTGATTTCCACCTCAGCGATGGGCTCGCCTTGGGTGCGCCGCGTGTCGTATTCGATCAGTTTGGCATCTGAATCCAGGATTATTTGCTCCAACGAGCGCACGCCGTACTTACGCTTGGCCCCCGCCTCGCGGATGCGGGTGTCATCGCGCTCGCGCTGCTGCTGCATCTCGGCGCGGTAGGCGTCGAGCACGCGCTCCACAGCGTAGCTCAGCACGACATCTTCGCTGGGGCAAAGAAGGCCATCGGCTGGCGCACTGCACGGCTTCAGATCCCATAGGATGGAGGGATTGACCAGTCGCAAGGACTGGTCATCCTGCTGGGGTTGAAAGATGGCAAAGAGACGCTTGCCAGTGACGCGGTTGCCGCCGTCGCGGATTTCCCCCTGCAGGAACCACAGCCAGCCATCGAGCTGGGCATCGAGGTCAGCGAAGACGGCGCCGCGGCGGAGGTCAGCTTCTGTCTTGACCAGCAGCCGCTCAAGGAGCGACTCGAGCAGGGGATGGCCCGGAGCGACAAACACCGCTTCGTGCCGCTGGGCAGTCTCTTTGTCGAAAGCGAACTTGTTATACTCGTGAAATACTTCGCCGAAGCGGTGGCGAAACTCGGGCGGGACGTTGCACAGCGCATACGGCACGTTGGGCATACGCCACAGCCCGCCTTTGCGCGCCTCCAGCATTACGCCGAGGAACTTGCAGCCGCGTTGGAAAAAGCGTTCGATGTATTCCGGCACCAGGCGGTTCTCCCGCGCCTGGCGTTGCTCGCCCAGCACGCGCTGCAGGTCAATGTGGCGCGTGGCCAGCGCTTCGGAGACCGCTTCGCGCGTGCGGCGCACCGCCTCTTCATCGGTCACGGCGTCAATCTCGGCGATGATCTCATCCAACGTGCGCCGGTTGGCGATGGCCTCGACAATCAACTCTTGCAGGCTGCGCACTGGTAGCACTTCGCCGATGACATCAAAAACGCGGTCGCTGCCCAGCGCTTCTTGGATGCGCTCCAGTTTGCGGAAGAGGGCAGTCAGCACCCGCCCCTCGCGCGTGTCGCTGGCTACCAGGTTGTAGATGTACACTTCTTTGCGCTG
>CAYZKS010000327.1:0-3473 GCA_964478725.1 uncultured Anaerolineales bacterium
CGGCGAGGCAGGGGTGGGCAAGTCGCGCCTGGTAGATGAACTGCTCACCCATGCCAGCGGGGTGGGGATGCAAGTCCTGCGCGGCGAGTGCGTTTCCTACGGTTCGACCATCCCCTACCTGCCGTGGATCGCGGTTCTGCGCGAGTTCTTCGATTGGCAGGCCGACGATGACCCGGCAGCACGCCGGGCGAAGCTGCTGGCGGGACTGGAGGCAGTGGATGCCGGATTGGTACAATGGTTGCCCATCGTGGCTGGCGTGCTGGGCCTTTCTGAGCCTGACACGCAACTCACCCGATCCCTGGATGCTCGCCTGCGCAAAGAGCGCTTCTTCGACATCACCGTCCACCTGCTGCAGGCCAGGGCGCGCCAGTCACCTCTCCTTCTGCTCTTCGAAGACTTGCACTGGGCAGACCCTATCTCGCTGGAATTGCTGGCGCACGTCGCCCGCCATTGTGATGGCGATGCCCTGCTTGTCCTGGTCGTCCATCGCCCGCTCCTCGACCTGGCAGACTTGAAAGAGTTTGGTCACTACACGGCGATCCCGCTCGAAGAGCTGGACACGGAAGAGCGGGTTGAACTGGTTTGTTCCCTGCTGAACCTGCCCGATCTGCCACCTGACTTGCGCGACCTGATCCTGGCCAAAGCGCAGGGCAATCCCTTCTACATCGAAGAGGTGGTACACGTCCTGGTGGACCGGGGCTATCTGGTGCCCGACGACGGGCGATACCGGTTGGTGGGTGAATTGGCGGACGTCGAAATCCCGGACACGGTGCGCGGCGTGGTGATGAGTCGCATTGACAGTCTGGACGAGGGCAGCCGGAACGTGCTCAAAGTGGCCTCGTGCATTGACCGCATCTTCTCCTACCCCGTGCTGCGCGCCATCTACCCCTGGCCTATCCTGGATGATATTCTGCGCCGTAGATTGGACGTTCTGGAGCGGGTGGACCTTACTCCGTTGAAGAGTGCGGAACCAGACCTGCGCTATCAGTTCAAGCACATCCTCACTCAGGAAGTGGCTTACGAGAGCTTGAGCTACGCTCGCCGCCGCGAGTTGCACGTGCTCATCGGTCGCCACTACGAGGACAGCTATGCCGACCGCCTGGAAGAAGTTTACGACCTGCTGGCTTACCATTACGGCCGTGGCGAGGAGCGGGGCAAGGCATTGGAGTACACGCTCAAGGCTGGAGACAAGGCGAAAGCTGCTTTCGCTAACGATGCGGCCATCCGCTACTATCAGGAGGCGATTCGTCTTCTCAAGCTGGGGCGAAGGCACGCGACCGACGATCCCCGGTTGGCAGATACTTGCCTCAAGCTTGCCGACGTTCAGGCTCTGGTGGGGCAATACGAACAGGCCATCCAGAATTATCAGGCTGCGCTGGAGGCGGGCGGGGCGGCCCTGTCAACGGAGCAGCGGGCGCGCATCCAGCGCAAAGCGGCGATGATCTTCGAAAAGCGGGGGAGTTACGATACGGCGTTGGACGGTCTGCTGGTCGCCTGCGCGACACTGGAAGCCGACCCGGCAGGCCGTACCTCGCGGCAGATGGTGCGCGTCCTCTCGGACCTGGGCAGCGTGCACATGCGCAAGGGAAATTACCAGGAGGCGATCCGGTTGGGCGAGCGGGCGCTGGATGTTTTGGAACGTTTGCCAGATGACCGCGAGACGTTGATCAGTGAGGGCTGGGTGCATACCAACCTGGGGGTGGTTTACAATTTCCTGGGTGACTACCGCCGCGCGGAGGCTTTTTATGGAAGGGGATTGCGTGCCCGTGAGCAGGCCGGCGACCTGTACGGGATCGTGCTTTCTTACAACAACCTGGGCACCCTGGCCCGTTTGCAGGGTGACTACGAGCGCGCGTTAGAAGCCTACCAGCGCTGCCTGGAAGTGGCTCACCGCATCGGGTATACCTATTTTGTGGCTATGGTCTACAACAACCTGGGTATCTGCTATCAGGGTATGGGGCGCTATGCGGAGGCTATTGCTCGTTATCAGGATAGCCTGGCCATCCGTGAGGAGATCGGCGACCGGGCGGGTGTCGCCAGTTGCTACACTGACCTGGGTCTGGCCTATCATCACCTGGGCGAGTACGACTGCGCGTTGGAATACCATCGCCGCAGTCTGGATATGCACCAGGCGTCAGGGCGTACTCTGGAGACGGCTAACTCGCTGATCAACATTGCGGCTGTGCGGGTGGACCGGGGCGATCCACAGTTGGCCATCGCCGATGCGCAGCAAGCGGTGGACATTCTGGAGTCGCTGGGCTCCAAAGTGATTCTCTCGGAGGGCTGCGCGGTACTGGCTCAGGCGTGCCTGGCGGTGGGGGAGGTGGATGCGGCGCTGCGTTACGGTGAGCAGGCCCTGCAGGTGGCACGGGAGACGGGCAGTCACCACGACGATGGCGTCGCCCACCATGTCCTGGGCCGCGTGTACGCCGTCCGCTCTGTCGCCGATGCCAGGATGCACTTCGAGAGGGCGGTGGAATCGTTGCAGGCGGCTGGCGACAGATTTGAGTTGGCGAGGTGCTGGCGCAGTTATGCTGAGTTTCTCAAAGCGCAGGGAAATGACCAGGAAGCGACGCGCTGTGCAGAAATGGCCTCACGCATCTTCAAGGAATTGGGGATTAAGGGAAAATCGTCTCGTCAACAAACACTCGAATGGTCGGAAGGAGGTGATTGAACGTGTCTCAGGAAGCAGTACAAATGGTCATTGGCCGGGCGGCCACGGATGCGGAGTTCCTCGAGGCGCTGATCGAAAACGCGGCTAAGGCGTGCAAGGGCTATGACCTAACTGCTGATGAATTGGGGGCTTTGGAGGCGTTGGACACCAAGAGCCTGAAAGCCTTTGCCGGCACCCTGGACAAGCGCATCCAGAAAGGACACAGCATCGGGCTGGGTGTGTAAGGAAACACACCATCAGGACTTCGGCGCGGGGAGGTGGTCAACCACCTCCCTGCGTGCTATTCCAGGCTCTCCAGTTCAATGGGATCCTGGCGTGGTTGGCACTCTCCGCAGTACAGAGCGCCGGGCACTACCAGGGCCATGTGCTTGCCCTCGCGGGTGTGATAGAGGTGCTCGATGCGCACCAGGGTCTGCGCGTGCTCCTTGCACACAGCCCGTCCGCAGAAACGGCAGACCCCGTGAGCCGGACGGTCACATTTCCAGCAGTTCATTGAATCCCTCAGATCGCGCTCGTGGCGAGCGTTGCGTGGCTATGGGCTAGGTCTCCCCATCCAGCGCGTCCAGGAAAGCTTCCAGGCTCTCTGACTGCGCGGCCGCCACCACTAACGTCCGCAAAAGGTCCGCGTCCTCGACTGTGCAGAGTTGGCGCCCGATCTCATCCGCTGCCGCCGTTGAGAGGCCAAAACGTGCTCGCAAGAGGTGGAGGATTGCCTCTCGCTGACCTTCAAGCACTCCTTGCCGGAGTCCTTGTTGTAAGCCTTGTTGAAGTCCTTGCTGGAGTCCTTGCTGGAGTCCTT
>CAYZKS010000328.1:0-3463 GCA_964478725.1 uncultured Anaerolineales bacterium
CCTCGGCCAAGTGAAGCGCGGCAGTTAGCCCGGCGAGGCCGCCCCCCACCACCAGCGCCGCACGCACGGGGTCAACTGTCAGCGGCGCGGACCATGTGTGGCTGTGAGCGCGCTCCACCGCCAGGCGCAGCAGCTCTTTAGCCTTGCGGGTAGCGCCCGAAGGATCATCCCGATGGACGTAGGCACACTCCTCGCGCAAGGAGGCGAACTGCACCGTCGCGGGCAACTGGCGCTCAAAAAGGGGGCTATAGGTACGCCGGTCGCACGCCCCGATGACTACATCGCTGAGGCTCTGCGCTCGGATGATCTCGCGGATGGCAGCCGAGCCGTCCGGCAAGCAGCCAAAGGGCACGACTTGAGCCAGGACGACATCGGGCAGGCTTGCGGTGTAGCGCATCGCCTCCGGCAGGTCAATCACCCCGCCGATCTCTCCGGCGCAATCGCACACCAAGACGCCGATGCGCCGCGCCTCGGGCTGCTGGGCGGCGGGCGTGGCCGAGGGGTGCATGGCAGGCCGGTATCCCACGAAAGAACAGACCCGCGCGGCAGCGGCGCTCGCCTGCATCAGGCTGTCGGCGATGTCGGCGGGACCAGCGGCCGTGCCGGCCACAAAAATCCCCTCGCGCGGGGTGTCCACGGGGGTAAAGGTCGCGGTGCGGATGAATCCAAAAGTATCGGTGCTCAGGCCCAGCGCCCAGGCCAGTTCCTTGGCCTCGCAGCCCGCCTCAGCGCCCACGGAGAGCACCACCAGGCTGTAGCGCTCCTCAATCAAGCGACCATCCTCGCCCGTCGCCTGAACGATCAAGTCGCGCGTGGCAGGGTCCTCGCGCAGCACCGAGGGCCGACAGCGGATCAGTTGGATGCCATATTGCGCCCGCAAAGGGCCATAGGTGGCGCTGAAGGACTTGCTGAATACGCGGTCGTCCATCAGATAGATGTGCGCTTGGGCCTCGGGCAAAAGCTGCCTGGCCAGGACCGCCTGGCGAGTGGCATAGCCGCAGCAAAAGGCCGAGCAGTAGTCGTGAGTATCGTCACGAGAGCCAACACACTGGATCCAGGCAATGCGGCTGGGGGGCAGGCCATCGCTGCGGCGGAGGATGCGCCCTTCGCCGGGACCGGCCGGCGTCGTCATGCGCTCCATCTCCAGCCCGGTAAAGACGTTGGCAAAGCGCCCATAGCCATACTCCTGGCTCAGGGTGGCATCATAGAGCTGCATCCCCGTGGCCACAACGACGGCGCTGACGGCCACGTGCTCAGTAGTGGGCTTCTGCTGCAAGTTGATGGCCTGCGTGGGGCAAACCTGGGCACAACGCTCGCAACCCTGGCAATAATCTCCCTTCTCAACGGCATAGGCATCGGGCACGGCGCGTAGGGCAGGCTTGTAGGCTGCCTTACGCTGCGACAGGCCGGCCTGGAAGGGATCGGCGAGCGTTTGAGGGCAGGCTTGGGCGCAACGGTCGCAGTTGATGCAGAGAGATACATCCACGTAGCGCGGCTCGCGGCGGATCGCGACCAGAAAATCGCCGCGCTTACCTTCCAGGGCGACTACCTGGCTCTGCGTCCACACGGCAAGGTTATCAGGGCGGGCGCGGTCGAGCAAGTCCGCCGAGATTGTGGGGCGTGTGCAGCCAGGGCCGTGACGTGCCTCTCCTCGACAGAGGAGACAATTATGGAGGGGAAACATGGTGCCTAACTGGGCCACAGTGCCCCCCAGCGTTGGCGACTTCTCAATCAAGAGCACATCTAAGCCGGCGTGGGCCAAATCCAGTGCGGCACGTTGCCCGGTGACGCCGCCACCGATCACTAACACGGGTTTTGGCTTGGAAGTCAAAGGGAAGCCTCCTTCGGGCAGCCACGTAGGGCTGCCCCTACCCCATTGCCCCTACGATGTGGGCAGAGCGGCCTCTACGAACTGCACCAGGTCCACGACACGGATGCGCAGGTTCTGGGCGCGCGCGGCCTTGCTCAGCGTGCGCACACATTGTGGGCAGGCCGAGACGAGGTAATCGGCGCGCACCTCGGCGGCCTGGGCGATGCGTTTCGCCGCCACCTGGGCGGTCAACTCAGGGGAGAAGGTCTCCAGATTGCCCCCGCCGCCACAACAGAGGGCGTGCTCGCGGGTGTTTTGCATCTCCACAAAAGTGAAGCCGTGCACCTGGCGCAGCACCTCGCGCGGCTGCTCATAAAGCCCGCCCTTGCGCCCCAGATCACAGGGGTCGTGATAGGTGACGATGCCGGGCCGCCGCGGCTCGCCCAGGTGGACCTTGCCCTCGGCAAGCAGCTCGCACAATAGCTCGCTGGCCGTGAGCACTTGAAGCCCCAGCGGTTCACCCAGCTCCTCGGCGTAAAGATGTTGCCACATGTGGTAGCACGAGGGGCAGGTCATCACCACGCGCCCGGCTCCGATAGCGCGCATCGCGGCGAGATTGTGGGCCATCAGCTCCCTGGCCTGTTCGAGCTGCCCGGCCATGAGCAGCGGGAAGCCGCAGCACCACTCTTCCCCACCCAGGGTGGTAAAGTCCAGGCCCGCGCGGGAAAGGATGGTGACAAAACTTTGGGCGATGCCGTAAGTCATGGGGAACATCGCCGTCACGCAGCCCACAAAGTAAACCGTCTCCGCGCCAGGCTTGCGGTCGAGGTTGGGGGGCAAGTTCGGCAGGTTGCTCGCCCAGGCCAGGCGCGAGGCGTTATCCTCGCCGGAGACGTTGTGGAAGGATTGCACGCGGCTGCCCAACATGCCCAAAGCGCGGATGCCCTTGGCCAGGGCCTCGTCGGCCTGGAAGATTTCTTGCCTGCCGGGCAGATAATACTCCTGCATCGTCTTCTGGCGCAACAGCTCCACCAGACGGCGCACGCTGACCCCGTAGGGGCAATGCTCGGTGCAGGAATCGCACCCCAGGCAGCGCCAGATGCTGGCATCGCTCACCAGCCGCTCTTCCTGGCCCCATTGGACCAGGCGCATCATCTGCGCCGGGGCGATGGTCATAGCCGGGGCCGTGGGGCAGCCGGCGCTGCAACGCTGGCACTGGTAGCAGAGATAGAGGTTCTCGCCACAGGCTTGACGCACATACTCGGCCAAGTCCACACTCAGTGCGACTGTCATGGTCTCTCCCGGGTCTTATCCAAAATGGCGATTTTCATACTCACCTCCGATCACCCCCAGTTGTGCGTTGTGTAACAGGGTGACCTCTTGTTCCAGCTTGGGATCAGGCATTCGCCCTCGTCCTATCCAATGTAATGTATCTGCATATGCGCATACGTGCGTATTCGTATCATGGCATAGCACGGCACACAAGGCAAGAACGTCTGGAAACCCACAGTGAAACACAACCGTGAGGTCAAGCGCGAGTATATCATGGGGGGTATGGCTGTCAGGGTGTGCAGAAAACATGGGGGCTGAGTGAGTGTAGAAGAGACAGGTTTAGGTCAAGTGCCTCTCGATTATCTCCTTGATGTAGGCCGG
>CAYZKS010000329.1:0-3463 GCA_964478725.1 uncultured Anaerolineales bacterium
TTATCAGTTGAGCTAACAACCACTCCTTAGTGACATTATCATTTGACTTGACGCGTGCAAGCTCCGGCCTACAACAACGGCATGTTCGGGTCGTGAGTAATGTGCTTGACCCCCAACGACAGCAACGCCAGCAACACAGTCACTGCTTTTTGCTCGTGTCAGCCGCTGTCGAAGGCGAGGGGCAGGTCGTTGACCTGCCCGACTCGAAACACTTGCGCCAGCTTCTGCGCGACGACCACCAACGAGCCGGTCGCGCACTGCTAGCCGGTGTGTCCGGCTGCCATGGTGGAGGTCAGCGGCGGGGCTTTCTGGTCGCCAGCAAACCGCCGTGTCCGGCCTTGCTTGCTCGCGCGCAGTTCCACACCGAGCTGCCTGTCGAGCCCGTCCATGGCGTCGATTCTGGCCCCAAGAGACATTCTTGGGACCTAAAGCAGCAGTGCCCGCTGTAGACGAGGGAGCGGGCACTGCGTTGCGAGCGGCCTGTTCTAACCCGCGAGCAGACCGATCACCCACAACACGACCACCGCCCCCAGAAACGCTACCACGATCGTGCGCAGGTTGAATCCGCTGATGGCGTTCTTGACCTTAAAGACCGCACCAGCCAGCCATCCACCCACCAGAGCGCCAACAATGCCGACAATGATGTTACCGATCAGGCCAAAACCCGATCCCCTCGTCAGTTGGCCTGCCAGCCAACCGGCAATCGCACCCACTACGATCCAGGTAAACAGTCCCATCTCAATTCCCTCCCAACTTGATGGTCTCGTAGCACATGGCAACCGCATGTTGCATGCCCATCGTCACTCCAAAACACATCGAAACGCTTAGCATTCCTCCCTTCCGCTGTAAACTGGATTCCGAGTCCGGTGTAGCGCATCACGGCTCACTGGCTCACATGCAGGACAACACCTCTCCGTTCGCAGTGGTCCTTGACATCCTGAACCATCTCCTGCGGCGGCAGTGCCAGACCATCCCCGTCGGTTTGTGCCCCTTGCAGCCACTGGGCGCCGGCCCAGAACAGCTCTTCCTCTTCAGGCAGCCGCTGCAGCAGGTTCTCGAGTGCTTGCAGCCCCTGCGCGTGTAGGCGCACCCAGCCATCCTCGGATACTACATCCTCTCCGGAGGTTATCTCCTCCAGCGACTTGGTCCGGTTCGTTCCCGTGATCAGTGTGAACCACCACGCGCCGTCCACCTGCCAAGAATACAGCTCGTACCCCTTCATGGACCGACGCAGTGCAGGCAGGATGGTAACAGTTGGCGATGGCGCGTATAGCGTGGAGCCTCTGTCACACGCCACCATGCAAATGAGAAGCAGCATAAGGCAGACGGTCTTGCTCATCCCATACCCCTCTATCCACTCAGCCTACGGCCCCACCGGGAACTGCCCGGAGCCGTTCACCGTGCCGCCGGGCGTGAGCGGGATATCGCTGTCTTCGAGCACGTGGCCGTAGGTGTCCGTCACGCGGAACGTGAACGGACCTGTCCCCATCCCGGGGCTGGTCTGCACGAAGTAGTTGTAGGAAGTGCGTGGCACGTTCGCCCACTGGCCGTCGGACTTGCGATACTCCAGCGTGGCGACGGGATTGCGGTGGTTGCGGATCTGCACCGCCGTCCACCACTGGCTGCTGCCTGAGCGAAAGTGGTAGGCAATCGGGCCGCTCAAGTCTGGGCTGACCACCTGCCAAGTGATGGGCACGCGTCCCTGCGACAAGTTGGCAATGCGGCTGAACGCTTCTCGGCTCAGGTCAAGGTCGCCGGCGTGACAGCCCGGGCACAGGTCCACAATGCGCACCGTGACTTCGCCCCTGGGGCCAACGACGCGCACATAGGCGCCGCAGTAGTCGGCCGTGCCATACTGCGCAGCGTTCATGGCCGCCACCATCAGGTCGTCGGGCGTCGCGTCGAACGAGCAGGCCCCGCCGCCGGTCGCGTAGTACCAGGTAGCCTCTCCCTCATGCACAGGGTTGGGAGGCATGGATACGGGCCGCACGACCACGGGCAGCCAGGCAGTGAAGGCGTTCGATTCTGCACTCTGCGCCAACACAAGCAGCGGCAGCGCGATCAAGGCCAGCCCCACTGCCGAGGCAAGCATCATCTTCCGCATCTGTCTGCGTCCCTCATGTGCATTCACATGTTGCGCGCATCGTACGCCCAGTGCAACAAGGCCTGCCTCTGCTTGGGCCGACAGTCCAGGTCGCCTGCCAAGCAGTTGCGCTTGATCTGCGCAATGTGCCGCCTCATGGCCAGCCAGCGCCGGATCTGGCGCTCGTCATCCGGGCAGCGCCTTCCCATATAGTACCTGCAGTACCACTGGAACCAGCCCCGCGGGTCTTCAGGATAGATCCAACCCTTGTTGCGCCAGTACCAAAGAGGCTTGGAGGCATTTACCTTGAAGTAGTTCAGGGCCGGGTCATGGCGCACGTGGCAAAGTCTGGCATGTTCAAACCACTCCGATGGGAACTCGCCTCTGCAATCCGTCATGTACTTCCCGCCAAACACTCCCAGCTCCAGCATCTGCTCGGGCGTCAGCTCCGGGGCAAAGCCTCCAGAAAAGTTGCTGCCTACGGGTTCCTGCAGCACATAGACGTAACCATGCTGCATCAGATCGTTCACCACGACACGGCGCGATTTCGTCTTCAACTTACACCTCTCGCAAAGAACTCAGGTACAATCGAGGCCACTATCTTCGCGATTCTGATCCTACCACAGGGTGATATTCAAACTCGAAATAGCATCGTCCACACGATGGCATCCAGCACTCCGGTCTGTATGCAGAACCCCACACATCCGAGCACTGCTGCTCCGTGCGCCCACTGCGGCTGGCGTGGCTCAACGCGCAGGAGGGCCAACAACAGTCCCAAGGAGGCGCAGGCCACTGCCGCCAGGACGATCCTGACGAGCCACAGCCACCCCAGACTTGACCGCTGCAGCGCCTGAAATGTGAGTGGCATCCACAACGCCGAAGGCACTAAGATAGCCACATACAGGGCATTGAAAAGCCCGAATCCGAAACGATCGCATATGCGCGCCGCGCCTGCGTCGAGTCGGAACAGGAGGAAGTAAGTGAAGGCGAAGTAGCCGGTCGCCGCAACGAACATGCCTGCTGTGTAGAACGTCCGTACGCTTTCCGGCACCCCGCCCCACAGCGCCTGTCCGGCCCCCGCGTGGCTGCGCAGCCCCTGGATGTAGCTTCCCAGCACAGCAGCACCACCGAGCAGATTGATCCACAGCATCAGCCACTTCTGCGTGTGCATGATTTCACCTACGCGTAGCCGATCTCAGGGGTCAGAGCGATGTAGCTGGTCATGCTGGCACATGCGCTTCAGCTTGCGGAAATGCTCTTGGTCAGCCACCTCGCTACCCCTCATCTGCGGATTGCCCTGCTCGCTCCAATGTGTAGCGGACAAAATCCAGCGTTTCGTCCAGCTCGTCGGGCTGCTGCCCGCACGGCCATGCCAAGGCC
>CAYZKS010000330.1:0-3456 GCA_964478725.1 uncultured Anaerolineales bacterium
GGTCCCTCAGGGCAACCTGAGCAACGCCGTGCCCTTTGACCGCGACGGCCGCCCGCGCGGCCCGGGCGGCCCGCCCGGCGCGTATGGCGCTGCAAGAGAAGGCTAGCTGAACGACCATGCGACGTCACTGAGGTTCAGACATGAGTTCGGACAGGATAGGGCAGAAGGGCCAGAAAGACCTGCATGGCGACATGGAGGGCCCTGGTTACTAGGTCTGTTGCCAGACGGGTCCTGAACTTGAGCAGGAGGAAGAGTCCGGAATAGGTTTGTCGTGGGCAGGTTTTGGTAGTCTGCGGCCCAGGGCTGGGATTGGGGAATAGTTGGTCGCGCAATGCTTCGCCCACGAATAGGCCGATGGCGTAGGCGATCATTAGCAGCGCGATGATCTGCTCCAGGTTGTGCTGGCTCTTGTTCATGATCTTGTCCAGTCCGAGCAAGCTCTTGAGGTCACGAAAGGTCTCCTCGATCTTCATGCGTTGCTGGTACAACTCCAATGCTACGTGTGGTTCAAGGTCAGTCATGACCCACAGGGGCTGCGAGAAGCCATGTCTCCAATGGCCGATGACGTTGACGGGCACTTCGCCTTTGTACAACAGGTGCTCATGAATCACGTCCTGGCCCGGGCTGATAACCAGGTCGACGCGCCGTCCGGCATTGTTCAGCAGGATGGGTGGATGACTGCCTGTGTGCAAGCGGATGGCAAAATGCACGCCCTCTGCTACCAGGTTGATTAGCAACTCCAGGTAGCTGAACTCGCGATCCAGGACTAGCGGCCTGTCACCCAGCAGCATTTTGATGCCGTCCAGAGCGCGACAGTGGTTCAGGTTGCGCGAGGTCGCCTCCTGGCGAATGGTCTTCGAGGAGTAGGTGATGAAGTGAAACGGAATGGCCCGACCACGGAAAGGAGTGGCCAACACCAACGTCCAGAACCCCTTGGTCTTGCCATCTTTCAGCTTGCCCACATACGGCGTCTTGCGTGCCTGCGGTCGCTCAATCTCGGTCGGATCACCGATCACGAACTGCGCATCTGCCTGGAAGAAGCGCATCAGAACCGCCTTCAGATCGACTCGCTGCATGAAGCGCTGGATCTGCTTGTACCCCGCATCGGCATGGCCTGGCATCTCTCGCGCAATATCACTCAGCCGCGCCGAACGTGCTCGCAGCACCGCCTGCAAAATCCGCGCAGCTTTCGACGTCACCTCCGCGCCCTCGAACAGGTATTGTGCAAACTGCCCCATCCGAATACAATCTATCATGAAGCTTCCTCCTGGGTCTTGTTGCGGTCACAACAAGCTTGCCCATGCGAGGAAGCTTCTCCTACTCCTCCCCCTGTCCGAACTCATGTCGCGACAGAGTCGAGAGTGTTGAAAAACATAGCAGTTACTTGAAACGGGTGCCATAGGCTGTGCTAATGGCTACGGCCTGCCCAACAGGTTGTGGTGAAAGTAACATCTTGCAGGCTTTTTCAACACTCTCAGAGTCCACGCTTGACAAAGAGCAGCATCGGGACTAGTATGATCGTGCCATAGTTGACGTCGGCTGACTGTATCAGCGCTGGTCAATCATGCCTCATCGCACCTCGTCCCAGCAGTCTAGTCCGCGAGGTGGCGGATGGCACAGCCAACATCCGAGTCGTTCCCCTGCCATGGCTCGGCATCGTCCTCATCTCCAGTGCCACTGCGCCCATCTCATCACCCATTGCTCACTGCTCCGAGACATTCGATCCACATGGCCAAAGGATCGTACCATCCCCACGAGATGGCCAATTTCCGAATCTGAATGGGTGGGTGATGCTTTGCACACGCCTGGCATGCAGCGCAGGCAGAGACCCAGGCTACCGGGTGCATGCAGGCGCCGCCCTGACGCCAGGGCATTTGCACGATCCACACAGTAGACGCGTGTGGCATGAGTCAGGCGTGGACCGTCGTCCTGACGCGACTGCGCGCAAGGAATGCGCGCCAAGGTGATGTGACACAATCAGAGGAGGCCTGCAATGCCCAGCAATAGGCGTGTCTTGCTGGCCGTGCTTGTAGTGAGTGCGCTCTTGAGTGGCAGTGCGGTGCCTGCGAAGCAGACAGAGTTGGCTGCACCTTCTGCCCACCTCCGCACTCAGGCTGCTCTGGAGACGGATTCTTCTGTGCTCCTGATTGAAAACGTAGGCCAGTTCGCCGACGGAGCGCGTTTCCAGGTGTGGGGCGGCGACCGCAGCACGTGGCTGGCTGAGGATGGGATCTGGATCACGCTGCTGGAAGCCCCTCACCCCCAACCCCTCTCCCGACCTGGGGAGAGGGGGAAGGAGCCGCAGTCACTTCTCGACCGCGGGGCAGAGCAGAGCACCCCCCGCCGTGGGGTGAACCTCAAGCTGAGCTTCCCGGCCGCGAACGCTAATCCGCGCCTGGAAGCATTCAACCGGCTGCAGACGCACGTCTCCTACTTCATTGGCAACGACCCGGCCGGGTGGCGCCCCGACGTGCCGGTGTGGGGCGGCGTGCGCTACGTGGACCTGTACCCGGGGATTGACCTGGAGCTGACGGGAGAGGGTGGGGGCATGGTGCAGCGGCTGGTGGCCCACGAGGGCGCAGACCTCGGCGCAGTGGGCCTGCGCGTGGACGGGGCGGATGCGCTGGCGCTGGATGGGGATCGCCTGCTCGTGACCACAGTGCTGGGCCAGTACGCCATGCCGCTGCTGCAGGTGAGGGGTGCGAGTGCGCCGCACGCATACCGGCCGACCCTGTCGGGGGAGTGGGTGGTTCAACCGTTCTCGGCATCGCTGGGCAGCTCCCGACAGGCGCGGTCGATGCAATCCACCACCGATCTGTTCTGCGCCACCTTCCTGGGTGGAAGCGACAGGGACTCCGGCACCGCCATTGCTGTCGACGCGGGCAGCAACGCCTGCGTGACGGGCCACACATGGTCTTCCGATTTTCCCGCAACCCCCGGCACCCTTGACATGAGCTACAACCTCGACTATGACGCCTTTGTGGCGAGCCTCAATGCTGCCGGCGACAGCCTGGTCTACGCCACGTTTCTGGGCGGAAGCAGTTCGGACTTCGGCTATGGCCTGGCGGTAGACGCGGGCGGCAACGCATACGTCGCGGGGTTAACCTACTCTCCCGACTTTCCGACGACGCCCGGCGCCTTGGACACCAGCTACAACGGTAGCTGTGACGCCTTCGTCGCCAAGCTGAACCCTGCTGGCAGCATTCTACTCTACTCCACCCTCGTCGGTGGAGCCAACAATGACGAGAGCCAGGGCATCGCCGTGGACGGGGTAGGCAACGTCTACGTGGTGGGCTACACCGCGTCTCCCGGCTTCCCTACCACAGCCGGTGCCCTTGACAGGAGCCACAACGGGAGCTTTGACCTCTTCGTAGCGAAGCTGAACTCTGCGGGCAGTGCCCTGGTCTTCTCCACATTCGTGGGCGGAACCAGTGGTGACTACGGTGCGGGCATCGC
>CAYZKS010000331.1:0-3450 GCA_964478725.1 uncultured Anaerolineales bacterium
GGGTGGATGTGGGTGTGCCGGTCAAGGTGTGGATGGGAGTGGCCGTCGGCGTTGCGGTCAACGTAACGCGCAGGCGGTACGGATTCATGGCACTGTAAGCGCCCCCGTAGCCGACGACGCGCGCGCGGTACTCCCCTTCCTGCTCGGCCAGGTAGACGACGCGCTCCGCGGCGGTAGAACTCGCCCTGGACTGCCCCACCAGCCAGCCCCCCGGGTTGTACAGGTAGAGATCATAGTCCGCGGGCAGCTCACCGTACAGTCCATACAGGTCCAGGGTCACTTCCTGCCCTATGGAGACATAGAACTTGAACCAGTCCTGGTCATCGCTGGGGCAGATGTAGGCCGTGTGCTCCACCTCGGGCTCGATCAGTGCGGCGGTCTCGAAGCTGGCGTTCTCCTCGTACGAATCTGGGGGGCAGCTCACTTGCGTGAGCGTGGGCGTGGGCGTGAGCGTGGGAGGCTGCGTGGGCGTGCGCGTCGCCGTCTGAGTGGGCGTGGCCGTGCGAGTGCGTGTGGAGGTAGCCGTAGGCGCGGCGCCGAGGGTGACGCGCAGCCGGTAGGGGTTCATGGCGCTGTATGCGTCCCCGTAACCGTACACCCGCACGCGGTAATCACCCTGCTGCGCCGCCACGTGCACGATGTGCTCCGCCGCGTTCCCGCTGGCCGTCGACTGCGCTGCAAGCAACTGCCCCGGATCGAACAGGTGCAGGTCATAGTCCGCGGGCAGGTCCCCGTACAGGCCATACAGGTCCACCCTGATCTCCTGCCCGGCAGACACAGAAAACTTGAACCAGTCCTCGTCCCCAGAGGGGCAGATGTAGGCCGTGTGCTCGGTACCCACCGCAATGCTGCGCGCCTGGGCAAAGCTGCCGTTCGGCTCGTAGCTGTCCGTGGGGCATTGGGGCGTGGGTTGCTCACATACCTCCAGCACCACCTGGTCGATGTAGAAGCTCGTGAAGCGGCTGGCGTCGGTCGTGCCTTGGAAGGCGATCTGCACCGTCTGCCCCAGAAAGTCCGGCAGCGCAAAGGTGGATTTCTGCCAGGTGCCGGCCGGAGACGTGTTCGCCAGAGACTCCAGCGTGGCCAGCACGCCTCCACTGGCATTGCGCACGTGCACGTAGAGGTAGTCGTAGGGGTTGAGTCCCGTCTCCTGAGTGTAGACGTACCACCAGTAGCTGAGCGTGGCCGACTCTGCGCCTGCGGGCAGCGCCACAGTCTGGTAGAAGGCGTCGCTGCGGTTGTCGGCGCCGCCCAGCACCCCGCTGTAGGAGTCATCGTGGCCCAGGTAGTTGGCAACCCACGGACTGCCGGTCGTCGACCACTGCGCCAGGGTGCCCGTGGCAAAGCTGCCGTTCTCGATCTCATTCGTGCACCCAGCAGCGGCAGACACCTCGCTGAGGGAAACAGGCAGGGGTGCGGTGAACAACAGACAGGCAAGCACGACGACAGTCAAGAAGGTAGTGCGGATCTTCATGCTTCGTCCTCCCATCTGGATGTTCAAGAACAGGTAACCGGTATGACGACTCGGGAGGAACCCGGTGTGATTGACCGAGAAAGGGGTGTCCCCCGTATGTCTCCCCTGTGCCGCGCAGGCCCGCGCCAGGCTGGCCTGGGCTCCCGCAGCTCGGCGATGTCGCAATGCTATTTCAGCACGATCGGTAGATAGATGCGGCTGCCCACAAACACACGAATCTTGCGCTCGGCGACGTTGGCGTCACTGTCCTGAGCCTTGAATGCCAGCTCGTGCCAGCCCGGATCAAAAGGCGGGGCGATGGCCTCCTCGCCCGTCCCCAGCGGTCCATGCTGGTCCGACGTCCAGGTCAAGGCATCACCCGACAGCGGCCCATCCTCGCGGTCGAACGCCGTTCCGCGCAACACGATGATGTCCGAAGGGTCGAACGCCTGCCCATCTGTGGGCGCGATGATGTAGGCCTCGGGCGGCTTCTTGGGCACCGAGAACACGCCGTCGCTCTCATCCGCCGTGGTGTTCAGCCCGTCGCTGGCCAGGACGCGCACCTTTGCGGCCGTGCTGCCGGCGAGGTCCGCGGCGTCCATGGTGTAGCGCTTCTCCGTCAGGTCAATCGCTGCTGCCGTCCAGCTCTGGCCGCCATCGATGCTGTACTGCAGGGTGTAGAGCAGGGCATTGCCATCGGCATCGGAGCCGCTCCAGCGCACCTCAAACGGGCCGCTGAGCTGTTCGCCCCCATTCGGATACTCTACGCGCACCACCGGAAGCCGGGCGCTGCGCTCGCGGCGGTCCAGCTCCTGGCCTTGGTAGCGCAGCAGCACGCGCTGCGTTTCTGCTGGATAAGGTAGCAGCTCCAACCAGAGAGAAGCCGGTTGTGCGGTGCCGGAGAACTCGAGGGTCGTGGGCTCAAAGTGTCGCGCGAAGAGCGGCGTGCCGGCGGCATCCTGCAGCTCGATGGCGTAAGGTCCGCTTCCCGCGCCATCATCCGTACCGCGAGGGCGCAGGTCCACGTACGCTTCTCCCAGTTGGCCCCCGCCCGTTTCTCGATCCAGCGCCATGCGCAAGAACAGGTAATTCTGCAGATCGGTGCTGGCGGCGTCGGCCGCTGCTGCGGTCCGGCGCGGACCGATGGCATTGTAGAGACCCTGGTAGGTGTAGGGGCTGGTCCATACTTTCGAGCAGTGGCTCATAAAGTCCATGGTCAGGTACGGGTCGTAGAGTTGCATGCTCGCCGGATCGAGGCCGAACTCCACGATCCTGCCCTGGCTGTCCGGATAGGAAGGGTCCAGCAGATCATAGACCCCACAAGGAGCATGGTAGCGGCCCAGCGCGTGCCCGAGCTCGTGCGCCATGACCGCAGCGGGGAAGCCCGCCGCAGCGCCCTGATTAATGCGAGAGATTCCCAGCGTGGTGCCCCTCCTGAACTCGTTCATGATGGGAACCAAGCCGTAGGTCAGGGTCCGGCCGCTGGGGCTGGTGCTCATGATGTGCTTGGCGTAGATCTGCTGCAACAGGCTTTCCCATCCAGCGCGGGTCCTGAGGTCCCCAACGAACTCGAACAGATCGCCGGTGGTTGGCACTTGGAGGCTCAGGCTGGCGACGGGAAAGACGCTCTGGGTGAAGGCGATGCTACCAGGGATGGCCTCCCTCGGCGGTTCCGTCAGCGTCAGGTACGGAGGCAACCCGGGCGCCTCCTGAATGTGGTAACGCACGCGCAGGAGCTGCAGGTTCAGATGCTGCCTGGTAGTAAAGTTGACCGTGAGGGAGGCTTTGTTGTTGGTGTAGTTGACCTCCCTAACGCCGCGGTCATAGTTGACCTCGGCCTCCAGGAACAAAGACCCTGGCGCGGTATAGCCCCCCGGCAGCACGAAATTGGCCGAGCGGTAGATCTGGCTGCGCAGGTAGTAACCCTCAACCGCGCCAAACAGGGGGTTGGTGGGGCACAGATAGGTTGACCCAGACGGATCCCCGCCCACCACGCG
>CAYZKS010000332.1:0-3410 GCA_964478725.1 uncultured Anaerolineales bacterium
CTGCTGTGGCGCGACAACCGGCGCGAGGAGCTGGACGCGCTCCTGTGCGCTCAGAGCGATGCCACGCGCGGCGTGGCCCAGGCGCTAGCGGAATTGCAGGCGAACTCGAACGGAGAGCGCAAGCTCATCCTGGGCGTGCTCGGCGCCTGGCCTCGTGCGGCGGTCCAGCCGGCGCAGAAGGCAAAGCAACTGAAAATGGAGATGTGAGGCAGGCTCCGTCTCGCGATTGCGCGGGCGTAGCGGCCGATGCGGGCAAGACAGCCGAAGGAGGGCGAGCATGGCAGAGGTCAACTGGTGGCAAGCGGCCCGGCCGCACAAGGACATCCGTAGCGGGCGGGTGAACGAGTCCCTGTTCGCGGCCAATCTGGGCGAGGCGGTGGCGGGCAGCGGGCCGCTCGAATACCGCGATGCGCAAGCGTTCTTCACCAAGACCTACCTCACCAGCGGGCTGCGCGAGCTGCTCGTGGACATCCTGCACACGCTGCGCGGCGAGCCCGGTCAGAACCCGGTGGCCCACTTGCAGACGACCTTTGGCGGCGGCAAGACGCATGCCGAGCTGGCCATCTACCATCTGCTGGCACACCCACAGGAGTCCTTGAAGGTAGACCAAGTGCGCTCGCTGCTGCAAGAAGCGGAGCTGGAGGCTCCTCCCGCCTGCCGGTTGGCCGTGTTGCCCTGTTCCAGCCTCAACCCCTTGGGTCGCAAGACGGACGACGGCGTGACCGTACGCACCCTGTGGGGAGAGATGGCCTACCAATTGGGCGGCAAGGCCGCTTTCAAGCGCGTGGCGGCCAATGACGAGCGCTTGATGTCCCCAGGAGAGAAGACGCTGGCGGAGCTGCTCAGAGCCAGCGCCCCCTGCGTCATTCTGTTCGATGAGACACTGCACTATGTGGACAAGGCGTCCACCCAGAAGGGCCCGGTGGGCGACCTTGCCAAGCAGACGGTGGCCTTTCTGCGCGAGCTGACCGTGGCGGTGGGCACGGTGCCCTGTTGCACGCTGGTGGTCAGCCTGACTGCCAGCAGGATGGATCAGCTCAGCGACCACGCCTTGGACTGGCTGCAGCGCCTGGACCGCAACGTCAAGCGCGTGGCGAGCGCCCGCACGCCCATCGAGGGCACGGAAATCCACCAGATCGTGCGCCAGCGGTTGTTCGAGAAGGTGGACGAGGGCGCCGCTCGTGAGACGGCGCAACGCTATCACGACCTGTACGCCGGCGCGCAGGGCTTGGCTGCCCACGTGCAGAGCGCCGCCTACCAGCAACTCCTGGAGCGCAGCTATCCCTTCCATCCCGAGCTGGTGACCGTGCTGTACGAGCGTTGGGGCTCCAAGCCCGGCTTTCAGCTCACGCGCGGAACCCTGATCTTCCTGGCCTTTGCGCTGCAGGACCTGTGGGCCAAGCGCGGCGATGCCAGCCCGGATCTGATTCAACCCTGCGACGTGTCGCTGGCCGAGAGCAAGCTGCGGGCTATGGTGCGCGACGTGGCCGGAGATCCGCAGTGGGAGGCGGTCATCGGCTCGGACGTCGCCTCCGCGACTCCGGACCGCTTGGCCAAGGGCCAGGTGCTGGACAAGGAGCGCGGAGACGGCCAGCGCTGGGCGGAGGGGCTGGCCAGCGCCATCCTGCTGTACAGCGTCGGCGGCGGCGAGAACCCCTGCGCAGTGCGCGAGGAGCTGCGTTTGGCCTGCGCGCGACACGGCATCCCTGACGCGCAGTGGGACGACATTCTGGCCAAGTTCCGCAACCGGCTGTTCTACTACTACTTTGATGAAGCCAAGTACCAGTTCCGCAAAGAGCCCAACGTGCTGAGCCTGCAGCAAACGTACCACACCAACCTGCGCGACAGTGACGAAGTGCGGGCGTACGTCCACAAGACGATCGAGGACAAAGCGTTGGGCATTGCGGCGGGTGCCAGCGGCTTCACGTGGACCAAGTTCGCGCCAGAGAGCAACGCGGATGTCCCTGATAACGATGAGCTCAAGCTGATCGTCCTGGGCCTGAACCACAGCATGGAGGACGAGCAGCCCGGAGAGAAGGCTCGCGAAACCGTCCTGGACATGGTCGAGCGCCACGGGCAGGTGCTGCGCCAGTACCGCAATACCCTGGTGTTTGCCGTGGCCGCTTCAGAGGAGGCACGCTTGGCTCAGGACTGCGCCTGCGAGTACCTGAGCTGGCGCAAGATTCAGAAGAACCCCTCGGATTGGGAGCGCATAGGCGGGTCGCAACAGGCCGTGGTCAAGGACCAACTGGAGGAGACCCAGGGCGCCGCGCACAAGGCACTGATCAGTGCGTACCGCTTTGCGGTGCTGCCCACACAGACCAGCTCGGGCAAACTAGACCTCAAGGCCTTCAAGCTCGGCGCCTACGGGCCCGGCAAGCTCGTCGCTCCCATGGTCTGGGAGCGCCTGACGTCCCTGGGCGGTGCCGTGCAGCCGGTGCTCACCTCGCTTACCGCGGAGATACTGTTGCAGCGCTACGCGCCGCAGGCCTGGCCGGACACCGAGAGCTGGGTGACCACGGCGCAGCTTTGGGAGCGTTTCGCCCGTCAGGTCGGCCTGCCCATGCTCGCGCGGGGACAGGTGCTGCTGGACACGTTGCAGCAGGGCCAACGCGAGAGCCGCTTCGCCATTGGCCACCTGGCCGACGAATCCAGCCAGCGCGACCAGCGAGACAGCTATGTGGCTCTGTACTTCGAGGACAAGTCCTTGCCCCCCAACACTCCGGAAATCGGCGAGCGATGGCTGCTCTTGCGGCCCGCCATGTACCATCAAATCGCCGAGCAGCCGGCGCAGGTCACTCCGTCCGACGTGGCGCAGGCCATCAAAGAGCTTGCAGAACCAGGCCAGCTGCTGCGCGCCTCGGCGATCTACAAATATGTCAAAGCCGGCAAGCATGAGCACATGGACGACGGCTCGTTCACGGCATCGCTGGCGGAAGCCATCAAGCAGCCCAGCGCCGCCTACCGCACGGATGCTGATGCCGTGGACACCAAGGTGCTGCCGCAGACACTCGAAGCGCTGTTGGACGGGTTCGTTGTCGTGAGGACCGCGCCAACCCCGCCAATCGCCGTCAAGGGACGCAGCGTTTCCGTCAAGGGCAAGTTGGCTTCGCTGAGTGAGCTGGCACGGCTCTACAAAAACGTGCTGAACCTGCTCGACAGCCAGCACCCGGAGGAACTACGACTCTCCATCGACGCGTCGGCCAAGTTCAAGGAAGACCCGGGCGCGGGGTTCGATGCCTCCCTAGCCGATGGGTTTGATCAGGCCGAGTTCCCAGGGTTGGTGTTGACGGACAGCAAGAAGGCATAGCAACTCAGAATCGCCAAGTCGGGCTGGCGCCGGCGCTCTTCCCCTTGTGGGCACGCAGGCCACATGCCCCGCGAATGGGCATCCGACAGGGATGCCCGCC
>CAYZKS010000333.1:0-3395 GCA_964478725.1 uncultured Anaerolineales bacterium
CCACACAGTACCCCGAGGACTATTTCAGCCACATCGTGATCGACGAGTGCCACCGTTCGGCCTGGGGCAAGTGGTCGCAGGTGCTGACGCGCAACCCGCATGCCGTGCAGATCGGGCTCACCGCCACGCCGCGCCAACTGCGCGAGGTCACCGGGCGCGCCGCGCCCAAAGGCAAAGGCTACGCCGCCACCGGCGAGCAGGCGGACGCGCGCATCATCGCCGACAACCTCAAGCATTTTGGACCGCCAGTCTACGAATACGACATGGCGCAGGGCATCGAGGACGGCTACCTGGCGGCCTGCGAGATCGTGCGCCGCGACATCTTCCTGGATGGCAAGGGGCGCAGCGAGCAGGAGACGGGCGTGGAGCGCCGCGATCTTCGCGGCAAACGGCTGACGGATGCCACCACGGGTGAAGAGGTAGATGCTGGCACGGCCCGCGAGCGCTACGACGCCAGCAGCTTCGAGGACACGCTGCTACTCCCCGACCGCGTGCAGGCCATGTGCGTGGACCTGTTCAACCAGTTGCTCGCCAGTGGCGGGCCGGAGCAGAAGACCATCGTGTTCTGCGCGCGCGACCGCCATGCCGACGACGTGGCCAACGCCCTCAACAACCTGTACGCGGCCTGGTGCACGGCCAACGGCCAACACCGCCGCGAGCCGTACGCCTTCAAGTGCACCGCCGCGGTCACGGGCGCCAAGTACCTGTCCGACCTGCGCGGGGCGACGCGCTCGCATTATGTCGCCACCACGGTGGACCTGCTGACCACGGGCGTGGACGTGCCCTGCGTGCGCAACATCGCCTTCTTCAAGTACGTGCGCTCGCCGATCGCCTTCTACCAGATGGTAGGCCGCGGCACGCGCCTGCACCCGCCCACCAACAAGCTCATGTTCCGGGTCTACGACTACACCAACGCCACGCGCCTGTTCGGGCAGGCCTTCCTGACGCAGTTCAGCGCCCGCAAGCCACGCAAGCCAGTCGAAGAGCACGAGGTCGAGCCCGCCATCCAGGTGGAGGGCTTTGACGTGCAGGTCACGCCCGCCGGACGCTACATCGTCACTCAGGTGGATGGCCAGGCCATGCCGGTGACCGTGGAGGAGTATAAGCAGCGCCTGGCCGCAGAGCTGGTGCGCGAGGCGCCCACGCTGCAGGCTTTCCGCACGCGCTGGATCTCCCCGCTGGAGCGCAGCGCGCTGCTGGAACGCCTGCCCGACGGCGGGCGTTCGGCGCTGCTGGTGCAGCAACTGGAGGGCATGCGCGACTATGACCTGTACGACGTGCTGGGCGAGCTGGGCTACGGCCTGGCGCCACGCACGCGCGGAGAGCGCGCCGAGGCGTTTGGCTTCAAGCACGCGGTATGGCTGGGCGGGCTGCCGCCTGCAACGCGCGCCACGCTGCAGGCAGTGGTGGCGCAATTTGCGCACAGCGGCACCGACGGGCTGGAGAACCCGCACATCTTCGATACGCCCGACGTGCGCCGCGCCGGCGGCTTGGCCGCGCTCAAGGCCCTGGGACGCCCGGCGGATGTGCTGGCCGAGACCAAGGCAAGGATGTTTTCAGCATGAGTGAGGAAAAGGATAGGGCCAATAGGTCCTATAGGTCAGATGAAAACGAAGAGCACTTGATTCCGCCCCACGGCGGCTACAAGGACCTGAAATCCTTCCAGGCAGCCGAGATCGTCTACGACGCCACGGTGGCCTTCTGCCAGCGCTTTGTGGACAGGCGCTCGCGCACGCACGACCAGATGGTGCAGGCCGCGCGCAGCGGGCGGCAGAACATCGCCGAGGGCAGCCAGGCCTCCGGCACGTCCCGCAAGACCGAACTCAAGCTGGTCAGCGTGGCCCGCGCCAGCCTGGAGGAGCTGCTGCTGGACTACCAGGACTTCTTACGGCAGCGCCGCCTTCCGCTATGGCCCAAGGAGCACCCGCGCGCCATGGAAATTCGCAAGCTGGCGTGGCTTCCCAACCGCAGCTACGACACCTACCGCCACTTCGTGGAGCAGGGCACGCCCGAGGTCGCCGCCAACACCCTGATTTGCCTCGTACACCAGGCCAGCTACCTGCTCGACCGCCAGTTGGCTCAGCTCGAACGTCGCTTTGCCCAGGAGGGCGGCTTCAGCGAGCGCATGTACCGCTTTCGCTCCAGTCAAATGAACCGCCCCGTACGCGAAGTGCAGCCCGACTACGACCCGCCCGGCACCGATCAACCCATGGCCGAACAGGCAGCTAACGCAGATTGCAGCGAAACCACCTCTGCTACGCCGGAGGATTTGCCCTAGACAAAGGCCTTCCCAAGCGTGTGATCCGAGGTGCCCTATGCCACAGACCATCAGCGAACGCATCTACGCGGCATTCTGTTTGCACAGCGCCCGCCAGAACTACCGGAAAGTCGGTACGCCAGGAGGGAGACTGTGAGCACGTCGCATCTGGAAGCCGCCCTCGATTCCTTCCGCTCCGCCGCCCAAGCCGACCCGCGCGTCGTCGCTGCGTTTGTGGGCGGGTCGCTGGCCGTGGGCAGCGCAGACCAGTACTCGGACCTGGATCTGTACCTGATCCTGGCCGACGAGCACTATGAAAGCTTCTTCGCCCAGCGGGTGGCGTTTATGCGGCAGTTCGGCCAGCCCGTGCTGCTGCAGGATTT
The DNA here is from genome assembly GCA_964478725.1 of uncultured Anaerolineales bacterium. Classification (GTDB taxonomy): domain Bacteria; phylum Chloroflexota; class Anaerolineae; order UBA2200; family UBA2200; genus CAYZKS01. The sequence goes on from CAYZKS010000333.1 coordinate 2,641, forward strand.
CAACGGCTTTGGCTTTGACATGATTGTGTTCATGTTCGAGAACGGCGTCAAGGGCGAGCTGGGCCTGGCGCGGGCCAGCCGCTTCCTGCACATCCACGGCGGGCCCTACCGCGTGCTGGTGGACAAGGCCGCGCTGCTGGAGGGTGTGACCTTCCCGGGTGAGCGCGTGCCCTACGAGCAGCAGCGCAGCAACTTGGAGCAGATGCTCCAGGCCTTCTGGCGTGACCTCGATCTCGCCACCGGCGCGCTGGGGCGAGGGCACCTGCTCTCCGCAATGGCGTACCTCGAAGAACTGCGCCGGAAACTCGTGCGCGTCTGCCGCATACGCTTGGACTTTGCAGACGGCGGCGATCATCCCCGTCCGGAGGCCCTCCTGACGCCATCTGCGCTGGAGCAACTCGAGCGCACCTACCCGCACCTGCAGCGGGATGAGATGCTTGCAGCGCTGAGGGCCTGCGTGCAGTTGTTCCAGCAGGTGGCCAGGCCCATGGCTGCGGCGCACGGGATTGCCTATCCCACGGCGCTGGAGCAGGTGGCGTGCTCGCAGTTTGACACCATGGCCGGAACGCAGTGACTGATCTGTGGTTCAACCTCTTCTTCTCCCCATTTGTTGCCGGCGCCGGCCTCCAGGTATAATGCGTCCGCCCGGGCGGCTTGGTCGGTTGACGATCTTCGATTCTCACAAGAGGCGAGCGGCGCATGCAGTGCACCAAATGCCACGCTGATGTCCCGTCCGAGTTCAGTTTCTGCCCCAA
>CAYZKS010000334.1:0-3369 GCA_964478725.1 uncultured Anaerolineales bacterium
GTCGGGTGCGGCAATTTCGGCATTTGGAACGCTCTCAAGATCGCCTTGTCGGATGTAGGCCTGGCACCGCATCAAGTCATGCTGATCAGCGGCATCGGGTGCGGGTCGAAGCTGCCAGACTATACCACTGCCAATGGCTACATGAGCCTGCATGGGCGCACACTGGCGGTGGCCACGGGCGCCAGACTGGCCAACCACGGGCTGAAGGTGGTTTGCACACACGGTGATGGCGATGGTTACGGCGAAGGCGGTAACCACTTTGCCAGCACCGTAAGACGCAACATCGGCATCGTGGATATTGTGCAAAACAACCGAGTGTACGGCCTGACCAAAGGGCAGTACTCGCCCACCAGCCCGAAGGGCTTTGTGACCAAGACCTCGCCCCAGGGCGCGATTGAAGAGCCCTTCAACCCCTTGGCTGTGGCCATCGCCGAAAAGGGGACGTTCGTTTCGCGCGGCTGGTCAGGTGACATCGCGCATCTGGCCTGGTTGATCGGGGAGGCGCTCAAACATCGCGGCTATGCGCTGGTGGACGTCCTGCAGCCTTGTGTGACCTTTAACAAGATGTACTCTTACGATTGGTTGCGGCCTCGCGTTTATAAGGTGCAGGACGAGCTCGGCTACGACTCCGGCGACGTGACAGCCGCGTTCGTCAAGGCGCAGGAGTGGGGCGATCGCATTCCCATCGGCATCCTGTATCGTACAGAGAGCGTGCCAGCCTATGAGGAGCTGGTCCCCGCACTGGCCGCTGGAGCATTGGTCAAGCAGCCCCTGAGGACCAAAGCAGCGCAGGACTATGAGATCCTGAAGAAGGAGTACCTATGATGCTCGCGCCAAGATACGCCCGGGCCAGATGCCTTGCTGCCTTGATCCTGCTTGCCCTCTGCGCTACGGCCTGCGGCGGCGGGCCAGAACCCACGGGCGCGCCGACGGCTCCTCTTCCTCCCACATCCGAGGGTAAAGGCCGCACCATCACGCTGGCGGATGACACCGCAACCATCGCCCTGCGCGTGGGTGAACGTCTGATCGTGAGCCTGGGCCAGGAGTACGAATGGACGATCACGATCACAGATGAGGCGGTGCTTGGTCCGGTGAAGGACGTCCCCCCCTCTCCCAGCTATCAGGGCGTGTACGAGGGTCTCAGTAGAGGCAACTGTATGCTGATCGCCACGGGCGATCCGCCTTGCCTCAAAGCGCAGCCGCCCTGCGAGAAACCTTCACACGGTTTCATGGTGGACTTGGTCGTCCAGTGAACTTGGTTGGAGGCGCGACTGGCCACAGCATCAGGGTAAGGAGCAGGCCATGAACGTAGTCGTGTATTCCACTAGTACCTGACCATACTGCTATCAGGCGAAAGAGTTCCTTTCGCGAAGAGGCGTTCCATTTCGGGAGTATGACGTTCGAGCAGACCCTGAGGCGGCGATGCGCATGGTGAGGCTCTCGGGGCAGCAGGGCGTTCCGGTGATCACGGTGGATGATCAGGTTGTGGTGGGTTTTGATCGGCGCCGCCTGGAGCAACTGCTGGCTCAGGCGCCAGCACGAGGTGTGCGTCTCGGCGCTGCTGTAGCTGATGCGCTGCCCCGTGCGCAGATCAAAGGGGCGTATGTAGGCAAAGTGAAGCCTGGTTCGCCGGCCGAGAGGGCTGGCTTGAGGAACGGCGACGTCATCACCTCCCTGGGGGGGCAGCCAGTGCGCAAGGCTGCCGACCTGGAGCGCATTGTGAGCAGCCTTCATCCCGGGACGCAGCTGGCCGCGACGTATGTGCGCGCAGGGAAGAAGGTACAAACAGAACTGCTGGTTTGAGCTGCGAAACCATAGGGCGCCGGTTCGACAGCAATCCTGACTACATGTGTTCCGGCGCTGTCATCCCCATCAGATGCAAGGTGCGCGCCAGCACGGTCTTGGCGGCGCGCACGAGCTTGAGGCGAGCCAGAGTCAGCTCGCGCTCCTGTGGCTCCGTGGAGACCACGCGGCAATCGCGATAAAAGAGGTGGAATTGCGCCGCCAGGTCCTGCGCGTACGGGGCCAAGTGGTGCGGCGACAGGGTGATGGCTGCTGACTCGATGACCTCGGGTAGCATCAACATACGGCGGATCAGGGCCAGTTCCATCGGGTGTGTGAGCAGCGAAACGTCTCCCTCCAACGTACTGACCCCACGCTCTTCGGCCACTTTCAGGATGCTGTGGATGCGCGCATGCGCGTACTGAACATAATATACCGGGTTCTCACTGGATTGCTGCTTGGCCAGGTCCAAATCAAAGTCCATCTGGCTGTCAGCGGCCCGGGATACAAGGAAGAAGCGCACGGCATCAGGCCCCACGTCCTCCAGCACCTCGCGCAGCGTGATCATGTCTCCGGTGCGTTTGGATAGCCTGACCACTTCACCGCTGCGCTTGAGCGTCACCAGTTGGTAGAGAATGATGGTCAGCTGCTTCGGGTCCAGGCCGAGGGCCTGCATCATGGCGTGCATGCGTGGCACATGGCCCTGGTGGTCGGCTCCCCACACGTCAATCACCCACTCGAATCCACGTTGCACGAACTTGTCGTAGTGGTAGGCAATGTCCGACGCGAAATAGCCCGGCGCCCCTCCGGTGCGGATGATGACTTCGTCCTTGTCCGCTCCCAGCGCGGTGGCTGTGAACCACACGGCCCCATCGCGTTCCACGATGTGGTTGCCTTCCCGCAGCAGGGTCATGACTCGGGCAAAAACCCCCTCGTCGTACAAGGAGCGTTCGGAGAACCAGCGGTCGAAATGGATGCCCATCAAGCCCGCGTCGGCTCGGATGGACTCCAACACGTAGGCCAGGCCGATGTCGCCAAGCGCCCTGAGCGCTTGCGCGGGTTCCTCCTTGAGGAAGCGATCCCCATGCTCCTGAGCTGCGCGTTTGCCCATCTCGATCATGTAGGCGCCCTGGTAGCCCGCCTCTGGCACTGCCACGTTCTGCCCGAGGGCCTGGGCATAGCGCGCCCACATGGTTTCGGCAAACATCTGCATCTGGGTGCCCGCATCATTGACGTAGAACTCGCGTTGCACGTCGTATCCGGCTGCGGCGAGCACGTTGGCCACGGCATCGCCAATCACCGCATTGCGAGCGCTGCCAATGTGCAAAGGCCCGGTTGGGTTCGCGCTAATGTACTCGACTTGCACCTTGCGCTTTTTACCCAAGCTCAGGTTCCCAAAGCTCTCGCCTGCTTCCAGAATCTGATCGACCTGTTGGTCCAGCCAGCGCTCTGATAGCGTGAAATTGATATAGCCTGGCTTGGCTACCTCCACACTGCCGACAAAGTCTGCCTTGGACAGGTTTCTGAGCAACACTTCCGCGATCTGGATGGGTGCCATGCGCGCCAGTCTGGCCAGTTGCATGCAGA
>CAYZKS010000335.1:0-3278 GCA_964478725.1 uncultured Anaerolineales bacterium
ACCGCACGCCTGGCCAGGATGGCGATCACGCGTCGCAGGTTGCCCGCGGCCTGCGCCGCCTGCAGCAGCGTACCCAGCAGCTCCACGGCGTCCGCAGCTTGTCCCTGCAGCAGGAACCACTGCGCCAGGGCAAAGTAGCTGGACTGCGCCAGCTCGCTGGAGGCAGCCCTTGAGCCCGCGCCTGCGGCCAACGCTTGCAGGGGGCGCTGCAGCAGGCCGCTGGCCTTGACCCACTCGCCTGCTCGATCGAGGGCGCCCTGGCTCATCCAGAAGCGCGCCTGAGCGGTTTCGATGAGCTGGTCGTCGAGAGCGGTCGAAGTGGAGGCGCGCGCCAGGCGGCGGGCCTGATCGAGCTCTGCCTGCGCCGCCTCCCACTGGCCCTGGTCGGCCTTGACACGCGCGATACTGAGGCGCGCGATGGCGGGCCCGACCTCTTCCAGCGGGGCCAGCAGATCGGCGGCATCGGTGAGGTAGCGCAGCGCCGCATCCAGATCGTTGCGCTCGCGCGCCAGCTCGCCCAAGCCGAGGACGGCTTTCCCGGTCATGGGAGAGCGCTTGCCCAGGTGCTCATCTGCCAAAGCCACGATGCGTTCGTAGGCTTGCTGGGCGGCGCGCAAGCCGCCCCTCAGGTAGCGCAGGCCTGCGGCGTTGGACAGCGCCGCCATCTGCATCATCACACTGCCCGCGCGCGAGGCCGTTTCCGCGGCCTGCTCAAAGGCGGCGATGGCGCCCGCCGTGTCGCCGTCCAGGGTGCGCGCCATGCCCAGGGAGTCCTGCGCGAGACAGACGAAGAAGCTGCGCTGAGGCCCCAGCTGCTCGAGGGCCTGCTCGGCCAGACAGATCGCCTGGGCGCTATCGCCTCGCAGCAGAGCAGCAAAAGACTGCAAGGTGGCGAGCTCCCCCTGCACGTCGAGAGCGCGCTCCTCGGCCCTGAGCTTCTGCAGGCGCGGCACGAGCGCTTGCATGGACAACCCGCGCAGCGCGAGCGCCAGCGCATGCAAGACCCACAGAATGGGGCGGCGATCCTTCTCTTGCGCAGGCAGGGCCTCCAGCCAGTGCAGCGCAGTCGCGGCCTCACCGCGCGCCAGGGTTGCTTCGCCGACCTCGGCCACCAGACGGGCGGCCTCCGCACAGTCCCCGGCGGCCAGAGCGTGTGCAATGGCCTCGGCCGGAAAGGCATGGGCCTGGAACCAGCGGCTGGCGCGGCGATGCAGCTCGGCTACTTCGTATCCCGAGGCCTGGGCGAGACGCTTGCTCAACAGGTCGGCGAACAGGGCGTGGTAGCGGTACCATTCACGCTGGTGATCCAGCGGCACGAGGAACAGGTTGGCCTCGCGAAGGCTCTCGAGCAGCTCGGGTGCGTCAGGCTCGCCGGTCACCGCGGCGCACAGCATTCCCGACAAACGCTCCAGGATGGAGGTCTGCAGCAGAAAGCGCCGCAGCGCCTGCGGCTGGCGAGCCAGGACCTCGTCGGTGAGATAGTCGGCGACGTGATCGTGCGCGCCGGAGAAAGCCGTGACAAAGCGCTGCACGTCCTGCACGCCACGCAGCGAAGCCGCGGCCAGGCGCAGGCCCGTGATCCAGCCCTCAGTGCGTCCCTCCAGGCTCTGCACCTGCTGAGCGTCCAGGCCGAGCTGCATGCACTCGTTGAGGAATTGCGCTGCCTCGTCAGGCGTGAAGCACAGGTCGGCCTGACGCAGCTCGGTGAGCTGCCCGCGGGCGCGCAGGCGGGCCAGGGGGAAGGGTGGGTCGCCGCGCGAAGCCGCGACCAGGCACAACTGCGCGGGCTGGTGATCGATCAGGAATGCCATAAAGTCGTGCACCGGCTGGGCCTGGACGGCGTGGTAGTCGTCCAGCACCCACAGCAGGCGTTCGGGCCGCGCGGAGAGCTCGTTGATGAGCAGAGTAGCCAGGACCTGCGGGGGCATGGGTCGCGGCGCACGCAGTGCGGCCAGCATGCCGCTGCCCGCTCCAGGCAGGGCAGCCTGCAGCGAGGCCGCCAGGTAGGCCAGGAAGCGCGCCAGGTCGTCATCGCCCTGGTCGAGGGTCAGCCAGGCGCAGCGCAGAGGTGCGGGCGTCACGGTGGAATCCTGAGGTCGGAGGCCAGCCGCCACGGCGTGCCACCAGGCGCTGAGCAAGGTGGTCTTGCCGTAGCCTGGCGGGGCGCAGGCAAGGGTCAGCAGGTTGCCGGGGCGCAGGCCCGCGTCCAGCAAGCGCAGCAGGCGCGGCCGTTCCAGCAGGCCGGGGCCCAGCGGCGGAGCAATCCATTTGGTGGAGACTAACGGCGGCGCGGTCAATTCAGCACCTGCCTCATCCTTCCAGAACGCGCATGACGTTGTCCAGGGTCAGGATGCCAAGGTCAGTGCCGGGCTCCAGCAGCGGACGCCCCCGGACAGGCGAGCGCATTCCATGGCAGTATGTTACCAAGAATGGCAAGTTACTGCAACAGAAGCCCGACCCTGCCACTGGTGTTAGCTTGCTGCGCATGGGCGCCGCTACGGGCCGTCCTCTGAAGCCAATCCTCGCGACTCGTCCGCCTGCGCGGGGCCCTTGAGCGCAGCGGCGATGGAGTTGGTCCAGGCGCGGATGTCCTTCCAGCGCCGGAAGTCGCCGTAGGGCGCCTTGACGTTCTTGATCATCCACTTCTCGATGAAGTTGAGCCTTCTGGGGTTCAGGAACCCGTGGAAAACGACAATGTCCCGCGGCCGGATGCGGTCGGCGATGGGCTTCAGCGCATTGGGCAGTGTTTTGCCTTGCGCAAAGGCCTCATCCTTCCTGGATGGGGGGCCGCTGGAAAACAACCACACCGGGCGCGCGGCCAGGGCCTTCTCGTTGGCTTTCAGGAAGGCGACTGCCGGCTTGCGCCAGTTGGACATGTAGACCGCACTGCCCAAGATCACGGCCTGATAAGGGGCCAGGTCGCGTACGTGCTCTGCGGGCAGCACATCGGCCTGCAGGCCGCGGTCCTGCAGCACCTTGCCGATCCTCTCGGCGATTTCGGCCGTCGCGCCGTATTTGCTGGCATAGGCTACTAGAACCCGAATGTCCGTCATAGCGTTTGAGGTCCTGCCTTTCCCAGACGCGAAAGAAATATCCCCGTGGTGTTGCGCCAACTGGGGATGGCGCAGATCCGGCGCCTGCGGCCCGGGCGCAACTCGGTCGTGCACCTCGTCGACGCCCGCTCCTGTGTGCCCGCTCTGCTGTGAAAACGAGTCCGACGTAGCATCGGGCCTTGCCGCTCGCCCTGCGTCAGACAGGGTGCCCGTCCGGACGCCCAC
>CAYZKS010000336.1:0-3267 GCA_964478725.1 uncultured Anaerolineales bacterium
CCCATGCACCACAGCGACCGGGACGTACTTCAAGTTCATGGCCATCTCGCGTGCCGAGCGCCGCTGCCACTCCAATGGGCATGCATCTGGGCCCTCTGCCAGGCAGCCAAAGTCGGAGGCTGCCAGGCCGGCGTAGATCTCCGGGCGCTGCCGCACCCACGCCAGCAGGTCTACCGGCCCGGCCCAGTCCACGACGGCGGCAAAGACATCCGGATACTTGGCGGCCATGGTCATGGCAACTCCAGACCCGGTGGAGAATCCAATCAAGTAGATACGGCTCGCGTCTACATGGAAATGGGCCTGCATGTAGGCCAGGGCGTCCATGATGTCGTGCTGGGTAGCCAGCGAAGCGGTGCGTCCCCTAGAGTCCACGTTCACTTGACGCACATCCGGCGCGAGCAGCAGCCAGCCCTCGCGATTGGCGCGACCCGCGTACAGGAAAAGGCCATCCCAGCGGTCGTCTCCGGTGCCGGCAATGGACACCAACAGGGGAGTCGCGGCGGCTGGATCGTAGTTCAAAGGCACCTGGTATACGGCCCGCCGCTGGCTGCCATCGTGACTGCTGGTGAAAAGAATCTCTTCCTGCACGGCGGCCTTGACATTGCCCTGCAGAATCAGCCGAGCACCCTGGGCCACCCAGCTATCGGAGAGGTCGGCGTCGTTGGTGATGCTGATCACGTTGGATCCGTTGATCACCAGGCTCGGATCGTGCAGGGCATAAGCCAGCGTGTTTCCATCGCCGTTGCAGAGACAGCTGTGGCACGCATCCTCTCGGACTCGAAACGCAGGCTGGCCGTTCAGATACACCGTGTGCCGCTTGCCGGCATTCACGCCGCACGAGGTGAGCTCCACGTAGGCCCTGTCCGGCTTGCCGGAATACAGGATCAAGAGCTCTTCAGCCGTTCGCCCCGCTGCGCGGGTCGAAGACCCCGCAGACGGGGCAACCGACTGCACCGAGCTGTGGTTTGGCGCGATCATCAAGCACCGGCGCGAGGCTGTGGATGACACAGCCCGATACTCTCCGGCAGGTAGGCGATAGATGAAGATGGAGTAGCCCACCTTGTCGACAGGCTTCTGTCGGGCAATCCAGGGAATGAGCTCTTCGCCTGGCCCATATACCCTGAGGAGGCTGGTGGCGCTGACGGCGTAGTAGGCCAACGGCGCGTCTGGCGCTGGTTCGTTGTCGGGCAACGACAGCGAGCGGATACCGTAGTAGCCAGGGCTGGCGGTGCCAAAGTAGTCCAGGTACAGCGTAGTGACGCCGTGCTCGTCCACATAGCGTTTCAAGTTCTTGAGGTCCTGACCCCAATCCAGGTTCGAGTCGGCCAAGTACTTGTAGCCCTGGTCGGGTCCGCCCACGCACTCGTTAAAGTAGGCCAGGTAGTGCGGGCTCACACGCAGCGTCCCAAACACGAGCCATGCGCCCAGCGCCGCCAGTGCTACGCGCGTGACGCGGGCGCTGGCCTGCGTGGCCAACTTGCTGGCGAAGACAAAGGCCAGGGGTAGGACTGGGAGGATGTTGCGGTATCCGATGTCAATCGAGCTGAACATGCTGCCGGCGAAAAACAAGCACATTGGCACGAGCAAGAAGTAGTCATCGACTGCCTTGCGCCGGCGTATCCAGAGATAGAGGGCACTGAGCAGCACGAGCAGGGTCGGGATGGGCGTCTTGATGGCCAAGGCCACGGGGAAGTAGAACCACCAGCCGCTGGTCCCATATTGCCGCAACAGGTAGCTGGGATGGCCTGCCTGAGAGTAACGTTGCAGCCAGGCGAGGCCCGCAAAGTACGCCGGAACAGGCACAGGCAGGTGCTCGGCCACGGCGTAAACCATCTGACGCAGGGCAGTGCTGTCCCCGGGGATGTAGCGGTCCAGCACAGGATGGCTGCTCTCGTGCGGCAGGAACGGGCGCACCTGAAAGCCATAGACGGCCCATAGCACGATGAAGCCGATCAACAGGATCAGCAGCCACAACCCGAGCACCAGGTAGACGCGTTGTCCCAGGCGAACACGGATGCGCGCCTGGCCAGGTAGGGCAAAAGAGGACGGCTCCCGCGAACCGGAACATGCCCAAATGGCCAGAATGAGCAAAGTGATAGGTGCCAGGAAGAGGCAGGAGAACTTGGTGGCCTGCGCGAGGCCAAAGACGATGCCGGTCAGGCTCAGTTTGGCCCAAGACGGCCGCTGGCAGAAACTGTGCAGGCAGTATGCGTTCACAAAGACAAAGAACGTGGCGCCCAGATCCGTGGTCACCACACTGCTGTGGGCGATCAGGTTCGGATCCATGGCGTACAATCCGAGCGCCAGTAGCCCGGCCCACATGCCATTCCTCTCCTTTGCCCACCAGAAGACGAGTCCCGCCAGGCACAGCGAGAGACACAAGGCGGGCAGCCGTGACCAGGTCAGGATGCTCTCAGTGTCGTTCCCGATCTGCCAGAAGAACTGGTCTGCCACTGAGAACAGGTCCCTGAAAGCGCCAATCTGTGGCCAGCCGGCTTCGTGCGATGGCAGTTTGATGTCAGAACGCAGTAGCAGCGGGGCTACACTCAGCAGGTTGGTGAACGGAGGGTGCCCGCCAATCCCCAGCAACGCGCTGTCGCCGTTCTTCAGGTACACGTACGCACGCAGAATGTGGTAGGGTTCGTCGAACGTGGGCGACCACGAGCGGATGGCGATCCAGATCTGCGCGCTCAGTACCACGAGCAACACCGCGGCCACCAGGTATGGGTACCTTGTGCTCCGGCTAGCCATGCGGGTCCTCGTCTCGCGAGCGGGGCCGTGGTGACCGCAACGTGTCTCGCACCAGGCGTCGGCCGAGCGTGAGCAGCCCGCCTAATGAGCGCTGGCTATGCAACGCATCCTGCGCCTGCTTGAGGGCCTCCAATTGGGCGGAGCAGTCTGCCGCCTGACTCGGCACCACTTCCAGGCCAGGGTAGGCGTCGAAAGCCTTGACGTTCAGCGCGGCCGGGCGCAGCGCCGCCAGAAAGCGCCGTGTGTGCTGCGCGTGTTCCACATTCTGTCCAGGCAGCCCGGCCATGACAAACAATCGGCAGTTGAGCCCGATGTTATGGCAAATACCGACCACATCCACGACGCGCTTGATATAGTCTCTGGCTTCTTCAAGCGTGCCCACACGTCGCAAGTTCAGCAACAGGGCCGGGTCCGTGGTCTCCAGCCCGATTTTCGCCCACTGGCAACCGGCGCGCTGTACTAGGCGCAAGAGATCGCCATCCAGGTGTTCCGGCCTGGATTCAAACTCCCAGTGTA
>CAYZKS010000337.1:0-3265 GCA_964478725.1 uncultured Anaerolineales bacterium
CGCGTTGGCAAGCGCGGGCGCTTGAACACGTTTCTCGCCTCCCCGGCGAATGGCGGTATAATCAAGCCGGAACCGCCGTCTCCGGCATGCAATGAGGCAGAACATCGCCCTTGGATGGGAGGGCTTTCATGGCGAAACAGGCTGAGTACGAGTTTGACGTGTTCATCAGCTACAGCCACGACGACCGTGCATGGGTGAAGAAAGAACTGCGCCCCGTCTTGGAGGCTGCCGGACTCCGGGTATGTATTGCCACGCGGGACTTTGAGGTCGGCGTGCCCAAACTGGTTAACATAGAGCGGGCCGTGGACGCGAGTCGACACACGATCCTTGTCCTAACTCCGGCCTGGGTGACGAGTCAGTCGACGGAGTTCGAGAGTCTGCTCGTGGGCACATCTGATCCCAGCGGCCGACAGGGTAGACTCATTCCCTTGGTGCTAGAGGCGTGCGATGTGCCCCCGCGGATCGCGATGCTCGAACACGTCGACTTTAAGCACCCGGCGGCACGGAAAGAGCAAATGGCGCGATTGCTGACAGCGCTGGTCAAGCCTCGTTCTCGACGCGCCGTCTCCCTTCCCCAACGACAACGCGCTAGGGCTGTACAGACTGAAGGCCAGGGACAACCGCATCGGGAGGCCCTGTGTCGCTACCTGGAATTCGTGCGCGAGGACTGCTGCCGGCTGGACCTGACCGGCATCGAGGCCTACGAGTGCCCCAACCTGACCCTCGACGATGTGTACATCTCGCTTTCCACGGACGTCCCGCCCGAACTGGCAGAGAAGCTGTTGCCCAAGCGACGCCGAGGAAAGCAAGGTAGCCTTGACTTCGCGGAAGCGGAGCCGATTCGTGCGGAGCAGGACGAGTCGGTGCTCAGATTGCTGCGTGAGCGAGGGCGTTTTGGGGCCGACGGAGAGCTCAAGGGACCGCGCCAGGAACTGCAAGCGCGCAGCATGGAACTGGACCAGGCCCTGGGCGCTTTCCCGCGCCTGGCCATCGTCGGCGCGCCGGGCAGCGGCAAGACCACCTTCCTGCGCTACATCGCCTGGGTCATGGCGAGGTCCCTCCTGAAAGATGCGCCCAAGACCAGGTGGCCGCGCTGGGGGCTGAAGGCCCCACTGGTACCGGTTCTCCTGCCGCTGCGCGAGTTCGGCGTCTACCTGCGGGAGGGATCGCGCCGCGAACGCCTGGGCGACAACGCCGCGCTGCTGCTGGAGTTCATGCAGCAGTACTTGAGCCGTCACGTGCGCTCCGGCCTGCCCGCGGGCTTTTGCCAACGCCAACTGGACCAGGGCGACTGCATGCTGCTGCTGGACGGACTGGATGAGGTGGCAGACGAGGCTGAGCGCGTACATGTCAGCCGCATCGTCGAGCACCTGGTGAGTCAGTACAAGGAGCTGCGTTGCGTCGTCACTTCTCGCACGCGCGGCTACAGCGGCAGCGCCAGGCTCGAACGGGATTTCCAGGTGTTTTCGATCCGGCCCATGGACCCGGAGCAGGTGACGCGCTTTGTGCAGCGCTGGTGCCAGGCTGTTTTTCGAGTTGGGCAGAAGGGCACCGCTTCGGAGGCGGCCCATCAGGCCCAAGAGTACTCGGAGAAGCTTCTCAGGGACATCGAGCAGAACCGCCGCGTGAAGGAGCTGGCGGACAACCCTCTGCTGCTGACCGTGATCGCGGTCGTGCACTGGAACAGGCGCATCCTGCCGCAGCAGCGCGCCGAGCTGTACGAAGAGTGCGTCAAGGTCTTGCTGGGACAACGCGACGTGGCCCGCGAGGGCGAGGCCGCCAGGGAGCTGGCGCGCTTTTCCGGATTGCCGGAGCGGCCTCTGGACATGACCGAGAAGCGCGACTTCCTGGAGCGCGTGGCGCTGAACCTGCACGAACGCGGCGAAGAGGGCACCGTGGCGGAGCGCGACGAGGTGGTGGAGTGGATTGCCGAACGCTTCCGGCAACTGGATGGCGACCCGCCTGACAAGGCCCGCCGCAAAGCTGAAATCGTGCTGCCCGTGCTGGACGTGCGCAGCGGGCTCTTGCCCGAGCAGGAGCCGGGGAGGTACCGTTTCCGCCACCTCACCTTCCAGGAGTTTCTGGCGGCGCGACACATCGCGGAAGAGGCGCGTGGCAACTTCGTGGACTATCTCCTGCCACGCGCTCCGGACTCCTGGTGGCGCGAGGCCATCCTGCTCACCGTGGGCTACCTCAGCCTGGGTGGCGAGACGCGCGCGATGCGGCTGGTGGAGGCAATTGCCAAGTCGGGCGGGTCGGACGAGCAGCGTTGCGATGCCCTGGTCCTGGCCGCGGACTGTCTTGCCGACCTGGTGCGCAAGGCGCGTGCCGACGTGCGCCAGTACATCGCGAAGCGGCTTGTAGCGCTCGCACTGCGCGAGGAGCGTCCGCTCGATGCGCTCAGACGGGCGGGCGCGGGCCGCGCCATGGGCACGCTCGGCGATCCGCGGGCGGATGTGAGCTGCGAAGTTCCAGAGACCGTGCTTGTGGCTGCGGGGCCGTTCCTGATGGGCAGCAAGAAAGGCGACAAGCTTGCCTACGAAGATGAGTACCCACAGCGTGTGGTTGACCTGCCAACCTATCGCATGGGGAAGTACCCGGTGACAGTCGCCCAGTATCGGCGCTTTGTCGAAGATGGCGGCTACGCTCCGCGCTGGCGGGGTTGTTGGGATGACCAAGGGTGGAAATGGCAGCAGTCAGAGCATGTAGAGGCGCCCGCGGGTTGGGATGAGGCCGAGTGGACCCTGCCCAATCACCCCGTCATCGGCGTGAGTTGGTACGAAGCTGCGGCCTACTGTTCTTGGTTGCGCGAGACCACCGGGCGTTCCTTCCGCCTGCCGGCCGAGGCGGAGTGGGAGAAGGCGGCTCGGGGCACCGATGGGCGGCAGTGGCCCTGGGGAAACGAGTTCGAAGCAGGCAAGGCCAACACGCGGGAGAGTGGTGTTGCCCGCACCACAGCCGTGGGTGCCTTCGCTGAGGACAAGAGCCCGTATGGATGCTTTGACATGGCCGGCAACGTTTTGGAGTGGACGCATGGCGGGTATGGCACCCGTAAGGAGGCAAGGATCGTGCGCGGGGGCGCGTGGCTCAGCTATCAGCTCTACGCGCGCTGCGCGTCCCGCGGCGGGGACGATCCGGTCGCTCGCCACCTCGACCTGGGTTTTCGTGTTGCCGAGTAGCCTCTCCCTGCAGTTGGGTTCTGGCTGCTGCATGCTGGGTTCTGAATCCTGAGGGGGGTCTGGGGGTTTCCCCCAGACGCCCTTTG
>CAYZKS010000338.1:0-3262 GCA_964478725.1 uncultured Anaerolineales bacterium
TACACTGGGAGTTTGAATCCAGGCCGGAACACCTGGATGGCGATCTCTTGCGCCTGGTACAGCGCGCCGGTTGCCAGTGGGTGAAAATCGGGCTGGAGACCACGGATCCGGCCCTGTTGCTGAGCTTGCGACGTGTGGGCACGCTTGAAGAAGCCAGAGACTATACCAAGCGCGTGGTGGATGTGGTAGGCATTTGCCACAACATCGGACTGAACTGCCGGTTGTTTGTTATGGCCGGGCTGCCTGGACAGAATGTGGAGCACGCGCAGCACACACGGCGCTTTCTGGCGGCGCTGCGTCCCGCCGCACTGAACATCAAAGCTTTCGACGCCTACCCTGGCCTGGAAGTGGTGCCGAATCAGACGGCAGACTGCTCCGCCCAATTGGAGGCCCTCAAGCGGGCGCAGGATGCGTTGCACAGCCAACGCTCCTTAGGCGGGTTGCTCACGCTCGGCCGACGCCTGGTGCGAGGCACGTTGCGGTCACCACGGCCCCGCTCGGGAGACGAGGGCCCGCATGGCTAGCCGGAGCACAAGGTACCCATATCTGGTGGCCGCGGCGTTGCTCGTGGTACTGAGCGCGCAGATCTGGATCGCCATCCGTTCGTGGTCGCCCACGTTCGACGAACCCTACCACATCCTGCGCGCGTACGTGTACTTGAAGACCGGCGACAGCGCCTTGCTGGAGATCGGCGGGCACCCACCATTCACCAACCTGCTAAGCGTGGCCCCGTTGCTTCTGCGTTCTGACATCAAACTACCCGCGCACGAAGCCGGCTGGCCACAGATTGGCGCTTTCAGGGACCTGTTTTCAGTAGCAGACCAGTTCTTCTGGCAGATCGGGAACGACGCTGAGAGCATCCTGACCTGGTCGCGCCTGCCCGCCTTGTGTCTCTCGCTGTGCCTGGCAGGGCTGGTCTTCTTGTGGGCGAAAGAAAGGAACGGCATATCGGCCGGACTGTTCGCGCTCGGATTGTACGCCATGGATCCGAACCTGATCGCCCACAGCAGTGTGGTGACCACGGATTTGGGGGCCACATTTTTCGTCTTTGTGACTGCCTACTGCTTGTACGGGTTCTGCCGGCGACCATCGTGGCGCCGGCTTAGCCTGACCGGTATCGTCTTTGGCCTCGCGCAGGCGACCAAGTTCTCCTGCCTTTTTCTAGCCCCCATCGCACTGCTCATCCTCGTCATCTGGGCCCTTTCCAACCGGCAGGGACCGCCCTTGTTTGTCCTGCCCGGCCAGGCGCGCATCCGCAGTCGCCAGGCGCAGCGCATCTACCTGGCACTTGGGCTGTGGCTGCTGATCCTTTTGATTGGATTCGTGGTGTTGTGGGTCGTTTATGGTATGCAGGTGCGCCCGTTACTTCCACACGAGAGCAGCCACCCTGTGCTGGACCGCTACATTCCCGGCAACAGCCCCGCCCTGCGCCGGGTAGTCTACGCCCTGGCCGAGCACTTGCCTGTGCCTGCCCCGGCATACTTTGCAGGCCTGGCCTGGTTGCAGCGTTACTCCCAGGCAGGCCATCCCAGTTACCTCTTGGGGCAATATGGGACCAGCGGCTGGTGGTTCTACTTCCCCGTGGCCCTGGCGATCAAGACGCCCATCCCGACCTTGCTCGTGTTGCTCAGCGCTCTCTGCCTCTGGCTGCACCGGCGCAAGGCTGGCGATGAGTACTTCTTGCTCGTGCCAATGTGCCTGTTCTTCGCCGGCAGCACGTTCAGCTCGATTGACATCGGATACCGCAACATCCTCCCAGTCCTACCCCTGGCCTTTGTCTTCGCCAGCAAGTTGGCCACGCAGGCCAGCGCCCGCGTCACGCGCGTAGCACTGGCGGCGCTGGGCGCATGGCTCGTGTTTGGGACGCTGCGTGTGAGCCCGCACTACCTGGCCTACTTTAATGAGTGCGTGGGCGGACCGGACCAGGGCTACAAATACCTGGCCGACTCCAACCTGGATTGGGGCCAGGACCTCAAGAACTTGAAACGCTACGTGGATGAGCACAGCGTGACCACGTTGTACCTGGACTATTTCGGCACTGCCAGCCCGGGCTACTACGGCATTCGCTCTCTGCCTCTACCAGACAGCGAGCCAGCAGCAGACGCTCCTCTCGCCTACTACGCGGTCAGCGCCACGAGTCTGCTCAACGTGTACGCCTCAGGCGGAGAGCTCATAGACTGGATCGCCCAACAAAGACCGGTGGACAAGATAGGCTTTTCCATCTTTGTCTATCGCTTGCCTGCTGGCGAGCGCCGCGCCATCTCGTCCACCGTCTCCCGCCAGTGTTTAATGATCGCCCCAGATCGCAGTTCGGTCCAGTCGGTCGCGCAGGAGCTTCTGATCTTGTACTCTGGCAAGCCGGACAGGGCCTACGTGGAGCTCACCTCGTGCGGCGTGAATGCCGGCAAGCGGCACACGGTCTATCTCAACGGCCAGCCCGCGTTTCGAATCCGGGACGATGCCTGTCGCGCGTGTCTTTGCGACGGCAGGGGAAACAGGCTAACCTATGCCCTGCAGGATCCAGGCCTGGTGATCAACGGCTCCAACGTGATCAGCATCACCAACGACGCGGACCTTTCCGATAGCTGGGTGGCCCAGGGTGCTCGGCTGATTCTGCAGGGCAATGTCAGGGCCGCCGTGCAGGAAGAGCTGGTTTTCACCAGCAGCCACGATGGCAGCCAGCGGCGGGCAGTGTACCAGGTGCCTATGGACTACGATCCGACAGCCGCGACCCCGTTGCTGGTGTCCATTGCCGGCACTGGAGATGACCGCTGGGACGGGCTGTTCCTGTACGCCGGTCGGGCCAATCGCGAGGGCTGGCTGCTGCTCGCACCAGATGTGCGCCAGGTGAATGCAAGCTCCAGAGGACGCACCGCTTCTCTGGCCACCCAGCACGACATCATGGACGCTCTGGCCTACATGCAGGGCCATTTCCATGTAGACGCGAGCCGCATCTACTTGATTGGATTCTCCACCGGGTCTGGAGTTGCCATGACCATGGCCGCCAAGTATCCGGACGTTTTCGCCGCCGCCGTGGACTGGGCAGGACCGGTGGATCTGCTGGCATGGGTGCAGCAGCGCCCGGAGATCTACGCCGGCCTGGCGGCTTCCGACTTTGGCTGCCTGGCAGAGGGCCCAGATGCATGCCCCTTGGAGTGGCAGCGGCGCTCGGCACGCGAGATGGCCATGAACTTGAAGTATGTCCCGGTCGCTGTGGTGCATGGGCGTTCCGATGATCTCGTGCCGTTTGCCCAGGCCGAAG
>CAYZKS010000339.1:0-3254 GCA_964478725.1 uncultured Anaerolineales bacterium
CTACTTCTGGAGGCCCAGCGCCTGGTACAGTGCGGCAAAGTCGAAGCGCTCGCCAACGATGCGCTCAAAGCGGTCGATGCGCTTGGGGTGGTGGAAGCGAATCTTGCGGAAGGAGTCCTGCACCAGTTGGACCGTGGCCATCGTGTCGTGCTTGACCAGGATGATGGGCACGCCCGCCTCCTCGGCGCGATTGATGATGAGCGGGTTGGGATGAAAGTTGCCGGTCAGAACCAGGCACTTGGTGGATGTCTCCAGCGCGGCCAGTTGGATGTCCGGGCGATCGCCTCCGGTGATGACGGCTTTGTTCAGGCTGCGGCGGAAGTAGGAGAGTGACGCGTCCACGCTCATGGCACCGATCATGAGGTTCTCCACCAGCTCGTTGCCCAGGTCAGGGCGGCAGATGACCTCGCCCTGCAAGTCGTCCACCAGTTGCGACACCGTGACCGAGTTGAGGACGCGGTCTGCGGGTAGAACAGCAAGCACCGGTAGGCCATTCTTCTCCAGGAAAGGCACGACGAGCTCCCGTACGTAATCCACGCGATCCCGATCCACAGCATTCAGCACGACGCCCAGCACCTTGTCTCCCAGGCGCTGCTTGTCTGCCAGCAAGTCGTCTATCACAACCACGGTAGACACATCGTACTTGGCCACTAGCAGGGCCTTGGCTCCCAACTCGTCCGCGACCCTGTCGCAGGACAGGCCAACCCCCATGCCCTGGCTGCAGCGGCTCCCGCTCTCCAGTAGCACGATATCCTTGTCCTTGGAGACCTGGGCAAAGGCGTCGGTAATCATCTTCATATAGTCTTCGCCCTCGCCGTGCAGCACAGCCTCCACGGTGGCGGGATCGAGACAGACGGGCCAGATGCTGTACACAGGATCTTCCAGGCTCAGGGTCTGCCGCATCAGCTCTGCTTCTTCATCCACCATGCACTCGCCGATGCGCGCCTTGGTGGTTGTTACCGGGCGCATGTAGCCGATGCGGTAGCCATCCTTGCGGAAGCGTCGTCCCAGTGCCACACACAGGGCAGTCTTCCCTGCATAGGGCGTCGTAGAAATGATGTACAGGGTGACCATGGTCTCTCACACTCCTTTTCTACTTGAGTACAAACCTCATGTCCACTGCGATTGCGCCCCGACCAGCCTCAAACACCATCAGCGGGTTGATATCCATTTCTACAATCTCGGGGAAATCGGTGACCAACTGCGACACGCGCTGGATGGTCTCAGCAATCGCGGACAGGTCCGAAGGCTTGTCACCACGCACGCCGCGCAACAGGTGGTAGGAGCGGATCTCGTTGATCATCTCTGACGCTTCCTGTTGCGACACGGGAGCTACGCGAAAGGTTACGTCCTTGAGCACTTCGACATAGATTCCACCCAGCCCGAACATGATCAACGGTCCGAACTGCGGGTCCCGGTTCATGCCAATGATGCATTCCTTGCCCTTGGCGACCATCTCCTGCACAGATACGCCCCAGATCTGGGCATTCTCCTTGTAGCGGCGCGCACGGTAGATCAACAGATCGAAAAGGTCGCGCACCTGGTCCGCATCGCGCACGTTGATGCGCACGCCGCCCATGTCCGATTTGTGCAAGATGTCGGGCGAGGCGATCTTCATCACCACCGGATAGCCGATGCTCTCCGCCGCGGCCACCGCTTCTTCCATTGTGCTGGCCAACACGGACTGTGGGACGCGCAGGCCGTAGGCTTCCATGACCTCGCGTGACTCGGCGTCGCCCAGGGTCAGCCGCCCCTCGGCGCGCACGAGTTCAAAGGCCTTGCGCACGCGCGCCTCGTCCACCTTGAAGCGCTCGTACTTGGGCGCGGGCCTGCGCACGCGCTGGCAGTGCTGATACATGGCCTTGATCGCGCCCACCGCCCGCTCCGGGAACGAATAGTTGGGGATGTTGCGCTGATTGAGAATCCTGATGCCCGGGCCGACCTTCTGCTCGCCCATGAAGCAGCCCAGCACAGGCTTGTCGTGCGCCGCGGCCAGGTCGGCAACCACCCGAGCGGTTTCTTCGATCTGGGTATAAACCTGGGGGGTGAGAATGACGATCACGCCGTCCACGTTCTTATCTTCCAAGACACCCTTGAGCGCGTGCGCATAGCGATCCGCCAGGGCGTCTCCGATGACATCGACGGGGTTGTAAAAGTTCGCTGCGGCGGGGAGGCCAGTGCGCAGGTACTCGATGGTTTCTGGCTGGAAAGAGGCCAGCTTCATCCCGCCCAATTCCAGGGCGTCCGTGGCCATGATGCCCGGCCCACCGGCGTTGGTGACGATGGCGATGCGGTTGCCTTGGAGCGCAGGCTGGTAGGCAAAAGCCAGGGAGTAATCGAACAACTGCTCGATGGAAGCAGCCCGCAGGATGCCGCTCTGGTTAAAGGCGGCCTCGTAGGCCTTCTCCGACCCGGCCAAGGAACCGGTATGCGAGGAAACGGCTCTGGAGCCGGCCGCCGTGTTGCCCGACTTGACCGCGATTACGGGTTTGTGCGCGGTGACTCGACGGGCGACCTGCATCAGCTTGGGGCCGTCGCCGATGCCTTCCATGTATACGATGATCACGCGCGCATCCGGGTCGTTTTCCCAGCTTTCGAGCAGATCAATCTCGTTCACGTCGGCCTTGTTGCCCAGGCTGACAAAGTGCGAGAACCCGATCTCCTTGGCCAGGGCCCAGTCCAGGATGGCGGTGCACAGGGCGCCCGACTGCGACATGAAGGCGATGTTTCCCTTGGGAGGCATGCCAGCGGCAAAAGAAGCGTTGAGAGGCGTATGCGTGCTGATCACACCCAGGCAGTTGGGGCCTACCACACGGATGCCGTACTGCTTGGCAATGTCCATCACCTGGTGTTCGAGCTTGATGCCGTCCGTACCTGACTCGCGGAAGCCGGCGGTGATGACGATAGCCCCCTTGACACCCTTCTTGCCACACTCCTCCATGGTCTTTGGCACGAATTTGTTGGGGATGACGATCACCACCAGCTCGACTTCGTCGGGGATTTCCAGAACGCTCGGGTAGCATTTGAGGCCAAGCACCTCGCTGGCCTTGGGGTTGACGGGGTAGATCTTGCCGCCATAGCCGCAGCCCACGATGTTGCTCAACACGCCGTATCCCAACTTGCCGGGCTCGCGTGCGGCGCCGATTACGGCCACCGATTTGGGTGAGAGAAAGACTTCCAGCATGCTTAGGTTTACCTGACTCTCTTGGATTGTGCGTGACGGGCCTACAATGATAGCCCAGTTCCCAGAATTG
>CAYZKS010000340.1:0-3250 GCA_964478725.1 uncultured Anaerolineales bacterium
CCCAGTATGGCCTTGTGCATGATGCGCCGCGGGTTGTACTCGGGGTCCGAGCGCCGGATCAGGCAGGTGGCCATGCACGTGCCGCAGGCATAGCAGCGGATCAGATTCTCGCCGCCTGGCTCCGCCATGACCTGATCCTTGAACTTGGGATCGCACTCGTTCAGACGTCGCATACATCCACCCCTCATACGCCGATCTTGAGTTCGAGCGCATGTGCCACAGAGGGGATCTCTACCAAGCGGCGCAGCCTGCGCTCCAGTTCAGGGCGCACGCGTGAGTTCTCCTCTTTCAGTGCTGCCGGGTCCATTCCGCGCAGCGCCTCGTCCATCTCGTGGATCACTTGGGCGTACTTGCTGCCCTCGGCCGCGGAGATCCACTCCACGCGGAAGCGCTGTGGCGAGATTCCCACGTCTTCCAGGCGCTTGGCCAGCTTTTCGAAACGTTCTGCCCCAACGCGCTGTCCTGAGATGTAGTGACAGTCTTGTGGGTGGCAGCCAGAGACGAGAACCATGCCTGCCCCCAGGCGGAAGGCCTCATAGACGAAATCCTGGTCCATGCGTGCCGAACACATCACACGGAGGCCGCGCTGCGAAGCTGGGTACTCAAAGTGGCTGGTGCCGGCATTGTCGGCGCCACCGTAGGAACACCAGTGGCACATGAAGGCGAGGATTTTTTTCTCGGGCTCCTTGGCCAACAGAGCGTGCAGTTGGGCAATGATCTGCGCATCGGTGAAGTGCATTTGGGTGATGGC
Organism: uncultured Anaerolineales bacterium; assembly: GCA_964478725.1. GTDB lineage: Bacteria > Chloroflexota > Anaerolineae > UBA2200 > UBA2200 > CAYZKS01. Next base: position 752 of record CAYZKS010000340.1, read on the forward strand.
GTTGTGCGGGCACTCAGCCACGCAGCCGCCGCAACCGTGGCACTTGGCGGCTGTCACCCGCGCCGCTTTGCCCTGCTCCACGACGATGGCGCTGTAGGGGCACTTGGTGGCGCAGATGCCGCACTTTTTGCCTTGGGCAGAGATGCAGCGATCCTCCCAGACGTGGGCCACGATCGGTTCGATCTCCCACTTCTGGGCGTTGAGAATGCGTGCCGCACGCGAGGCAGCGGCACTGCCCTGCGCCACGCTGGCCGGGATGTCCTTGGGGCCCTGCGCAGCGCCAGCCAGGAATACGCCGTCTGTTGGGGAGTCGACGGGACGCAGCTTGGGATGATACTCCATGAAAAAGCCCCCGGGGCTGCGACTGACGTTTAGCGTCGTGCTCACCTGATCGGCGTCGGCGCGCGGGACCGCGGCGGTCGAGAGCACCACTAACTCGCTTTCCAGCTCAATCACTTCGCCAAGAGCAAGATCTTCAGCCTGGACCAGCAGGTTGCCGGTTGCCGGGTCTTCGTTGATGCGGGACGGCCGACCTTGGATGAATCGGATGCCCATCTCACGCGCCCGCTGGTAGAACTCCTCGTAGCTCTTGCCTGGCGTACGAATGTCCATGTAGAAAATGGTGATGTCTGCATCGGGGTGCGTCTGCTTCCATTGTACGGCGTTCTTGATGGTGTACATGCAGCAGAACCCAGAGCAGTAGGCGTTGTAGTGCTCGTCGCGCGAGCCGACGCATTGCACAAAAGCCACACGCTGGGGCAACTTGCCGTCGGAGGGACGCACGATCTTGCCTGCCGTCGGCCCGGCCGAGTTGTTGATTCGCTCCAGCTCCAGCGTAGTGATGACGTTGGGGAAGCGGCCGTAACCGTATTCCTCAATCGTGGACGGATCAAAGCTGTCAAAGCCCGTGGCCACGACGATGCTGCCCACGTCCAGCCAGGTCTGCGTCGGTTGCTGGCTGAAATCAATGGCATCCAGCTTGCCGCAAGCGTCTACACACTTGTAGCACTGGATGCAGTTATCCATGTCAATGGTGTACACGAGTGGTACAGACTGGCTGTGCGGGATGTAGATCGCCTTGCGCGGGGCGATGCCCTCTTCGAACTCGTTGGGCACTTCGATTGGGCACTCGGGTGCGCACAGGCCGCAACCGTTGCAGCGGTCTGCCATCACGTAGCGGGGTTTCTGCTCCACCAGGACCCTGAAATTCCCGATGAAACCTTCGACTCGCTTGACCTCGCTGTAGGAGAGGATCTTGATGTTGGGGTGACGCGCCGCGTCAACCATCTTGGGGGCGAGGATTCAGATGGAACAGTCCATGGTGGGAAAGGTTTTGTTGAGCTGCGCCATCCTTCCCCCGATGCTCGGCTCTTTTTCTACTAGGTAGGTCTCGATGCCCATGTCGGCGAGGTCCAGGGCGGTGCTGATGCCCGCCACACCACCACCGATGACCAGGGCTCGCTTGGTCACCGGTACTTCAATCATCGTGAGCGGGGTCAGGAAGTGGGTTTTGGCGACCGCGCTGGCCACCAGTTCCTTGGCCTTCTCCAACGCCGCCTCCGGCTCGTGGGAGTGTACCCAGGTGTCCTGCTCTCGGATGTTGGCCATCTCGAACAGGAACGGGTTCAGCCCGGCCTTGGAGACACAGGCGCGGAAGGTGGGCTCGTGCAGTCGCACCGAGCAAGCGGCTACCACCACCCGGTTTAGCTGGTGCTCCTTGATGTCTTTTTCGATCAGCCGCTGGCCGGAGTCAGCGCACATATAGAGGTTGTCTCTGGCCAGAGCCACTCCCGGCAAGGTCGCAGCATAGTCTGCCACCTCCTTGGGGTCGATCACACCGGCTATGTTGGAGCCACAATGGCAGACGTACACCCCAATTCTGGGATTTTCGTTGTCGCTCATGCACTTCTCCTAACTGGGACTCATGATTCGAACACGGTTACTGGCGCCATGGGAGATGATGGATGCAGTGCCCGATGCGCTTCATGCATCAATCGTAGCGGGCACAGCAGGCAGACCCCGTGTCTGCCCCTAATTGCTCAACTCCTGCAGCAGCTTGGTGACTACCTCGCGCCTGGTCTTCTGGGCAACCGTCTCCGGCACGCCCAGATAGAGCGCGTTCTTCTGGCAGAACTTGATGCACTGCGGCTCTCCCAGATCTGCACATAGGTCGCAGATTTCCACCCGCTTGGTTTCGGGATTGAGCAGGATTGCGCCGAACTCACAGGCTTCAATGCACCAGCCGCAGCCATCGCAAAGGTCGTTGTCCACCACAATCATGCCCGTTTCGAGATTCTGTGTCAAGGCATTGCGCGGGCATGCCAGAACGCAGGGCGCTTCAGAGCAGGCGCGGCATGCGACCGAAAACGCCACAATGGGCTCGATGCGCACGTTGCGGATGCGCGACAACGCCGGATCGAACACCTTGTGCTTGGTTGCGGAGCAGGCCATCGCGCAGTCGTCGCAGCCGACGCACTTGTCGGGATCACACACAATGTG
>CAYZKS010000341.1:0-3210 GCA_964478725.1 uncultured Anaerolineales bacterium
CTCCACCTGCCTGCGCCTGGTCTACCCCACCGCCGACGTGGACCAGCGCGTGATCTACGTCACCAGCTCAGCCGGGGCGTTCACGCCCGAGGAGGTTGCCCCACTGGAGGCGCGCGCCTTCCTCATCGGCGCGTCCATGCGCGGCGAGGTCGGGCTGGACGTGATCGCCGAGCTGCGCAAGAAACGCACGCTGCTGGTGGCCGACGTGCAGAGCTTCCTGCGCGTCAATCAGGACAACGTGCTGCGCGCCGTGCCCTGGCCGGAGAAGGAACAGGTGCTGGCCAGCCTGGACGTGTTGAAGACGGACGCCGTGGAGGCCGAACTGCTGACCGGCGAGAAGGACATCCGCGTCGCCGCGCAGCGCATCGCCGCGCTCGGGCCCAAGGAAGTGGTGCTGACCCATCGCGACGGCCTGCTAGTGCTGGCCAAAGGCCGCTACCACGAGGCGCCCTTCCGCCCGCGCCAGCTCGTGGGCCGCAGCGGCCGCGGTGACACCTGCGTCGCCTCCTACATCTGCAAGCGCCTCAGCGCCGAGCCCGAAGAGTCCACCTGGTGGGCCGCCGCCGTCACCAGCCTCAAGATGGAAGCCGAAGGCCCCTTCCGCCGCGACCTGTCCGACGTACAGGAGTGGCTGGAGGAATGCACCACAGATACACACAGATAAACACAGATAGGACACTTCTCTTCTCCTATCTGTGTGCATCCGCGTTTATCTGTGGTTCTTTCTTCTCCCCATGCGTCACCGCTCTCAACAAAACGACCCAGCAGGTCGCCTACGAACCTGCCGGGTCCGTACCCAACGGGCCCGTCCCCGATCAAGCGAACGTTGCCACCGGGATGCAGCGCTCTTCGGCGATGGCTTTGCTGTGTAGCTTGATGCGTTCGATTTCGTGCAGCGTCTCGGCGGTAAGGTAGCTCTCGCCGCAGTGCGGGCAACTCACCACCGGAATGTTTTCGATCACCAGCAGACTGGCGCCTTTGCCGTAGCTTCGACTGATGCGCCGGACGCGCGCACCCTGCTTGCCACATATGTCGCATACCATCGGTTGCTCCAATCTCATTCGCGGTACACAGTGATGAAGACGAGCTTGCCAGTCGGGCTCAGTTTCCCGACGACAACGACCCATTCGTCCGCCAATGTACGTCCCCTCACCAGGTACTTCCATTCAGCGGTCTGGGCATCCCTCTGTCGCTCGATGATGCCGCCAGTCAGTACCGCGCTCTCGACGTCGAATATGGACAGGGCATCACTGGCCATTTCTTCTTCTGCGTGCAGGGTCATAAGGTACTGCCGCGTGCGGACCCTGTCCCGCATCTGTTTCAGGATTCGATCGAACACGGCTTGCTCCCGAGTGCGAGTAGCACCATTCTACCTGCCGCGGGCAGCTCTTGTCAAGTGGTAGCCCAGACGAAAGTGGCCGGGCCAGTCTCTGATACAACTCGTGGTTCTTGCGCAAAACGCACTCTACTATCGAGCAGCTCTTCTCCTCCCCCCGGCGCGCGCAAATTGACAGCGTGCGAGCGATACGCTATGATTCGCCTGTGGATCGTGCACGCTAGCGCTCTACTCGGCGCCGGCCGTGTCCCTTCCCGCGAGCAGCAGGCGCACACAGGCGGAACCTCATGCCGCACTGCGCCGCTCTCCGCCAACGCCGTGTGCGCAATCCCGGCGGTCAACCGCTGGTTCGTCTTTGCGCGGGCCGTCCTCCAGGTCCCCCTGGCTTTGTCCAGCACCGCCGCTGGGTAGAAGCATCTGCAAGACTCGAGCGCCCCCCTGCGGGGCGTCCGCCTATGTCCGTTGCACGCAGGCACGAAAGGAGCGCGCCACCCATGTCCAGAACAAGCTGGGCTAGATACGCCATCGTCGCTTCCTTGACCCTGATCCTTGCCGTGCAGGCAGTCGCGGCGGGACCGCGCGCGGCCCGCGACCCGCTCGGGCTCCCGCCAGCTCAGGCCCGCGGCGGGCCTGACAGCGTGGGCGCAGTCGCCGCCGCGCAAGACGAGCCGCAGCCCACCGCCGCGCCCGTCGAGCGCATCAGCATCGTCAGCTATGACAGCGCCACCGGCCAGTCGCAAGTGAGCTATTACCAGCCGCCAGCCGGTGCACCTGCTTTCCAGGCCAGCGCCGGGCCCTGGAAGTTCGAGCCGCTCGAACCGTACCCCGCCAGCCTGCTGGACTTCTCCAGCCTGCAGCGCGTGAGCACCCCCGCCCAGTTGCCCTGGTGCTCCAACGTCAAGCTATTCGTGCGCTTTCCCGCGCCGTTCAACGCGGTGACCTACGAAGGCTCGGGCGTTCTCGTGGGCCCCAGTCTGGTGCTCACCTCGGGCCAAAACGTCTACAAGCACATCCTGCAGAGCGGTTTGGTCACCGGCGGCAGATGGGCCAGCGAGGTGCGCGTGATCCCCGGCTACAACAACGGCTCCGCGCCATACGGGGAGTCCCTGCACAGCAACCTGTTCACCTACCAGGCCTGGATAGACCAGCCCAACTATGACGTCGACATCGCCTGGATCCGTTTGGCACGGCCGGTGGGATTCCTTGCCGGCATGTACGGCCTGGCCTACAACGACGATGCCTGCTTCTTCCGCAGCGGGTGCGAGAGCGGGCCCACGGCCTTTGTCAATCCCGGCTACCCCGCCGCCCGCCCCACCTACAACGGCCTGCAGATGTACTACCAGGACGGGCGCTACGACTATGTGTACACGGAGCAGCTCGGTTACCGGGGGTCTGCCCCGGACGGCATGGGCGGCTCCGCCGCGCACTACTGGGACAACGGCCCCTACGTGGTCGCCATCCAGTCGCGCAACGACATGGACGACGTGGGCAACCGCATCTCCTGGATGACGCGCCTGACAGCGGCCAAGTACAACCTGTTGCAGCAGGCCATACAGGACAGCCTGAGCACTGCGGTGGATCTGGGCCCCTTGCGGGTGACGCTTTCATCCAGCTCGATCAACGCGGGCCAGTCACTGAGTTCCGTGCAGTTCTGGTGCTTCAACCATTCTTGGGCCGACTATGACGGCACGCTGAGCGTGCAGGTGTACCTCTCGGCGGACAAGCACATCGATCCATTCGATTCCCTGCTGGGGACCTACTCCCGCCGGATCGTCGTCGGCAAAGCCGATTACTCTGTGGTAACCATCAGTCCCGGGCCGGCCATCCCGGCCTCGACGGCCACTGGCACGTACTACGTCGGAGTCGTCCTGTAC
>CAYZKS010000342.1:0-3201 GCA_964478725.1 uncultured Anaerolineales bacterium
GGGGCACTGCAGCATGCGCACGTCCCCCAAGCCCTCGTAGCTGGATGGCGCGCGGATGGATGCCGCGTTCAACGGGGCGGGCAGAGACACTGCGATCAAGAGGAAAGCACACAGGGCAAGCAGAAGGGGCGTGGCACCATTTCTCATGCTTCGTCCTCCCGACTGGATCTTGTACCAGAAGCAGCCAGTACGATCACTCAGGACGGACCCGGCACAATCGCCGGGAAGGGACTGCGCGGTTGCCCATCGAACCTCCGGGACCGGCTGGGCCGGCCCAGAGCTCACCGATGCGAGTGCGATGCTGCGGCCACGCAGCGATCTCAAGTTTGCCACACATGATCCGCATGGAGCGCGACGGGCGGGGTCTGAGGCTGGGTGCCCGCACGCCATCTCGCTCGAACCCGCTTTCATCGTTGGGGAGCGTCCCGGAAGCGGGTTGGAGCTATTCTAGCATGACCCGCCTGCCTTGTCAATATGCAGCCGCGCAGGGTGAGCTCCGCAGCACGCTGTTCATAGCGTTTGTGGCGCGCCTGGCTTGTCGCCGGGCTTGTGCTGTGTTACAATCGCGGTCGAAAGCGGTCGGCGGCCTGATGTATGCCCCCTGGCCACAGCGACACCGCCTCAACCGACGCAGCACCGCGGGCTCCGGGGCAAGGAGATTGGAGAGATGATGGCGCATCCGATTCTCCGCGGGGACGCAAAGAACGCCGGGGCGACGCACGCCAGCCTGTGCGCCCGTCACATGCACCTCTCGCCGAGGCAGTGCGCATGTCTGGTGGCCTCGGCATGCCTGGCCCTGCTATGTGCGACTTCCTTGACCTCGGCGCTGAACACAACTCCCTCCCCGGTAGCGCCCAGGTTTTGCAGCAGCGCCATCGCCATCACGCCCGACGGCAAGACGCTGTTGGCAGTCAATCCCGACTCCAATTCCGTCACGCTGGTGGGCACGGCCAGCCGCAGCGTGCTGGCTGAACTGGTCGTGGGCGTGGACCCGCGCAGCGTGAGCGTGGCGCCGTCCGGCACCTGGGCCTGCGTGGCCAACCAGGGTTCTGACAGCGTCTCGGTAGTGGACGTGGCGGCGCGGACGGTGGTCGCCACGCTGGCGGTGGGATTCCGGCCGGTAGGCGTGGCTGTGTCGCCCGACGGGCGCTACGTGGCCGTGGCGGAGCTGGGTGACGACCAGGTGCGCTGGCTGCGCAGCAGCGATTGGCAGACGCTCTCGGTCGTGCCCGTGCTCGACCGCCCCTGCGGCCTGGCTTTCACCCCTGACGGCCGGCGCCTGCTGGTGACGCACCTGCTGAGCGGCGAGGTCAGCGTGCTGGAGGCGGAGGGGTTCAGGGTGTACTTGCCGGTCTTGGTGAAGTTGGGACTTCCCCTCACCCCCAACCCCTCTCCCTCGTCTCCGCCAGGCTCCGCGAGGCGAACGGCCCTGGACAAACGGGGAGAGGGGAGAGATCCTTCTCCCTCTCCCCCTCCTCTTGGGGAGCCTCGCACACAACAGCGAGATGCTGCGCAAAGGGCCGGGGTGAGGGGAAGTATCTCCACCTGGCCCAACGTCGCGCCTGCGCCGGCGGTGCTGGTCAACGCTTCGGGCACGCGCGCGTATCTGCCGCAGAGCATGGCCCACGGGCAGGGCTTGAACACCCAGTTCGACACGACGGTTTTCCCCAAGGTCTCGGTGCTCAACCTGCAAACGCACGCGCATCAGACTTCAGAGCACATCTCGCTGCCGGAGGCGGACACGCCGGTGGGATTGCCCTGGGACGTGGCCCTGGCGCGTGACGACGGCGAGCTGTGGGTGGTGAACTCGGCCAGCAACGACATATCGGTGCTGGACATCCGCACGCCGGCTTCGCCGCGGCGCACGGCGCACATCGCAGTGGGAGACAACCCGCGCGGCATTGTCATCTCTCCGGATGGCGGGACAGCCTATGTCAATAACACACTGGCCGGGACGGTGAGCGTGATTGACACGCAGGCCTACACCGTCACGGCGGTGATCCCCACCACGCGCATTCCCCTGCCGCCGGTGCTGCTCAACGGCAAGCGCCTGTTCTTCTCCAGTGCGCGGCCGGAGCTCTCTCAAGCGCGCTGGATCAGTTGCAACACCTGCCACGTCGAGGGTGAGCACGACGGGCGCACCTGGTTGCTGCAGTACACGGGCGAGGTACCCGCCGGCGTGCTGTCCGCCGTCTCGACGCCTTTGGTCGAGGCCGGCGTGCTGGCGATCATCACGCGCAACACCACCAGCCTGCTGGGCATGATCGAGACTTACCCCCTGCGTTGGTCCGGCGAGTGGGACGAGAGCGCCGACAGCGAGTTCAGCGTCCGCTTCGAGCAGTTCGGCAGTGGCCTAATCGCGGGGGAGATGCATCCCACGCTCGGCCTGCCCAACCAGGGCCGCTCCTACGACCTGGATTGCCTGGCGAGCTACATAGATTCGCTGGCTGTCAACGGACGCCCAAACGGACAAACGGAAAGCCTTCTGCGTGTCCGTTTGTTCGATTCAGAGTCCGTTGACAGAGGTCGCGCCCTGTTCAACTCCTCCCGCACGCAGTGCTCAGCCTGCCATCCCGCGCCGCTGTACACGGACCTGCGCAAGCACGACGTGGGTACGGCCAGCTCGTACGGCGAATGGTTCGGGCCGGGCATCGACACGCCCTCTTTGCGCTGCGTCTATGACAGCGCGCCCTACCTGCACGACGGCAGCGCGGCCACGCTGCTGGAGGTGCTCAGCAGCAAGAACCCTGCCGACCAACATGGCGTTACCTCGGGCCTGACCCCGCAGGAGCGGGACGACCTGGTGGCGTTCATGCAGGCGCTGCCCGAGCCGGACACCGCAGAGGGCTTTTGCTACGAGGTAGGGCCGTGCGTCATGGAGGGTACCCGCGGCGGAGGCAGCATTCGCATCGGCGTGCAGGGCCGCGATGTATGGATGGAACACGAAGACGCCTACTACAACTGCTGCGCGCAGGTGGTGGTGTTCCTGGAGGGCGCGCGGCCCGTGTTGAAATTTGTGGAGCTGGAGACCTACCCCGACACGGAGCCCTGCCGCTGCCTGTGCTACTATGACCTCACGGCGCGCGCCACCAATCTGCGACCGGGCGACTATCACGTGGAGGTATGGAACGGCGCGACGCAGAAGCTGCTGGCCGAGGCCGATGTGACGGTGCGCTAGAAGCGAGGCTTCTCGGGCATAGA
>CAYZKS010000343.1:0-3197 GCA_964478725.1 uncultured Anaerolineales bacterium
CAGCCTGCGCCGCGCCCAGGCCCTGCGCCCCGAGTGGGTTTACCCCGGCCACGCGTTGCGGCCGCTGGAGGGGGCGGCGTTTCAGGCGGTGGGGCCGGAGTGAGCGCGCCGGTGATCAGGAACCCGGCTTCTGGCAGCAGCCGAGTTCCTGGAGAACAAGAAGACGGGTTTGTGCCAGAAACCCGTCTTCTGCCCGGGGGCGTCACTTCGCCCTATCTCGATGCTGGCAAGCAGAAACCCAATGGAAACCGAACGCACACCGAAGATTGACTTCCAGGCGGGCTTTTCTTCACGTTCATTTCATCTTGCCGCGCTATATTGGTGACGGACATCCAGGCTCGCAACGAAGCGGCCGCCTGACATACCGACATCATCGCAGGCCTCGGCGGAATCTCGCTGGGGCTTGTTGCGTCTTCGGCCCAGGCATCGTGCGCTCATGGCTGTGCGAGGGAAGGCGGCACCGGAAGGTATGTAAAGGAGGTGACGGGCCAAGGCCATCAGGGGGGAATCGGACCTGGCCACAGTCCTCGTTGTACCCAGCATCATCGCTCGGACTCCGCGGCCCAAGTGCGCCGAGCGGCGCAGCGGGGATGCTGCCCGACGGCGCGGCGCGCATAACACTCGATGATGATGAGGGAGCATTCAAGGATGAAGAAGCTATTGATTCTGGGACTGGTGTTGATCATAGTGCTGGCGATGCCGGTCGGAGCCGCAGGACCGGTGAACTATGGTACGGTGACACTGACCAGCAACGGCGCTGTTGACTCCGGGCATTTCAACGACGTCTGGGACCTGACCGCGGGGGACATCACCATTAGCTTCACGTACGATGGCAATGGCATGGTGGACGACTTTGGCGGTTCTGCCCACGCCTGGGCTGAGTTGGGTGTACGATCGGTAGGAGCTGGCGACTTCAACCCAGATACTGTCGCCACCTACGGCAGTGGATCCAAGAGCGTAAAGCTCTGGACGGGGCCCAAGAGGGTGTCAGGAGAGGATGACGTCGGCACCCTCTACGTATGGAACGTCGGCTCGACCTTGTACGTTAGATACGAGCTGAACTCGCCAGAGTGCACAATCCTGGAGACGCACGTTGCGGTCGCCAGCTCCATTGGCGGCATTCCCCAGAAGAACGGCAACCCGATTCCGGGTCAGTTCCCGTATCAGCCGCGTGCCGACGGCGTGTACGAGATCGACCTGACACCATGGGCTCCAGGGACTAGGATCTATATCGCAGCGCACGCCAAGTACGTGTGCTGCGGAGGGGTCGAGGAGAGCGCCTGGGCAGGGGCGACCCAGTTTCCTGGCAAGAACTGGGCGTTCTGCCTCTACTATGATATCCCGGCCACGACCATGAGCAGCGGCGTCTGGTTGGCAACAGACTACGAATGGTCGGCCGGGACATTCAACCCCGATCCGATCGGCGCACCCACCCTGGACTTGGACGACAAGCTGATCCTGCAGAGACAAGGCGGCCAGGGCGAGGGCGCGTACAACCTGCCTTCGACTCCGCCCACTCCCGGGAACAACCATCGCGTGTGGTGGGACCGCGACGGGGTGGATCCCTGGCAGAACCCGGCGACGGCGAACACTGGGGGTATCTACCAGATCGAGATCCACTTGCACGCGACGAGCGCCACTACGGGTACGGCCTACATGAAGATTCGCGGGCTGTGGCAAGGCTTCGAAACCGATGGAAACTGGAACACCATCGAGCTGATGCCCGCGGGCATGACGTTCACTGGCCTCATGGACAGCCTGCAGGTGTTCTATGGCCTGTACGGCTACGGCGCCACGCACTCGGCCACCTTCAGCAACATTACGGTCACACAGTAGCGCACGTTTCGACTGTACAAGAAACCCGGCTTCTCGCAGAAGCCGGGTTTCTTCGATAGGAGGAAGACGGGTTTCTGGGAGAAACCCGTCTTCTGTGCTGTTTTCCGTACTGCGATGCCGTTACCGCGCGTCCACCTGCACCATGTGGGTCTTGATGGGCTCGACGCCGGTCTCCCAGGCGCGGCGGTAGACGAGCTTGATGCGGGTCTGGCCGCTGGCCAGGGCTTTGAACTTGAGCACGGTCTGCCCGGGCGCACCGACTACCTGGCCGGAGGCGCTGCCTTCGACAAAGTTGTCGGACACGAGCTGCACCTTGCTCTCGTCCAGCTCCGCAACCTCCCAGGCATAACCGGTGGAGGGATTGGCCACCAGGCTGATCTCAAACTCCTCGCCGGCCTTGAGCTCGCGCTCTTCGGACGTGAGCTCGGGAATGGTCTGGTCCTGCCCGCTGGGCTGCTCCTGCCCACCCGGCTTAGCCTGGGCCTGGGCACGATTGGCCCGGGCGCGACTGACCAACGTCCAGCCGCCCAGCGCCAACGCCACCACACACACCCCCACGATCACATAGCGGAACGATTTCTGTGCGAACATGTTTGCTGACCTCCTTGCTGCACTCTGACCTGTTCGATGACTAGACGCTGCGATGCGCACACAAGTTCCCAAAACGCGGAGACCCTTCCGAAGGTTCCTCGTACACGGCAGAGCCTGGTGATTCAACCTTCGGAAGGGTGCCTTCGAACGAGGGGCAGGAGAGTTACGCGAAGACCCTTCCGAAGGTTCCTCGTACACGGCAGAGCCTGGCGATTCAACCTTCGGAAGGGTTCTGGGCTAGAATGCATCGCAGCGTGGATGGAGGTTGCCGCCCATGACCGGTCCGTGCCCATTCGAAAGGCTGCTGACCGAGCTATACGGCGAGGCCGCCGGCCGAGCCACCTGCCAGCGCTTGCGCGCGCTGGTGGACGGCTATGCCTCGGGCGCGCTGTCTGGCCGCGGCGCAGGCCACAGGTCACACGGCGGCCTGACGCAGCGCGACGCCCTGCTGATTGCTTACGCCGACCAGGTGCGCGAGCCGGGCGTGGCGCCCTTGCGCAGCCTGGCAAGCTTCTGCCGGCAGCACCTGCGCGGCCTGGTCAGCGGCGTGCACCTCTTGCCGTTCTACCCCTTTTCCTCGGACGACGGCTTCTCGGTGATTGATTATCGCCGCGTGGACCCTGCAATGGGCTCCTGGGAGGACGTGCACGCTCTCCGGCGCGACTTTCGCCTGATGTTCGACGCCGTGCTCAACCACATCTCCTCGCAATCCGTATGGTTCCAGGGCTTCCTGCGTGACGACCCGCGCTACCGCGACTACTTTATCACAG
>CAYZKS010000344.1:0-3175 GCA_964478725.1 uncultured Anaerolineales bacterium
TAAATCAACAGATCGGCGCGGCTAATGTCGGCCACGATGGGCATGTCGTTTTCTACTTTCTGTAGAAATGCGATGTCCTCCTCGGTCAGATCACCGCATCTGTAGACCACATCGTCCATGGACAGCTCGACCTTGAAGCTAATATGAACAATGGCCGACGGCGGAGAGGCCATCGGCCATTCAACCTGATGGCTAGTAGCCTAAAGAAGGCTGTTGCCATATCTCATGGTCGGGGCGGCCGGATTTGAACCGGCGACCACTTGAACCCCATTCAAGTGCGCTCCCTGACTGCGCTACGCCCCGTCAGCTTAATTATAGCAAATACCTTTGAAGTTGGCAAATCGCCTTCAGCTTGGGACGGGCAGCAAACGACTCGAATCCCTCCCGAAACTGGCAACCGTCTTCATTATCCCATCCTCAAGCCAGATTGGCTGTGCTCAGTCTCCTGGAGGTGCTCCTGAAGCAAGTCCCGCACAGCGCGGGCCTGGGGGTGGTCAGGGAAGAGGACCAGGAAGTGACCCAGGTAGTAGAGGGCATCACGGATGCGGTAGGATGAGGCTCCGCCAGCGAGGGCTTCCTTGTACAGGCGCCCTGCCCCTTCGGCTTCTCCGGCGACTAGGTGATAGAGAGCCAGATCGAAGGTGTTCGCCCAGTCTTGGGGATTCTTTTCGTACCCCCGCCGTGCATATTGGATGGCAGCAGTGAGGTCTGCCTGCGCCTCGTCTGGCTGGTTTAAGGTCTGGAAAGTCAAGGGCACTTGTCCAGACACCAGCGGCACACCGAAGTGGGCACTCATCACGGAGCGGGCCAGGTCCTCAAAGGCGCGCGGCGAGAGTTGCTTTTCAGCCTGGGTGAGGACCTCTCGCATCGGGGCCTGCCCTGGCGACGCCAGTTGAACGACGGGCGACTCGTCGGCCCAGAAGATCCACCCCTGCCCACGCTGCTCGCCCCGGATCAGCCTGGCTCCCATCAACTCCCGGGTGAGCAGGTAGACCACCTGATGGGACTTGATGCCCGTTGCTTCTCGAATCTGGCTGTTGGCCGCCCTGTCGGGTGAAATGGACCAGAGGTAATCCAGAACGCGCTCTTTGTTCGTCCTGCTCACAATGCTTCCTCTTGCTCTTTTGGTCTTTATCGTCTGTGGCGTCTCTGCCTCGATCTCCGCTTCGATGACTGCGGCTTTGAGCTTCTGATGGATCGCATCTTGCCCGTGTTCTTGTCAATCACCAACACCGGATCCTGGCTCATGTGTGGCTCAATCAGACAGTCGCCGGCGAGCTCTTGCAGCAACGCCAGCAGCGTCTGCATCCGCAGATCGCTCATCGCGGTGACCAGCAAGGTACGATTGTGCTTGAGCTCGATATCGCCGAAGCAAAGAAAACCATACTGGTCTTCGACCGGCGGATAGCCATGGAAAACCCAAAAGGCGCTGGCCTGGCTGGTATCTGTACAGCGTAGCCGCCGGTCTGCCATCAACCGTTCGCGGACCACATTCCCGTTGACGTTGCGGAACGTAGCCTTTTGGGGCTTGACCAGGCTGTATCCTTGCCGGCCAGGATTGGGGCAAACAGGGTGCCACAGGCGTTCAGGTTGACAGCAATCGCCATAGCGCTTACCACTGCCGCACAAGCAGGTTTCGTTCGAGAAAACGGGAATATAACTGCTCATGGACAGCTTCTGGCCAGGCATCTCTGGATCGGCAGCCTCTGGATCGGGCCGCCAATGCGACGTCATACACAAGAATCCGCCATCAGGATGGATCATTCCCTCAAGCCCAGCGGGCAAGTCGGGAGGCAACACATACTTGCTCATGTTTTACTCTCCTCCGGATGGGCAATGAAGCGCTGCCCACTGACGCCCAAATTCATCCCAGGCTAACTCGAAATGCCCAACCGGCACCGGGATGGGCGCGTTTTCGAATGCCGGATCGTTCACATAAACTGTGTCCGCCTCGACGCCAACGATAACCAATGCGTGTGGGCTATCTTGCTCCCAATAAGGCAGCTCCCCTGTGCGCAGGAAGACGACGGGCACTTTGTCATCGGTTATCGCCTGCTGCAACTCGTCCACCGTCCCATTCTCACTCCACTCAACCTCGATGCCTAAAGCGGCCAGGCGAGTTATATGTCTGGCCGGCGTGCCTGCGCCCTCGATGTGCCCGATTTGGGAAGCAATTTCAGCCTGTGACTTGAACACGCCCCAAAAGGCCAGTGCCATCTGACAGCATGCAGGCAAGCAAGCACCATCAAAGGCCTCAGTTCGATGCGGAACCGGCAATAAAGGCCTGGACATCGGTCAACACCTTCTGTGGTGTATCTTCAGTGACCAACAAATCGCCAGCCTGGGCATCTACATCTACGAATGTCGCACAGCCTCGGCGACCGTGAGCGACGAGCACGGGCACTCGCCACACTGGACGTTCGCCCGGCACATACTCCGGCTCTCCCCCCATCAGCAGATTGCCCACATCTCGCACCAACCACGTGCTGACTTTGCGCCGGGCGGTGCGAGCATCCACCGCAACTGGGCGTTGCTGCAGCAGGAACTCAGCAAAGCGCAGAACGGTTCGGCTTTCTTCAGAGGTCAGTTTTTCCAAAACAGTCTCAATCTCCTCGTAACTCACGTTCATTACACGCTTACTCCTTTCCACAGGCTATTTTCTGTCTCAGATCATACCATCTCTGACTCTACCCTCAATGGTCAGCCACAGCGGCCCACGGGCGACACGCCAACCGCTCACTGGACAGTCTCCAGTTGAATCACCAGTTCTCGCCCGTCTTCCAGACAGATGCGATTGTCCCGAACCTGGACCGGGCTTTCCGGCACGGGGGTCAGTTGCAGATGCCCCTCCACGATGCGTGCGCGCAGCTCAACCGGCCGCTACCGGTGCCGGAGGTCAGCCCAGACACCAAAGAAAACATCCGCCGGCAAAGCGCCATCCCACTCCGAGGCCCAACTGATGTATTGCTCGATGGCCTCATCAAATTCTTGAGAAATCGTGTCAATGGCTGATTGATCCATAGATACCCCGCACCGCTCATCTGACGCACTCATGGATGGGTCCACTGGCTGTCAGTGAGACGTGATACTGCAACATCTGAGAAGAAGCTTCATGCCGGAACTCCCACAGGGATGTAAACCGTGTCTTCGGCAGCCCAGGCCGCATAGCGCAAGG
>CAYZKS010000345.1:0-3116 GCA_964478725.1 uncultured Anaerolineales bacterium
AACTGGAAGTGCAGGCCATCTACGACCTGGTGGGCGACAAGATCCGCGACATCTTCGACGCGCAGGTCGTGACCGTCGACACGTTTGACCTGAAGGCCAGGACGCTGCACCCGCGCTACTGCATCGAGAAGGGCAAACGCATCTACGAGGAGCCCGCTCCGCTCCGGGCGGGTGGGCCAAGCGATCACATTGTTCGCACCCGCCAGCCCTTGCTGATCAACGAGAAGATGACGGAACGCATGGTCGAATTCGGCGTGACGACCATCCCTGGCACAGAGACGCCCAAGTCGATGCTGCTTGTGCCTCTGATCGCCGGAGGGGAGGTGCGAGGCGGCATCTCGCTGCAGAACATCGACCGCGAGAATGCCTTCACCGAATCCGACGTGCGGCTGTTGACGACGCTGACCTCTTCGATGAGCGTGGCGCTGGAAAACGCGCGCCTGTTCGACGAAACCAAGCGTCTGTTGAAGGAGACGGACCAGCGCGCCGCCGAGCTGGCAATCATCAATAGCGTGCAGCAAGGCCTGGCCTTGACGATGGACGTCGAGGCTATCTACAACCTGGTGGGAGACAAGATCCGCGACATCTTTGATGCCCAGGTTGTCGCCATTACTTCCTACGACTGGCAGAAGGGCATGCGCTACCCGCGCTACAACATCGAGAAGGGCAAACGCTTGAGCTTGCCACCCGGGCCGATCCCCACACCCAGTGTCGCCGAGCACATGCGCAGCACGCGCCAGCCCATTCTGATCAACCAGAACATGGCCGAACGCATGGCCGAATTTGGCGGGCAGAGGGTCACTCCGGGCACAGAGGCGCCCAAGTCGTCGCTGTATGTACCGCTGATCGCCAGTGGTGAGGTGAGGGGCGCTGTCTCGATACAGAACGTGGACCGCGAGGACGCCTTCAGCGAATCCGACGTGCGCTTGCTGACCACCCTTGCCGCTGCCATGAGCGGGGCCCTGGAGAACGTGCGCCTGTTTGACGAGACCAAGCGCTTGCTAAAAGAGACCGACCAGCGCGCGGCGGAACTGGGGATCATCAACAGCATACAGCAGGGCTTGGCCTCCAAACTGGACGTGCAGGCCATTTACGACCTGGTGGGTGAGAAGATCCGCGACTTGTTTGATGCGCAGGCCGTGCTCATGAACACGTTCGATTGGAACACCCGCACGGCGTACCTGCACTATGGCATCGAGAAGGGCAAGCGCGTTTTCGAGGAGCCCGAACCGATCCTGGCGGGAGGAGTGGCCGAGCATCTGCAACGCACTGGCCAGCCGCTTGTGATCAATGAGAACGCGGCAGAGCGCATGGCGGAGTTTGGCAGCCAGATCGTCGCAGGCACGGAGATGCCCAAATCGGTGCTGTTTGTACCGCTGTTCGTGGGCAGCGAGACCAGAGGCTCGATCTCTCTCCAGAACATTGACCGCGAGAATGCCTTCAGCGAGTCGGACGTGCGGCTGTTGACGACGCTGGCCTCTTCTATGAGCGTGGCCATGGAGAACGCGCGTCTGTTCGATGAGACCAAGCGCCTGCTGGCCGAGACCGAGATCCGCGCCGCCGAGCTGAAGGAGATCGGCGATGTCGGCCAGATGCTGGTGGGCGAGTTGGACGTGGAGCGCATCTACGAGGCCATGGGCGAAAAGTTGCGCGAGGTTTTCGACGCGCAAGTGGTGGCCATCATCATGTACGACCGCGAATCGGACCTGATCACCTGGCGCTACTCGGTGGAGAAAGGGGAACGGCAGTTCCCGGCGCCGCGCCGGCCAATGGGCTTTTCCGGTCACATTCTCACGACCTGCCAACCACTGATGATCAACGAGGACTTGGCACTTAGGTCGGCCGAGTACGGTAGCCAGGTCGTAGCGGGAGAAGCGCCCAAGTCATACCTGGGCGTGCCGCTGCTGATGGGCGGCGAAGCTCGCGGCGTGATTAGCCTGCAGAACATCGACCGCGAGCATGCCTTCAGCGACGACGACCTGCGTCTGCTTACCACGTTGTCGTTGAACATGAGCGTGGCTGTGGAGAACGCGCGCCTCTTTGCGGAAGCGGAGCGGCGCGGCGATGAGATGGCCGCGCTAACTGAGATCGGGCGCGAGATTTCCGCGACGCTGGACCAGACGACGGTGCTGGAGCGCATCACAGCGCGCGCTCTGGAGGTCCTGCACGCCCGCGACGTGGCCCTGCGGCTCCTGCAGCCGGACGGGACGTTGCGCACAGTCATGGCCCGTGGCAAGTATGCTGATGTACTGATGGATGACGTGGTCTATCCTGGCAAGGGGATTACCTACTCTGTGTTCCAGAGCGGGCAGGCCGAGGTAGTCAACGACCCACTGCACGACCCGCGCGCGGCAACTGTGGAAGGCACCGAGGAGGGCGAGGAGGAGATCGAAGCCATCGCCTTTGCGCCACTCTGGTCCGGCGAGCGGGTCATCGGCGTGCTGACCTTCTGGCGCGACAAGCCCACGCAAGGGCCCTTCACGCAGCACGATCTGGATTTTGCGGTGGGCCTCGCTCGTCAGGCGGCGATTGCCATCACCAACTCGCGCCTATTCGAGGAGGCGCAAGCGGCCAAGATCGCAGCCGACGCCAGCGGCCGCCAGCTTGCGGATATCATCGAGTTCCTGCCTGACGCGACGCTGGTGATCGATCGTCACGGCAAGGTCATCGCCTGGAACCGGGCCATGGAGCGCCTGACGGGAGTCAAGGCGGCCGACATGCTCGGAAAGGGCGACTACGCGTACTCCGTCCCCTTCTACGGGGAGAGGCGACCCATTCTGATCGACCTGGTGAGCATTCCCCAGGAGGAGCTGGAGAAGAAGTACTCCTCGATCCATCGGGACGGCGCAACTCTGACGGGAGAGGCCTACACGCCGGCCCTACAAGGCACAGGACGTCACATGTTCGCCACTGCCTCTGTGTTGCGCGATGCCAGGGGCGAGATTGTGGGCGCCATCGAGTCCATCCGCGACATCACGGACCGCAAGCAAGCGGAAGAGGAGCTGAAGCAAGCCAAGGCCGCGGCTGATTCGGCCAACGCGGCCAAGAGCGCCTTCCTGGCCACCATGAGCCACGAAATCCGCACTCCCATGAATGCCATCATCGGCATGAGCGGC
>CAYZKS010000346.1:0-3111 GCA_964478725.1 uncultured Anaerolineales bacterium
CGGTGTACCGGCACGAGGGCACGCTGGCGCAGGTGCTGGGGGACGCCATCCTGGCCTTTTTCGGGGCGCCGATTGCGCACGAGGACGATCCGGAGCGCGCCATTCGCGCGGGGTTGGAGATGACCACGGAGAGCACGGAGTATGCCGAGAAGCTGAAGAGAGAGAAAGGCATCGAGGGCTTTGGGGTGCGGGTGGGGATCAACACGGGGCTGGTGGTGGTGGGCGAGCTGGGCACGGACCTGCGCGTGGAGTACACGGCGGTGGGTGACGCCATCAACCTGGCGGCGCGGATGGAGCAGAACGCGCCGGTGGGCGGGGTGCTGATCAGCCACGACACGTACCGGCACGTGCGCGGGGTGTTCGACGTGCTGCCGCAGCCGCCGCTGGTGGTCAAGGGGCATGCGGAGCCGGTGTTGACATATCTTGTGCAGCGCGCCAAGCCGCGCGCGTTCCGTCTGGAGACGCGTGGGGTGGAGGGCGTGGAGACGCGCACGATTGGTCGCGAGGCTGAGTTGCAGACCTTGCAGAATGCATACTTTGATGCGATGGAGGGTTCCGAGACGCGCGTGGCCATCGTCTCAGGCGACGCGGGCGTGGGCAAGTCGCGGCTGCTGTACGAGTTTCTGAACTGGGCGGAGCTGCGTCCTGAGCAGTTCTGGCTGTTCAAGGGGCGTGCGCGCTCGGAGACGCAGGCCGTGCCGTATGGTGTCTTTCGCGACCTGTTTGCCAACCGCTTCGAGATTCTGGAGAGCGACAGCGCGGCCACGGTCCTGGACAAGTTCCGCGCAGGCATGCATGGATTCCTGGAGCCCGACCGCGCCGACCTGGTGGGGCACCTTGCGGGCTTTGACCTGCGCGCCGCAGGCAGCCAGGCGGTGGCGAACCTGCTGGGAGACGCCGCGTTCGCCCAGCTCGCCACGGCGTACCTGCTGAATTACCTGCGCGCCATGACAGCGCAACAGCCGTTGCTGATGCTGCTGGAGGACCTGCACTGGGCGGACGACAGCTCGCTGAATCTGATCGACCACATCGTGACCGAGATCCCCGCGGCCCGGTTGCTGCTGGTGTGCCTGGCGCGGCCCGCTCTGTTCGAGCGGCACCCCAATTGGGGCGAAGGCCGCGAAGCCTACGTGCACCTCGCGCTCAAGCCGCTGTCGCGGCGGCAGAGCCGCGCGCTGGTGGCGGAAGTGCTGAAAAAGGCCGAGAGCGTCCCGGATGACCTGACCGACCTGATCACGGACGGCGCCGAGGGCAACCCCTTCTATGTCGAAGAGCTGATCAAGATGCTAATCGAGGAAGGTGTCATCGTCACCAATGAGGAGCCCTGGCGCGTAGAGCTGCCGCGCTTGAAAGGCTTGCGCGTGCCGCCGACGCTGACTGGAGTCCTGCAGGCGCGCCTGGACGGCCTGCCGCGCGAGGCACGCGACGTGCTGCAGCGCGCCTCGGTGGTGGGGCGGGTATTCTGGGACGGTGCCGTGGCGGCGTTGGCGAGTGGCGCGCCTGCCCCCGACGCGAGGGGGCAACCGCCGGATGCGGCTCGTCCTCCGGACCCTTCCCAGGTGGCCCCCATGCTGGACGTGGTGCGCGAGCGCGAGCTGGTGTTCCGGCGCGAGCGCTCGTCCTTCGCCGGGGCGCAGGAGTATGTCTTCAAGCACCTGATCCTGCACGACGTGACCTACGAGACGGTGCTGTTGAAGCTGCGACGCGTGTACCACAAGCAAGTGGCGCAGTGGCTGGAGGCCAACGCCGGAGAGCGTGTGGGCGAGTATGCCGGATTGATCGCCGAGCACTATGAGCGCGCGGGTGAAGGCATGCCGGCCGTGTCGTGGTTGCTGCGCATGGCCCGGGACGCGCACGCCACAGGCGCCGCCCGCGAGGGCCTGCGCATTTGCGAGCGGGCGCTGGCGCTGCTGCCCGAGGGGGAGAGGGCGCAGCGCGCCGAGCTGCTGCTGCTCCTGGGCCAGGCGCGGGGCGCGCTGGGCGACCTCAAGGCGGCCAGGCAGGACCTCACCGCCGCCCTGGCCCCGGCTCGGGAGGCGGAGGATCTCAAGATGCAGGCGCTGGTCACCTCCGCGCTCGCCTGGTTGGCCTATTGGGAGGGCGCGTACGCCCAACAGGAATCCCTGGCCAGGGAGGCGTTGGCGCTGGCCAGGGCCTGTGGCGATGAGGAGACGGAGGGTATAGCGCTGATGCGCCTTGGGATTGCGATTGGGAGTCCTCACGACCTGGAGCTGATCCGCAGCTACCTCGAAGACTCCCTGGCCTGGTGCCGCAGGACCGGCCGGCGCCGCGACGTCGCATCCTGCCTCAACAACCTGGGCGAGATCCCGCGCTCACAGGGCGACTATGCCGCGGCCGCCAAGTACTACCAGGAGAGCGCCGACATCAATCGCGAGATCGGCAACCGCGGGGGCTTGTCCCTCGTTCTGTTCAACCTGGGAGAAGTCGCTGCTGCTCAGCAGGATTGCGCCGCAGCCAACCGCTACCAGCAGGAGGGCCTGGCCATCGCCGAGGAACTCGGCTTCCGCTTGAACATGGCACTGCTCCTGGGCGGCCTCGGACAGAACGCCGCCGTGCTGGGCGATCTCGAGTCCGCACGCGCCTATTTGCGGCGCGCTCTGACGCAGGCAGTAGGCATGGGCACTCTGAGCTACCAGCTCTTTGTGCTGGCCGGATACGCGCGGCTGAAAGCGCTGGCCGGGCAGCCTCTGCGCGCCGCCGAATGGCTGGGCCTGGTTCAGTCCCATCCATCGCTCGACGTGGACGCCCTGGTACGGGCCGACACGCTTCTGGCGGAGCTGCGGCGCACCCTGCCCGCCGAGGAGCTCGAAGCAGCCGTGGAGCGTGGGAAGGCACTCGATTTGCAGGCGGTTGTGGATGAGCTGATGGCGGAGACGCATACCGTCACCTCGCCCAGTACGCCCAGAAGTACACAAGGCAGGCGAGGCGCAAAAAGCGCAGACGAATGAAGACAGAGCGAATAAACGAATCACGTGCCTGAAATCCGTGTGACCTTCTGGAACCCTTTGTGGCTGACTTGAAAACGCGGATTGGGTGTAGTATCGCCCCTTGCCGTTCGCCCTGCGTCAGACAGGGTGGGCGTCCGGACGG
>CAYZKS010000347.1:0-3090 GCA_964478725.1 uncultured Anaerolineales bacterium
GCATGATCTGGTACACCCTCAGGCCGCCGGCCGGCGGCCTCTCCGGGTTCTTCGGCGGGTCGCGACGCATCGTGCCGGTGGTCACGGCGAACGGCTCCAGCAGCTCCTTCCCGCTTTCTGCCAGCGGCAATGGCTCGGTCGAGGTGCCTGCCGGCAGCAAAGGCGACGTGCTGGTGGTGGTGGTCTCCGCCAACGGCCAGGGCGGCTCCGGCATCGTGGTCTACAAGTACGCCTACCAGGGCACGGACCCGGTCCCGCCGCGCGAGACGCCCCCGGCGGTCGCTCCCCTTCCGCCCCAGCCCGGTCCCACGCCCACGCCGGAAGCCACGCCGACTGCCACGCCTACCCTGGAGCCCACGCCCACGGCCGTCCCACCTGTGGAGGCCGAACCCACGCCCACGCCGACAGAGGAGCCCGGGGCGGGCGAGCGCGAGATGTTTGTGATCACCAGCGTGCACGCGGCCCTGAACGGCGCCTCCAGCCCCAGCCGCTTTGCCATCACCCAACCGTGGCTGGTGACGCGCCTGGTCACCTACCACTGGAACGGCGGGCGGGGCGTCGCGCCGGGCTACATCATGCTGCGCGCGGACGACGGCACGCCCTACGGCCCCTGGCAGGCGGAGGGCTTGCCTGGATCCGGAGGGGTGCCCAACGCCTACTGGCAGGTCAAGCCGAATGCGCTCATTCCCGCCGGCGGCTACAGCATCATAGACTCGGAGCCGGCCACCTGGTCCCAGAACGAAGAGACCGGCGGCCGCGGCATGTCGTGGGGCTACGGCATCCCGCGCTAGGGCGCGGGACAGCGCTGGCTGGCCACATGCCTGGGCGGGCGAGTCGCAGGCCGGCCGCGGGCGCGCCAGGCCCTGGACAGGCGGCTGCGACCTGGCCGAGAGCAACGCGGCGGATTGCGAGGGCAACCCCTTCCCCGTCTGCGGCGACTGCCTGTGGGGCAAGGGCATCATCCGTTGCCTGAGTGCATCCAGAAACCCGTTTTCTCCCAGAAAACGGGTTTCTCGTTTCACGGGGTCGACGCCGCTGCCTGCTGCTTGTCCCTGAGTCCGGTCTGTGCTATAATCGTGTCATCTCTCCTGGAGAGGTGTGGCAAAATGACTCTGTACGAACTGATCGAGGACCTGCAGGCGTTGCGCGTTCGCACGCAAGCCTATGAGCGCAAATATGGTGTGACCTCTCAGGACTTTTACTCGCTGTACCAACGCGGCCTCCTGGACGACGAGGGCTTTGAGCAGTCCACCGAGTTCGTTCGCTGGGCCAGCGCGTACGAGATGCAAATGGAGCGCGAGGCCGAGTTTGAGGCTCGTAGCCATTCTTTTGTGTCGGAGCTCAAGCCGGGTCCCGGCGAGCCGTCCATGAAACTGAAACCGAATCCGGACCTGGTACGCGCCTGATGCTGCCATCGCTCTCGGAATACGAATTGTTGGTCTATGGGCTGCCGGATCGATACCCTTCGATCCGGCTCTCCACCTTGGTCGTAGTCAGGCATGGTCCAGCATTTGCTGAGGTGTCTGGGACGCTTGAGTTTGAGGGCGGTGTCACACTCAGTGTCTGGGAGGACCTCGATTTCGCGCGTGGCCTCATCCGAGGTTACGGCTACTCCGTCAGCCGCGAACGAGAACGGCTGTACTGGTATGATCCTCAACCCCATCCCAACGATCCGTCGCTGGCCAGCACGTTCCCTCACCATCGGCATATTGCTCCGGATATCAAGCGCCATCGCGTGCCTGCGCCGGGCATTGCCTTTGACCGCCCCAATCTGCCCCTGCTCATCGAGGAGATCCAGCGAGACTTGCTCCGCGGCTAGTGCGGTTTGCCGAGGAGGGTGCTGAGCATCAGCGAGGCCAACCTCGGTGCACACGCCTTTGGCGCCAGCCTCGACGTGCTGCGCAGGCAGAGCGTGCATGACAACCTGGCCTGCGAGCAGGTCTGCGCTCTGACCGACACCAACTGCGAAGCCATCTGGCCGGATGCCGTGGTGGCCCAGGTCGGCGGGGAGACCAAGCTAATCCCGGCCGCTGAATCATGCCGCCTTGGACGGAGCCTGCGTGCGCCTCGACATCCCGTGCTACGTGGTCGGCGATGCCAAGCAGGCCCGCCGCGCCATCGACGCCACCGCTGAGGCCGGGGAGGCCGTGCTGGCCGTCCACAACGCCCGGTCGGAGCACGCGAACGGGGCCACCCAGATGGCGGGCATGCTCGCTGGGGCGGACGGTGCCCAACTCGCTGCCCTGATCCGCTATGGCCCAGAGCTGGGCATGGCCTTTCAGATTGTGGATGCTGAGGAGACCTGCGTTCGCTCTTTGTGCACTCGTGTGAAGCGCAAGATCAAATCAGTGTCACCGCACCGCTGGCGCCCGCGGTGCCGCTACTCCCTGATCGTCAGGGCATAGCCTCTCAAGAACTCGATGCCTTCTTTCACATAGTCTACGAAGGCTGCCCGAACGCCAACTTTCTCTGCCTTGAGCACGATCTTCAGGTTCGGCATCGGCACCATGATCACGTTCTGGATCTTGGAGTTGAGATAGACCACTGCCCCACGGTTTACTTTCGACATTGGCTCGAGGTGCGGCAGCAGATCCTTTCTTCTGTAGGCTCTCTGACCAGTAACCCTGCCAACTGTCCTGGCCTGCAACCCCTGGACCAATCTTCCCCGAACGCTGGGCGTGTCCTCGCTCTGCGCACAGCCCAAGACGCCCTGCACACTCGTATCTTCAAGCAGCGGGAGGATGATCCGGCCAATCAGCGCGTCGTCCAGGCCCACCAGGTCCGCGTCAAAGAAGGCCACAATGTCACCAGAAGCGCGCTTCACCCCCTCGGCCATGGCAAAACCCATGCCCCGGTTGATGGCATAGTCGAGGAAGGTGATCCTGTCACCCAGTGACCTGCAAATGCCGGCTGTGCCATCCGTCGAACCATCGTTCACCACGATGACTTCGTCAATGTACTCTGACCTCAACAACGGCTCGATAACGCCTTCGATGGTCTTTTCCTCGTTCAGTGCGCTGACGACCGCGGAGACAGACATACTCAAGATAACCCTCCAAGTCACCCCTCGATGGTCACCTGCTCGCCCAC
>CAYZKS010000348.1:0-3059 GCA_964478725.1 uncultured Anaerolineales bacterium
ACCCCCATTGTGGTTCTGCTAATTGGTGCGACAAACCGAGACGCTGCACGGACACAAAAACCCCTTGCCATCTCGGCAAGGGGCATCTGCTGGCCGCGCCCTAGAGCGAAGCTCAAGCCATGCTCTCACCCCCTTCCGCGAGGTCGTGCAGAGCGCGATAGAGGCGGTCGACCTGACTTGGCCAGCGTAGCTACGAGCTCGGCCTTACAGTTGCGGGACAGCGCCGGACTTGCACCGGCTTCGCACTTTGAGCCCTTACATCCGGGTGAAAGGGCACCTCTATCACGAATATTCAGTTGTGCATTACTATATCACCAAGTGTGTAGGAGGTCAAGAGCTCGTGCTCTTTGGTTCTACGTCAAGAAGTGTGGTGAGAGTGCTCCCCACGCATCGGCCTCCGAGCGATTGGTCAACTGGATACGGCGAGTCAGGTTGGTCACATTGCGGTAACCGTACCCGGTGCGGATGATTACCTTGATTCGATTGTTCTTGCCCTCGGCGAACCCGTTGGTCACCGGGTGATCAAAGTAGTTTAGAATCTCCTCTCGCCAGTGGCTGAGCATGTGCCGTAGACCAAGGAAGGCACGCGGACCCTCTCGCTGTATGCGGTCCCACCACTCCTCGAGAGCCTCTGCCGCCGTGGCTCGGCTGTCGGCCCGGTAGATCCGCCGGAAGCTCTGGACACATTCCCAGGCAGTGGCTAGCTGCGGGTACTTGGCCAGCATGCGGTCCCGCTGCTGTTGTTCAGCAAGCGTCAAGTCCGTTGACTTGGCGGTGAACAGGGAGCGCTTGCGCAAGACGGCGATATCTTCTCTGGCAGCCTGCGATTGCACCTGGAAACAAACGCGCTGGAGAGCGTTGAGAACGTGAGTCAGCACATGGAACTTGTCCACCACGATGGCCGCCCGCGGGCAGCAGAGCTGGACGGCCTGTCGGAACCCTTCCGTCATGTCCATGACCACCGCCTGGACCTGTTCACCTTCTGGCAGCTGATCCAAGAGCGCCTCCGCGCTAGTCTGCGAATGCCCGAGGCTTAGCTGTACGATCCTGCGCTCTAGGGGGGCATAGAGTGCTGTCAAGTAGCCCTTCTGCGCCCCGATGTGAAACTCGTCCAACGCTAATACCTTGGGCGTGTGCGTGATCCCCGTGATCAGCCTGGGAGCCATCTCCCCAAAGGAGCGCCTCACCAACGCCTCGCTGACCTGCGCTTTGCTCGCCACAGCTTTGACAGTCCCCCTCTGACACTCTTCGGCTAGCAACTGGCGAAAGGCAGAGGTACTCCGCCGACGCCACCCGCACACCTCGTCGCTTTCCATGAACACACAGCCACAACCCTCGCACCTGAATCGGCGTTTGCGTATCTCCAACAGCACCGGATGCCTCCAGATCGGCACATGGTTCTTGATCTGTCGATGGTACTGGTGCACGCGCCTGGTCGACCGTCCGCAGCGAGGACAGCGACGGCTCCCGCACCGATACCGCACCGTCAGGATGATAGTCGCCCCCTCCTCGCGCTGCTTCTCGACACACAGCTCAGGCATATTCAGTTGGATTGTGATAGAATCCCCTCGCACCCGTCTGCCCTCCCTCATGCTTGTGTCACTACCTGCATGCTAGGGAAGCAGACGGGTGTTTGTCTACCCTTCCATCACCACACTAAAGAGCGTAGACCCTGCTCTTTCATCTAAAATGTCACCGGGGGGACACTGTTCTCTCAAATGATAACGTCACCGAGAGGACAGCATGGCCACAGAAAAGTTGGACCTGGAAGAACGTCTGAAAGTGCTGCGGACGCAGCGAGGAGACTATCACAAGGGTTCGCGGACCGAAAAGGGGCGGATACTGGACGCGCTGGAGTCGGTTACACACCTAAACCGCAAGACGATCATCCGGCGTCTGAAGGGCAGTTGCGAGCGGAAACGACGCAGGAAAGAGCGAGGTCGTAGCTACACCCCGGAAGTAGACGATGCGTTGCGCATCGTCTACAGAGCATACGACGGGATCTGTGCCGAGCGGCTCACGCCGAACTTGGTGGCCTATGCTGAAAAGCTGGCACAACACGGGCATCTTCGGATGACACCCGTGTTGCGGGAGCAACTAGGGCGTATCAGCGTCTCGACCGTGCGCCGCATCGTGGATCGAGTCCAACAAGACGAGCCGCACCGCCAGCGCCGTCCTGGACTCGCACACAACGGGTTGCGAGCGGGGATCCCAGCGGGGCGCATCCCCTGGGATGAGGCGATACCTGGGCATGTGGAGGTGGACCTGGTGCACCATTGTGGCCGCTTTGCCGGCGGAGAGTATGTGCACACCTTGCATCTGGTGGATGTCGCCAGCGGCTGGAGCGAGATGGCAGCGGTACTAGGGCGCAGCTATCTGGTGATGCAGGATGGTTTTGAGCGGTGTGCGCAGCGCTTGCCCTTCCCTGTGCTAGAGATCCATCCTGACAACGGCAGCGAGTTCTTCAATGATCATCTCGTACGGTTCTTTGGGCACCTGTTCACAAACGCAGCCCTCTCGCGCAGCCGACCATGGCAGAAGAACGACAACCGCTTCGTCGAGCACCGCAACGGGGCTCTAATACGAGCCTGGGTCGGACATGAGCGCCTGGATTCGACCGCGCAAGTCTTGGCCCTCAACGCTTTCTACCAAAAGCTGCGCATCTACCACAACCTCTTCCAACCCGTCATGCGGTTGACGTGCAAGACCTATGACCTCGAGCGCCAGCGTGTACGGCGCACCTGGGATACGCCCCGTACTCCCTTCGAACGCCTGCTGGCCTCGGGGGTGATGAGCTCGGCAGTAGCCGATGAGCTGCAACGACTTTACGATGAAACCGATCCCCTGACTTTGCACCAGGAGCTGGAGGCAGATATGCAGGCTATCTTCGCTCTCCCAGGCGCCCAGTCAGGTCGGAGCGAGAATGTCTTAGCCACGCTGCCAGCCAACCACCCGATGTACACACCTACACTGCGAGAGGAGGAAGCCGTGCCACTCGGTGACGTTCTCAAATGACAGAACGAGGGGACTTCGGTGACGTTTTCATTTGACTGGACACG
>CAYZKS010000349.1:0-3039 GCA_964478725.1 uncultured Anaerolineales bacterium
CTCCACCTGCCTGCGCCTGGTCTACCCCACCGCCGACGTGGACCAGCGCGTGATCCACGTCACGAGCACAGCGGGCGCGTTCACGCCCGAAGAGGTCGCGCCCCTGGAGGCGCGCGCCTTCCTCATCGGCGCGTCCATGCGCGGCGAGGTGGGGCTGGACGTGATCGCCGCACTGCGCAAAAAGCGCACCCTGCTGGTGGCCGACGTGCAGAGCTTCCTGCGCGTCAACCAGGACGGCGTGCTCAAGGCCGTGCCCTGGCCGGAGAAGGAACAGGTGCTGGCCCAGCTAGACGTGCTCAAGACCGACGCCGTGGAAGCCGAGCTGCTGACCGGCGAGAAGGACATCCGCGCCGCCGCCCGGCGCATCGCCCGCTGGGGTCCCAAAGAGGTCGTGCTGACGCATCGCGATGGCCTGCTAGTGCTGGCCGGGGGCCGCTACCATGAGGCGCCCTTCCGGCCGCGACAGCTCGTGGGCCGCAGCGGCCGCGGTGACACCTGCGTCGCCTCCTACATCTGCAAGCGCCTCAGCGCCGAGCCCGAAGAGTCCACCTGGTGGGCCGCCGCCGTCACCAGCCTCAAGATGGAAGCCGAAGGCCCCTTCCGCCGCGAGCTGTCCGACGTGCAGGAGTGGCTGCGCCAGAACGCGCCTACCCGTCCGTCGTAGCATCGGGCCTTGCCCTGGTCTTGCCACAGGCAAGGCCGCTCGTCCTGCGCTAGACAGGGTGCCCGTCTGGTGCAACATTGGGCCACGCCGATGAAGGGCTTCGCTCGGACGAGGTGCCCGTGCGCTCTCCTCAAATGTCACACCACGCCGTGGCGGTCGATTTCACTGTCGCAGGCAAGGTGGTGTAGAATATGGGTGCCTTAGTAGATGATGCTGGCACGGGCAATAGCCGCTGTCTTTGCAGGATCTGGAGGTAGGGCCGGTGACAAGTTCAACCATCTCACGGCAAATCATGCGCCAATTGGATGGGCTTTCACCCGAGACACAACGCAGGGTGCTAGAGTTTGTGAATGCCCTCGCGCTTGCACAGAAGAAGGGCACGCCTGGCAAGCGGCTTTTGCGTTTCGCCGGCGCCATCAGCGCCGAGGACGCACGGTCCATGCTTCAGACCGTAAACGAGTGCTGCGAGCAGGTCGACGCCGATGAGTGGTAGGGTTCTACTCGATACCAGCATCGCCATCGCCCTGCTGTCTGGCGACCAGGTGGTGACCGAGCGCATTCAGCAGCACCGAGAAGTATTCTTGCCCGTGATTGCCCTCGGAGAGCTCTACCTGGGCGCTCTGAAGTCGCAGCGCGTGGATGACAACATGGCGCGCATTAACGAGCTGGCGTCCGTGATCGGGATTCGTGGTTGCGATGCGGAAACGGCGCGACGCTACGCGTCCATCAAGAACACACTGCGTGTCCAGGGCAGACCCATTCCTGAGAATGATATTTGGATCGCCGCGATCGCGGCACAGCACGATCTGACCGTGATTACCCGCGACACCCACTTTGCGGCGGTGGA
This sequence comes from uncultured Anaerolineales bacterium, assembly GCA_964478725.1. Lineage (GTDB taxonomy): Bacteria > Chloroflexota > Anaerolineae > UBA2200 > UBA2200 > CAYZKS01. The sequence continues at coordinate 1,512 of CAYZKS010000349.1, forward strand.
CGGTCTGGACAGCGAGACCTGGTAGTGCGGCTGCACCGCGCAGCCAGCAGCTGAGGCTCCGCAACTTCTGGCGTGAAGACGAAGAGCGAGCGGTTGCCGCAGCCAAGACCAACGCCAGGGGCAATGCTACACTTCATCCGAGCAGCAGGCGCACACAGGCGGAATCCCATGCCGCGTTGCGCCGCTCTCCGCCAACGCCGTGCACGCAATCCCGGCGGGCAACCGCTGGTTCGTCTCTACACGGGCCGCCCTCCAGGTCCCTCAGGCTTCGTCCAGCACCGCCGCTGGGTAGAACCATCCGCAAGACTCGAGCGCCCCTCTGCGGGGCATCCGCCTATGTCCGTTGCACGCAGGCCCGAAAGGAGCGCACCATCCATGTCCAGAACAAGCTGGGCTAGATCCGCCATCGTCGCTTCCTTGACCCTGATCCTTGCCGTGCAGGCAGTCGCGGCGGGGCCACGGGCGGCCGGCGACCCCATCGGGCTCCCGCCGGCTCAGGCCGGCGGCGGGCCTGGCAGCGTGGGCGCAGTCACCGCCGCGCAAGACGACCCGCAGCCCACTGCCGCCCCCGCTGAGCGCATCGGCATCGTGAGCCACGACCTCGAAACCGGCCAGTCGCAGGCAAGCTACTACCCCTTGCCAGCCGAGGCCCCAGCCTCTGCGTCGAGCCCCGCATCTGGCGAGTTCAGCCCGGTTGAGCAGACCGGCGCCGGCCTGCTGGGCTTCTCCAGCCTCAAGCGTGTGACCTCGCCCGAGCAGGCGCCCTGGCGCATGAACGTCAAGTTGTTCATGCGCTTTCCCGCGCCGTATGACGCGGTCACCTACGAAGGCTCTGGCGCCCTGTTGGGCTCAGGCCTGGTGGTCACTTCGGGCGCGAACGTCTACAAGCACATCTGGCAAAGCGGAATGATCACCGGCGGCGTGTGGGCCTCCGAGATCCGGGTGATCCCTGCTTACCACGACGGCGTCGCCCCGTATGGAGAATCGACCATCGTGCCCCTTGGCGTGAGCACTTACTCGGCTTGGGTTCAGCAAGCCGACTATAGCTTTGACCTGGCATGGATCCGTCTGGCGCGGCCGGTTGGATACCTCGCAGGCTGGTACGGGTTCGCTTACCATGACGACAACTGCTTCTATCAAAGCGGCTGCGCGGCGGGGCCCTCGGCCTTTGTCAACTCCGGGTACCCGGCTGCCCGCCCCTCCTACAACGGGCTGCAGATGTACTACCAGGACGGGCGTTACGACTTTGTTTTCACGCAGCAGCTCGGCTACTGGGGCGCCGCCCCCGAGGGCATGAACGGCGCCGCGGCCTACTACGGCCAGGCAGGCGGCTACTATATAGTTGCGGTCCAGTCGCACAACGATTCTGACGACGTCGGAAACCCGGTCTCCTGGATGACCCGCTTCACGTCCAGCAAGTACAACACGTTGATCCAGGCCGTTCAGGACAGCCTGCCCGATGCCGTGGACCTCCTCCCCATGTCGGTGACGCTCTCGACGGCCAGCATCAACGCCGGATCGGCCCTCG
>CAYZKS010000350.1:0-3038 GCA_964478725.1 uncultured Anaerolineales bacterium
TTTCGAACACCGTCGCGCCAGGCCCATCGTACACGAGGCGATAGCTCTGCGAAGCCGCCAACGACTCGCGAACAGCCATCAAGACCGGCCTGGTCACGCCAGATTCAGTCCTCGTTTGTCGCACCTTTACGTACACATAGGCATCTTGGGCTGCGTGCAGTCGGGCCCAGTTCTCGACACACCGGGCATCGCTGGCGGCGCACTCCTGCAATCCTACATAGCGAGTGAGCTGCTTTCGGAATCCAGAATCCGGCATCCATTCATGCCCCTGCACGGTGGCCACGCTGACGCGTTCTGTCAGAGTGGGGAACCACTCCGACACGCAGTCCGCCGACCAGACAATAGGCGCTGTGATCACCAGGAACCTGGCGTCGGGAGGCGTGCTTTGCCGCACCCAGGCCATGGCCTCGCGATCGTCCGGACTGAGCACATCCAGGACCCGAGAGCGCACCAACCTGACGCTGAGCGCGGAGAACAAAGCGTAGAACAGCAAGGCCCCCAGCATGATACGCGATATGAACCCCGGTGCGCCGCCCGGCGGCTGGTCAGACTCCGGCCGGATTGCATCCGAAGCGGGTAGCCTGGCACATGCTGCGGCGGCCGCGGCCTTGTCGATAGCAGGCAGTATCATGGAGTCCAAAGCCAAGCCCGCAAGCATCGCCAACGGAATGACTGCATAGGTGCCGGCACTGCGTGGATCCAGCAGCACAATCAGCACTGCCCAGGCCGGCAGGAACCACTTGCGGCGTGCGAGGCTGAGAAACGCGCCCAGCAAACCGATCGTTGTCAGCAAGTCCACAAACGTCTCCTCCGCAAAGCTCAGCGTGAGGAGCGGGAACCAGGCCAGCCAGTTCTGTCCACCAGTGGCAAAGGCAGCCAGCAGCGTGGATACCCCGTGTCGCGATATCGCTACACCCCACCAGGGCGCCGTGACCAGCAGCACCCCCGCGCCAGCAGCCAGGGACAGCTTGAGAGTCTCCCTGTCTCTACCATACAGCACCCACAGCAGAACCGCGCTGAACGAGGTGAACCAGGCCGCCTCTGGATGACACAGCACGGTCAATCCGCCAAAGAGGATGACCCAAAGTACAGTGCGACGCAGTCTCTTTGTGAACATTTCAAGAGCACAATACAGTGTCAGGATGGCGAACAGCAATCCCGGTGCGCGCGTGAGGCCACCCCCCATGATCAACCACAGAAAGCTGCGCGGCAGCAGAGCATAGGCAATGGTCGCATACAGCGACTGCGTGCGCGACCGCAGCACCCACCACGACAAGAGATAGACGGCGGGTATGGTCAGGATGCTGAAAAGTGCCGGCAGCAGTCTCAGCACATCCACGGGCGGCGCCTTGGTCAGCAGCGAGACAACCGCGGCGAAGTAGAAAGGCAGTGGGGGGTAGACGAACGGCAGGCGCAAGCCATTGTATGATGTATACCAGGGCCACGCCAAGCGCGAAGCCAGCAAGTCCTGTGTCATGGTGCAGAACAGACCACCGTCGTTCAACGGGAAATCGACGGCGAACACGTGAGCCAGGCGAGCCAGTGCCCCCAGCAGCGTGGCCACAGCAACACTGGCCAGCGTCAGTGCATGCATCCGTCTTGCCGTCTCACTCTGAGGTCGGGCTACCACTATGCTCCTCCTCTGGCATTCCATGCAAGCGGTGGGCAAAGTCTGGCCGTGTACCCTATGGTCGGGCCTGCTCGATGCCGCGACAGGCAGACCGCATGCCACAAAGCGACATTATAGTGGGCGACTCGACGTGCGCCAAAACCCGATCCAGCCAACGGTGCGCAGCGGCATAATGCAGCACACGGCGAGGGTGCGAAGACACTCGCCATGTGGGTTACTTGCGACCGCGGCCAGCGGCTCAGGAGAAAGAGCTGGAAATGTGACAGCAGCGGATGTCCCGGCTGGGAGCCTGCGGCAGCACCGAAGCTGCCTCGGGTAGCGCCAACACACGTGCCTTGGGTCCAAGCAGCTCCAGTGCGGCATCTAGCGCTGCCTGAGCATCCGGGTAGTGTTCCATGCCAGTCAGAGAGAACCTCGCCAGGGCTGGCGATACCAGGAACACCCTGCCTTGATTGGCAATCTTGGCGATGGCAGCGGCCTTGTGACCGCCCAGCACAAACTTCTCCTGTATCGCGCGTAACAGCTCCTGTGGGGTGCTGCCACGGGTCATCCACTCACCGAAAACCTGGCCACCGATCTCTTCGATACACTCTGCAACTAGGATGGTAACCCCACCTGGACGCATGGCACAACCGGCGTTGTCCAGCGCCTTCTGCGCCTGATACAGGTTGACGTCCTTGGGGTATCCGCCAGGGCTGGCCAGAACCACCTCAGCCAGATCCGGAATCGGCACTTTTCCTCGTTCGGCCACCATCTCGCACCCTTGGCGGTGCGCCGCTGTCACGTCCCCAGCAACGGCGGCCAGGACGCGGTGCTCGGCATCTACCAGCACATTGAGGACAAAGTCCACGCCCACCATGGCGACCGCTTCCTCGATGTCGGCGCGCACTGGGTTACCTTCAATCTGCCCTCCGACCGCTTCCGGACGCACCATCATGGAGTGGTTCGCGGTGATGGTTGCCAGCGATGCACAGCCCGGAAGAATGGCCTTGGCCCCGCCTGAGTAGCCCACGAAGTAGTGGAACTCCAGATTTCCCAAGCAGATGCGCAGATCAGCTTGCACGACCTCACGCAAGAACTCGACTGGCATGCCCCGTTGGGTCACGCCCAGCCTGACTGTCCTGGCCGGGTCATGGTTGATGACGCGCACACGGCGGTACACCTCTGTCCCTACAGCCTGCTCCAACTCCGCGTCCGACATGCTGCGATGCAGGCCCAGCGCTACGACGATCGTGATGTCCTTCTCGAACACGCCTGCCTGTGCCAGCTCAGCCAGTACAGCAGGAAGAAGCTTGTCCGATGGACAAGGGCGGGTGATGTCACTGGTTACGATCACGGTCTTCTGCCCGGGGCGCGCGATTTCCCGCAACCTGGGACTCCCGATAGGGTGTTCCAGCGCTTTGCGGAC
>CAYZKS010000351.1:0-3036 GCA_964478725.1 uncultured Anaerolineales bacterium
GCGGCACATCCGTGGCGCGATTCCGCACATCTACATGGTGTTCTTTGTGGACAACGTAGAGTACCTGGAAAGGCAGAGCCGATCCGGCAGAGGCCGCATTTTCACTGACAACCTGCCGGGAGTCAAGCCGCTCCTCATCATGGAGGATGGCGAGGTTGTACCCATGGAGAAGGTCCGTACTCGGGGCAAATCCGTGGACCGTCTGTATGAATTCGTGACCGAGTTCGCGCGTTTCAACCGAGTCGCCATTCTGCAGGGCCGCCCGTCCGACGAAGCACAGTTGCTGCTGGAGCGACTGCTGGAGATCTTCCCCGACAAGAGGCTGGACATTCGGCCCTACGGTCCCAGTCTGGCAACCTACCTTGGGCCCGATGCACTGGGCATAGTAGTACAAGAAGGGGTATAGCGTGGCCCGAGTGCACGTTGTGACTGATAGCACTGCGGACGTCCCCAAACCTCTGGCGGATGAGCTAGGCATCACGGTCGTGCCGTGTTACGTCCACTTTGGACAAGAGACGTTCTTGGACGGCGTGAACCTGAGTCGAGAGCAGTTCCACGCGCGGCTGGCTTCTGGCGGTAGACTGCCCACGACTTCCCCACCGCCCGTGGGGGCCTTTGCAGATGTTTATCGGCGTCTGGCGGAACAGACAGACCAGATCATCTCCATCCATCCGGCTCCAAACCTGAGCTCTCTTTACAATGCAGCACGTGTGGCTTCAGAAATGATCACCGGTGCACGCATCGTGCTGATCGATTCGACGCAGGCTACGATGGGAACGGGTTGGCTGGCTGTGCTCGCGGCACGTGCCGCGCAGCTCGGGCAAAGCCTCGACGAGATCGAGACTATGCTTCACGCCACCGTGCCACGCTTGCGCTTGATAGCTGTCATTGATGATCTGCAATTCCTGTATCGCAGCGGGCGCGTGCGTTGGGTAGAGGCGCTTGTAGGTTCATTCTTCAGGATCAAGCCAATCGTAATGCTCAGGGACGGGCAGGTCACCCTGCTGGAAAAGGTTCGAACCAGGAAGAACGCCATTGAGCGTTTGGTCGCTGTAACTGCTGGATTGGGGGTACTGCAGGAAGTGGCGGCTCTGCATGCCAACGCGGCGCACGACGCAGAGCAGGCAGCACAGATGCTGGCCGCGATGTGCGGGCGCCCACAGATATCGATCGTCGAGGCAGGTACCACGATGACCTCCCATGCAGGCCCCCGAGCAGTGGCCTTCGCCTGTGTACTGGCGGAGCACTAGGGGGCTCGAATGACGGCAGCCACGCTCACGTCGGCCCCAAGCTCCCACTCTCAGAAGCTGGCGAAGATCCTGTCTGCAGAACGCGCAGATGGTTGCCGCAATCACGTCGTCGTGGGTGGCCTCGACAAGTTCCTGACGCTTTGGCTGCGTGAGGCCGCCGTTCCGTCGGAGAGACATGCGCACGCAGCGAAACAGGTCGCTGCGCATCTGAAGGACTATGGTCAAAAACCTGCGGAGGAGCGCGTTGCCGCTATCGAACAGGCCTTGGCAGCGCTCGATGCCGGGAATCCAGAAACACTGGCATCGAGGGGTCGGCCAGGACTCGAGCCTGAGCGAAGCAATAGAAAGGTGCCGCCAGCCAAGGGACGCAGGCAACCACCCCAAACCGAGCCAACCCTCAAATCTCATGTTACTGCACTGTCCGGCGTCGCTTCAGCTCTGGCCCAGAGGTTGGGCCGCCTTGGCGTCTCTACCATCGAGGACCTGCTCTACCTCTTCCCTCGTCGCCATGAGGACTTTAGCAGCCTGAAGACCATCAGCCAGTTGCACTACGGGGAGGAAGCAACCGTCACAGGCATAATCCAGGAAGCGAGGAACCACAGGACTCCCCGAGGGGTAAGGCTGTTCAAGATCGCAGTCTCCGACGGCACGGGCTTCATCGAAGCCACTTGGTTCAACCAGCCGTTCCTGGCACGTGCGATGGTGCCTGGCAGCCGCGTTGTGCTAAGTGGCCGACTTGACGAGTACTTGGGTCGGCTTGTCTTTTCATCGCCGCAGTGGGAGCTGTGGAGCAAGGAGCTCATCCATACTGGACGACTGGTCCCGGTCTATCCGTCGACCGAGGGTCTGACACAGCGCCGCCTGCGCAGTCTGATCAGGCCAGTGGTCCGCGCCTGGGCACCGCGTTTGGTGGATGCTTTGCCGCCCTCCCTGCGTCACCGCTACGGCTTGATGGATCTGGCCACTGCTATGCGGCAGATTCACTTCCCAGACGACAAGGATTGCTTAGAACGCGCGCGCCAGCGCCTGTGTTTCGAGGAGTTCCTCCTGCTCCAGTTGGGAGTCCTGCAGCAGCGTCTTGCATGGCAACAAGTGCCCGGGCGCCAGTTGACGGTGGAGCATGCCCACCTGGAGACCTTGATTCAGGCGTTGCCGTTCTCGCTGACATCGGCACAGCAGCGTGTTCTGAGCGACATCATTGCTGATATTCAGCGCACCTCTCCCATGAGCAGGCTCCTGCAAGGGGATGTAGGCTCTGGGAAGACAGTTGTAGCGTTGCTGGCCATGCTTCAGGCGCTGGCGAACAACATGCAGGCTGTGATCATGGCACCGACAGAGGTCCTGGCCGAGCAACACTACCAGACCCTCGTCCGCATTCTGCAAGGAATGAGCGAGAGACTGGCCGGGCACGACCCGGCAGCTGCACGGTTGGCGTCAGAGGCGAATGTCGGGATCCTGATCGGCAGTCTGAACTCCGCAGAGAAAGAGGAGCGCAGGCGGCAGATTCAGGCTGGCGAGGTGAATATTGTCGTGGGCACGCATGCCCTGATCCAGGAGGGTGTGGAGTTCAAAGACCTCGGCTTGGCTGTCGTGGATGAGCAGCACCGCTTTGGTGTGTCGCAGCGAGCGGCGCTGCGCCAGAAGGGGTACAACCCGCACATGTTGGTCATGAGCGCTACGCCCATCCCACGCACGCTGGCCCTGACCATGTACGGGGATCTGGACCTGTCTGTGATCAACGAGCTGCCGCCGCATCGGCAGAAGATCAACACGCGTTGGCTCAAAG
>CAYZKS010000352.1:0-3029 GCA_964478725.1 uncultured Anaerolineales bacterium
CGCTGCAACCGATGCCCCACAGATCCTGTGGATACCACCAGACCGCCGCGCTGAGCAGCGCCTGACGGCCTGCCGGCAGGATCCCTTCCTGGTAGATGCGGCTCACCAGATTCGTCACCTGGGAGCGCTGCCATTCCTGGTAGTCGCCATTGGCAAAACACGGTGCGCCCCAGCGCTCCTCGCTGGCGGGATCGCACGAATAGCCCACATTGGCATAGCGCAGCATGTCTAGGTGCAAGCCATCCACGGGGTAGCGCTGCAGAATATCCGCAGCCAGGCTGACAATGTGGCTCTCGACCAGCCAGTCGTTGCCAGGGCTGGCCCACAGGTAGTTGTTGTTGAGCAGCATGGATTGGTGGCTGCTATCCCACTGACGCCAGTAGGACCAGTTGCTGCCCTCGGCGTGACTCCAGGCCCAAAACACATGCGCAGGCACCGTTTGCTCGGGAGGTGGGCTGGTGCCCAGCCAGACCGGGTAGACATTGAGATACGCGTGAACCTGGATTCCGCGCGCATGCGCTTCGCTGATCATCACAGCAAGCGGGTCCCAGCCCGGGTCAAGCCCCAGCGTGGCGGTGAAGGTACCCGTCAGGCGCGCCGACCAGGGCTCGAGTCCAGGAGTGTAGAACGCGTCACCCGTTCCTCGCACCTGGAAGAGGATCGTGTTGAAGCCGCCCGCATCGATGTTGGCGACCATGTGCTGGATGGTGCTCGGTCCAGGCAGCAGACCGCCTGCGCAGCCTGGCATGATGCACGTCCAGTCAAAGCGTGAGATCCAGACTGCGCGTGCCTCGACACCGTCAGGCGGCTGCCATACGGTCGGGCTGGGAGTTGGCGTGCCAGTCAACGTTGCCGAGGGTGTTGGCCGGGCCGTGGGTGTCAGTGGAATATCTCGAGCTGCAATCGGCAAGTACAGGCGTGGTGTCTGCAGACGCAAGCCGGGGCCTTCCGGTGGTCTTTCCGCATAGCCATGCTCGTAGTACCATGACTCGTGAGCCATGTTCGCCCATACAAGTTCATCAAACGCCGCGAACTGTGGCGGGGCAAGCATGGTCGAGGTAGGCGGAACCGCCGAACGCGTTTGTCCCTCCGGTTCGACGGCTCCTGCCAACGTCAGCATGCCCAAAAGCAGCATCCCCAGCGATAGACTCAGGAATCGCCCGGTTCCTTTCGAGGTATCCTTGTCGCCTAGTCCAGTCGCCATGCTTACTCCCGGTTGCGCCATTATATGGCTGCGCCGTCGTCGAGCCAAACTTGGCATCGTTGGACTATAGTTGGCACTAATCAGGCTCCATTGTATAATCAACTCACGTGCGCGGCGTACTTGAACTTGGCGTGCAGGGGTTCACTGCTCTAACGCTTCTCTAGTGGCGTCATCCCGCTTTCTTGCGTTCGTCTAATCTTCTTGCCGTAGACTGGACAAATCCACACCTGGAGGTACAGGGCATGGACGAATCTCAGGGACTGACGGCGCTGGAGGTGTTGGGAGTAGCCATCCTTTCTGAGATCGAGGCTGCAGCGCTGTACCGGCGCCTAGCCCAGAATGTGCATAACGCGACGCTGGTTGCCAAGCTGAGCTTCCTGCGCGAGGAAGAGGTGAAGCATGAGTCCATGCTTCGGGACATGTATGCGCGCCGTTTCCCTGATGTCGAGCTCAAGCTACCCTCGCGGCCTCTGATGCCTCCCCTGGACGCACCTGGCGCCTCCACGCTTAGTGTGCCTGATCTGTTCCAACTGGCCATGCGGGCTGAACAGCTCTCTTCTGACTTTTACTCACGCGAGGCGGCTCGTTCCAGCGACGAGGCAGGCCGCACCCTGCTGCGCTACTTGAGCAACGTAGAGCGCAGCCATTATCATCTGCTGGAGACCGAGTATGACTTGGTCTCCCGCTTCCCGAATTACTACAACGCAGATGAGTTTCATCTCGGTGATGAGCTCATGCACGTGGGGCCGTAGCTAGCACTGTCCGGGCAGAGAACCGAGCCGAGTATCGCGCAAGAATTCAGTGATCCACAGAGGATTTCGCAAAGGAGGCGAGCAATGAAGCTGGTTGGCAAACGCGCTGTAGTCCTGGCAGAGAACGACTACAACGAACTGGAACTGTGGTATCCCCTATTGCGCCTGCGCGAGGCGGGCTTCGAAGTGCAGGTGGCGGGGACTGGCAGCGACCTGACTTACAAGAGCAAGCACGGCCTTCCAGTGGATGCTGCCGCATCTGCGGAGAACGTGCGCGCACAGGACGTAGACGTAGTGGTGATCCCGGGTGGCTATGCTCCTGATCGCCTGCGGCGCTATCCGGCCGTGCTCAAGCTGGTGCGAGAGGCGTTTGAGCAGGGCAAGGTCGTGGCTGCAATCTGCCATGCAGGGTGGGTGCTGGCCTCGGCGGGCATAGCCAAAGGGCGCAAACTGACTTCGGTGGCCGCGATCAAGGACGACATGATCAATGCCGGGGCGACCTGGGTGGATCAAGAAGTAGTGCGGGATGGCAACCTGATCACTTCACGCCAGCCTGGCGACCTACCGGCTTTCATGGAGACAATTCTAGAGGCAGCCGGTGGGCTTGATAGCGCCACGGCGGAGGTCTGCGGCCTGGATGAGGTCACGGAAAAGACCACGCCGCTGGAGGCTTTGCGTGTGGCGATCCAGTCTGAAGAGTCTGCGAAAAAGTTCTATGAGATGGCAGTTCAGAGGACCAGGGATGCTGAGGCCAAGAATGTGTTCCATCAGTTGGCTCAGGATGAGGAACGGCATCGTCTGATCGTGCAGGATGAATACAATCGCCTGAACATGAATCCCGACTGGGACCGCTACAGCATCTGGCGAGACGTGCTGTAAGATGAAGATTCTCGCCATTGCAGGCAGCCCGCGTAGGGGCGGCAACACAGATGCCTTGCTCGAACAGGCGATCGAGGGGGCAGAAGGCGTGGGTGCGGTGGTCGAGCGCGTCGTGCTGAACCAGTTGAAGGTGTCTCCTTGCATTGAGTGCAATCGCTGCTTCGAGACCGGCAAGTGCGCGGTGCAGGATGACT
>CAYZKS010000353.1:0-3021 GCA_964478725.1 uncultured Anaerolineales bacterium
GCATGTGATGGCTCATGACAACGGGAGGAGGAGAATGGAGTTCGAAGGCAAGGTGGCGATTGTGACCGGGGCCGGTAGAGGCATGGGAGAGACCGTTAGCCTGGCATTTGCACGCGAGGGCGCCGCTGTGGTGGTCATGGATGTAGTTAAGGACCTGGGAGAGCACGTCGCTGGCACGATTCGCGCTCAAGGGGGGCGTGCCATGTACGTGCACGGCGACGTCTCCAACCTCAAAGACACGCAGCGCGTGGCGGCCCAGACCCTTGAAGCCTTTGGCGGCATTGACATCCTGCATAACAACGCCGGCATCTTCCGTTTTGGCAGCCTGACCGAGGTGCCCGAGGAAGAATGGGATATGATCTTGGGCATTAACCTGAAGGGCGTGTACCTGATGTCACGCGCCTGCATTCCTCACATGCTTGAGCGAGGCGGGGGCGCCATCGTCAATACCGCTTCGACGACAGGGCTGGCCTGCCAGCCGCGGGCAGCGGCGTATGCCGCCTCCAAGATGGGAGTCATCGGCTTGACCCGCAGCATGGCCGTGGACTATGGGCCATCCAACATCCGGGTCAATGCCATCTGCCCGGCTGCGATTGATTCTCCGATGCTGCGACGGGATGCGGCTCTGGTCAATCCAGCAGATCCCCAGTCCGTGGTCCGGCAATGGGGCCAAGCGCATGCCATCCGTCGCATCGGACGGCCGGAGGAGGTTGCCGAACTGGTGTTGTTTCTGGCCAGTTCGCGCGCCTCCTTCATCACGGGCGCAACCTATGTAATCGATGGTGGCCGTATGGCGCGGTTGCCGGAGTAGGTTGGAGCGAGTGAAGCTGCGCCCTGAAGAAGCCGTGATACCGCGAGAGGACCGACCTGGCAGGATCGCAGCGAACCAGGCTGGGCTGCTTCTGTGCCTGGGTACTGGGTGTCTGGCCGGCAGCCTGTACGTCTATTCAATGGAGTATGGCGCTGGGCAGCCTGGCTGGACCGGCCATCGGCGGGGTCGTAGCACAACGCTTTGGGCTGAACGCGACGTTCCTGCTGAGCGGCGTGTTCTGCCTGGTCGGCCTCGGATATCCGCTGGGGGAGCGGCCGAGACAGAACCCAGGCGCTGGCGCAGGAGCATAACCGCCCAGCTCAGCGACCCGCGAGCGTGTCGTACAGGGAGACAGGCGCCTGAAGCCAAAGCCTCGCCTCCTTCGACAAAGGCGAGGCCAAGGGCGCGAGATACATCGTTTGTGGCAGCACCCGGTTTGGGTTCAAACGCTGCCCGGTATTACTTGACCATGTCCTGAATGCAGCCGCGCAGTTGAGTGACCGTGTAGTCAGAAGTCACGACCATGAACCCCATGTCGGAGCCGATGATCAGGAAGTTGGCGCCCTTGCGGATCCACTTGGTAGCCACCTCCAGGTTGGACCCAGGCAGTCCCAGCCCAACGGCCTTCCCGGCCTGGCGTGCCTTGGTGAGGACCATCTCCTGGGCCTCGATCACCTTGGGATGTCCGGTCTGCCCCAACATCCCCATCGAGCCGGACAGATCACAGCCGCCCAGTAGCAACCCGGTCAATCCAGGAACGCGCAGGATCTCATCGATGTTTTGGACCGACTGCACGTCTTCGATCATGGCAAAGACCAGCATCTCCTTGTTTGCGCGACTGATATAGTCCTTGAACTCGCGCTCATAGTTTGCCGGCCGCCGCGGTCCAAAACCGCGTATCCCGTCTGGTGGGTACATGCAGTAACTCACGGCTTGGCGTGCCTCTTCTGCTGTCTTGACCAAAGGCACGAGGATGCCATGGGCACCCACATCCAGCATGCGCTTGATGATCACAGGCTCATTGGATGGGACGCGTACGATCAGCACCGTGTCCGTGCCTTTGACGGCCATGGCGTGCAACTGCACGTTTTCTACCGTGTGCGGGCTATGCTCCGCATCCAGCACAAAGAAGTCGTAGCCGGATCCACACAGCATCTCCGTCGTGGTTGGGTCGGTAGAGTTGATACCTGCGCCCAGACATACCTTTCCAGCCTGGAGTGCTTGCTTGAACTTGAATGCTGGCGACGTCATGAGGTTCTCTCCTGTGTATGAGGGTTTTGGACTAGCCGGCCCTGTTCTGGACGCGAGCCCGCAGAGCGGCTGCAGTGCGATCGGACGAGTTCACGAGGTAGGTCATGTCGGCACCGATGGGCATGAAGGTCGCGCCCTTCTCGATCCACTTCATGGCGACGTCAACATCAACCGGAGCCGGCAATCCGCAGGCCATTCCCGCCCTGTGCGCCTTGGCGACCACGCTCTCCATGGCCTTGACTACTTCAGGATGCCCCGTCTGGCCCAGAAGCCCCATGGAGGCAGAAAGGTCGCAGCCACCGATTAGCAGCCCGTCCAGGCCCGGGACCTGCACGATGGCATCGATGACGTTGACTGCCTGTATGTCTTCGATCATGGCGAAGACCAGCATCTCCTGGTTTGCCCTGGCGATATAGTCCTTGAACTCGCGTTCATAGTTGGCTGGCCTGCGCGGGCCGAAGCCGCGTATGCCGTCTGGCGGGTACATGCAGTAGCTCACGGCCTGATGGGCCTCCTCCGCGGTCTTGACCAGCGGCACGAGGATGCCGTGCGCCCCGACGTCCAGCATGCGTTTGATGATCACCGGCTCGTTGGATGGCACTCGCACGATCAGCACCGTGTGCGTGCCCTTGGTGGCCATGGCATGCAGCTGCACGTTTTCCACACTGTGCGGGCTGTGCTCGGCCTCCAGGATGAGGAAATCGTAACCGGAGGCGCACATCAGCTCCGTCACGGTGGGGTCCGTGAATGTTACCCAAGATCCGATGCATACCTCCCCTTGATGCAGCTTCTGCTTGAACATAGCGGACGACGAAACCATCAATGCCTCCATATGAATGCTGAGATGATTGCCTGGCGCATGCTTTGCAGTTTGTGTCTGCGCACAGGCACCAGTGTAGCGCCATTCCGCGCAATGCGCCAGGGGAGTATAGCCAAGCAGTAGCCAAGTACCAAGTAAG
>CAYZKS010000354.1:0-2980 GCA_964478725.1 uncultured Anaerolineales bacterium
GTTCGGTGCTGTGCCAGTTCACACGACAAGAAACCCGTTTTCTGCCAGAAAACGGGTTTCTGATTCGCAAGCAGAGGCGCGGAGAGCCCCTGGAAGGGGCCCTCCGCTTTCCTGCTATCGCTGACACGCTCTAGCGCCCGCGTCCCATGCCGCGACCGGCCCACATGGGGCGGCCCGTCTCGTCGCGCAGCCTGATGGTCTGGCCAGTGGTCAGGTTCTCGACCGTGCCGGCCTTGAACTCGCCGTCCTCGAAGAACCCGCGCACGCGCACCTGGTCGCCGTTGCTGACCTGGTAGCCCTGCTCATCCCAGTAGAAGCTGGGACCGCCACCCACCTCGGCCGTCGTGCCGTTCGCAAGCTGCACCGAGAACTCGGCGCCCGTGCCCTCGCTGACCTCGACCACCCGGCCCTCGATCGTCTGCCAGGTCACCGGTGTGACAGCCTGCCCGCGCTCCGGGCTCGCAACGTCCTGGTCCAGCCTGCCGCGGCCAGCGCGGGGCTGCGCGCCGATCTGAGTCTCAGTGCCTCTTCCCTGGCCGTCTGCTTGCGACCCGCGGCCCTGCGCGCCGGTCTGCGTGTCAGCGCCATTTGCCTGGAACCCACGGCCCTGCCCGCCAACTTTGCCGCAGTCGCCGCTGCAATCCGCTGCCTGCGCGCCAGCGCCGTTGGCCTGCCAGCGGCCGCCCTGCCCGCCCACTTTGCCGCAGTCACCGGTGCAGTTGCCGGTGCAATCCTCAGCCTGCGCCGCGCCGGCGCCAGCGCGTCCAAACCGCCCGCCCTCGGCCCGCACCGTCTCGGGGCGCAGCACCATATACACACTGCCCACCACCAACGCCACGGCCAGCAGGGCGATCCCAATCATCACGACTCTCGTCTTCATCTCACATTCCTCCCATTGAATTCGTTCGTGGCCTGACTAGGCCACTTGCTCCACCGTTACCGGGCATTCCTTGGGCGTTTGCTTGCTGTGCAGCGTGCCGCGCAGCATGCAGACGATCCACTTCCAATGCAGCGCCACGTGCAACGCGACGCCCGCCACCAGCACCAGGCTGCTCCAGGTATGCAGCGCGTCCCAGGCTGCGTGGCTCAAGAAGAGCGTGGTAGCCCCATAGTTGAGGTTGCGCCCACCCTGGTAGCCGCCAGGAACAAACAGCATCACGATTCCACTCAGCGCCGACAGCGCAAACGCCGCGGCGATGACCACATCCATAGCCCAGTTGAGCTTGGCTTTGCTTGACATCTTCGATCTCCTTTCAGCGTATCGATCTGGCGCCAGTATAGCGGCAGGATGTGAACAAGTTGTGAAATGGATGTGCGAAAGTTGTGCGATTTGCGCTGTGGTAGCGAATTGACCCGTGTCCGAGCCCACTGCGCCTCGACTTGACAAAGCAGCGCAAATGTGGTACGCTCTATTTACAGAGAATTGTTATCTCTAGATATGTGTTGGAAAACGGAGGCCACGTTGACCGATCCACAGGTTCGGTTCGACCAGATGATGCAGAGACTGCGCGAGCGGCATTGTCGCATGACGCCACAGCGCATCGCTTTGCTGCGCCTTCTGGCCGCCAGCGAAGGCCACCCCAGCGCAGCCCAGTTGTACGATCAGATCCGGGCGCAGTTCCCAACCACCAGCCTGGCCACCGTCTACAAGACCCTGACCCTGCTGGATGACGCGGGCGAGGTGTTGGAGCTCGGTTTCGGCGACGACTGCAGCCGCTATGACGGCAACCGGCCCTACCCGCACCCGCACCTGATCTGCCTTCGCTGCCGCAGGATCGTGGATGCCGGGCCTGGACTGGCGGATAGCCTGGCGCGCGACGTGGCTCAGGATTCCGGATTCCAGGTGGTGAGCCACCGGCTGGACTTTTACGGCTTGTGCCCGGACTGCCAGGGCACGCCTGGTTCGATAAAAACACACAATGAAGGGAGCAAACAGTATGGATCATGACAAGAAGGTTGCCACGCACAGGGCCGGCGGCGGCACCACCAATCGGGATTGGTGGCCCAATCAGTTGAACCTCGACATCCTGCACCAGCATTCGCACAAGTCCGATCCGATGGGCGAGGATTTCAACTATGCCAAGGAGTTCAAAAGCCTCGACCTGAATGCCGTCAAGAAGGACCTGCGCGAGCTGATGACCAACTCACAGGACTGGTGGCCGGCGGACTTTGGCCATTACGGGCCGTTGTTCATTCGCATGGCCTGGCACAGCGCCGGCACCTACCGCGTCGGCGATGGGCGCGGCGGCGGGGGCACCGGCAGCCAGCGTTTCGCCCCCCTCAGCAGTTGGCCGGACAATGCGAACCTCGACAAGGCGCGCCGGCTGCTCTGGCCGATCAAGCAGAAATACGGCCGGAAGATTTCCTGGGCCGATCTGATGATCCTGGCCGGCAACGTCGCCTTGGAGTCAATGGGTTTCAAGACCTTCGGTTTCGCCGGAGGGCGCGAAGACATCTGGGAGCCCGAGCACATTTACTGGGGGATCGAGAGCGAGTGGCTTGGCGACAAGCGCTACTCTGGTGACCGGAAACTAGAAAACCCTCTCGCTGCTGTGCAGATGGGCTTGATTTACGTGAACCCGGAAGGGCCGAACCGTAATCCGGATCCGCTTGCTGCTGCCAAGGACATCCGTGAGACATTCGCGCGTATGGCGATGAATGACGAGGAAACCGTCGCGCTGATTGCTGGTGGTCACACCTTCGGCAAAACTCATGGCGCTGGTGATGCGTCACTTGTGGGCCCCGAGCCTGAAGCAGCTCCCATCGAGGAGCAAGGTCTCGGCTGGAAGAGCAAATTTGGCACGGGCAAAGGTGGTGATACGATCACCAGCGGCCTGGAAGTCATCTGGACCACGACGCCGACGAAGTGGAGCAACAACTTCTTCTGGAACCTGTTCGGCTACGAATGGGAGCTGACCAAGAGCCCGGCCGGCGCCCACCAGTGGCAGCCCAAGCACGGCGCGGGCGCCAACACGGTACC
>CAYZKS010000355.1:0-365 GCA_964478725.1 uncultured Anaerolineales bacterium
AATCAGACTACGCCGCAAGGCTCCGATTGGTTCAGATGTGAGGAGGAGCGACTTCTTCAGTCCGCGTGTGGGTAACATGGTATGCACTTCCGAGTCTGGCTGCAGCCGGTCTTGCGTTGACATGCGCGCCGATTCGACCTAGAATGCGGCTGCACTCTGGACAAGGAGGTCCTCATGCTGGAACCCTTGCTGACTGCAGAGCAACGTGCGCTGCGTGACGAGGTGCGCGATTTCGTCAGGAGCGTGCCGCGGCAGTTGTTGCTGGACATGGACGCCGATCGCGTGCGCTATCCGCGTGAATACCTGCAGGAGGCGGCGCGGCGCAAGCTGTTGGGGCTGCGCTTTGCGCCGCAGTGGGGCGGGCG
>CAYZKS010000355.1:375-2973 GCA_964478725.1 uncultured Anaerolineales bacterium
AGTGGGGATGCTGGGTACCAGCCTGGCGTGCCTGTACTGCCTGCCGAGCATCATCGGCGAGGCGATTGCGGTCTTTGGCACAGACGCCCAGCGCGCCAGATTCCTGCGCCCTACTTTGGAAGGCAAGCTGACCTGCGCAGAGGCGCTGACCGAGCCGCGCGGCGGCTCCGATTTCTTTGGCACAACGACGCAGGCGCGGCGCGACGGCGCTCAGTTCGTGTTGAACGGCCAGAAGCGCTTTGTGGTGGGAGCCGAGGGGGCGGACTACTTTCTGGTGTACGCGCGGACTGACCCCACGGCCAAGCCGCACAAGGGCATCAGCGCCTTTCTGGTGGAGCGCGGGCCAGGCGTGGACGTCGAGCACGTCTACGGCCTGATGGGGACGCGCGGAGGCGGGACAGGGCGCATCTACTTGCGTGACGCGCGTGTGTCGGCCGAGAACCTGGTGGGGCGCGAAAACGGCGCGGCAGAGATCTTTTATCGCATGATGGTGCCGGAGCGCCTGACCAGCGCTGCGGGAGGCGTGGGTCTGGGGCGCGCGGCCATCGAAGTGGCTGCGCGCTATAGCGACCGGCGCAAGGCCTTTGGGGCGATCATTCGCAGCTTTGAGGGCGTGTCCTTCAAGGTGGCCGACAGCGTGACGCTATTGGACGCGGCGCGCGGCCTGATCTATGCTACGGCGCACGCCGCGGACACGGATTCTAACGCATCGCGCGTGCGGCGGCTGGTGTCGGAATCCAAGAAGTTCGGCACCGAGGCTGCCTGGAGCGTGGTCAATCACGCCATGCAAATCATGGGCGGCATCGGCTATACCAACGTGTACCCGGTGGAGCGCCTGCTGCGCGATGCCCGGCTGATCATGATTTGGACAGGCACGAATGAGGTGATGGACCTGGTGATTCAGCACGAATACTACAAGGAGCTGCTGCCGGGCGTCCCCGCGGGCCGCGATGTGGAGCCGGATGCGGCTGAGGCGGAGCGAGGCGAGGAGAAGGTGTACGAATAGTCGCAATCTTGGCGAAATGCGAGGGTTGGGCTACAATTGCACTCGGAAGATCTTGGGCCCGATGTTGCGGCGGAGGTGACTGAACACATGTCAAAGCGCTTCGTGAACAGGTACTGGTTCCTGCTGGTCGTTCTGTCAGTTGCGACTGTGATGGCGGGCTGCACCCGGCAGAGAGCGGCCGAGCCAACGCCGACGCCGACGCGCGTCTCGCCCCAGATGCTGGAGACGCCGTCAGCGCAGGCGCTTCCAGCGACCAAGACGCCCATGCCCGTTGAGACGCCGGTGACACCCGCGCCGACCGAGACGCCTGCGCCACCGCCGCCAACGCAGGCCCCGACGGCTGCTGTGCCACAGGGTTTGAAGCTGAATGCGCAGCTGACCAAGGAAGAGAGCCAAACCGAGCGGTTTGAGCTGGAGATGAACGCGCCTCGCCTCGAGGGGGCTCCCGAGACGATTACACAGGGCTTCAATGCGGCGGTGGAGGAGTATGTCAGCGAGACCCTGTCTGGTTTCAAGACCATGGCGCGGGACTCTGCTGCGAACGAGCTCATCCCTGCCGACTTGGTCAGCTACTTATTGGGCGGTTATGAGGTAGAAGGCGTGGTCAACGGCGTGCTGAGCGTGCGCCTGACGGTGGAGCAGTACGCGGCGGGCGCGGCCCATCCCAGTCACGCCAACTATACGCTGAACTACGAGATTGCCAAGGGGCGGTTGCTGCCACTGGCAGCGCTGTTCCGCAGCGATGTCGACTACCTAAAGGCGATTTCGGAGTACTGTGTAGCTGAGCTGAAGAAGACGGATAGCTTCCTGTTTGAGGACGGGGCCGAGCCGAAGACGGAGAACTATGCCGTCTGGAATCTGAAGCAGGATGGGCTGCTGATCACGTTCGAGGAATACCAGGTAGCGCCGTATGCCGCAGGGCCGCAGGCGGTGCTGGTGCCATATGCGGAGCTGCGCGACCTTCTGGATTCCAACGGGCCGCTCGCACCGTTTGCGGAGTAGTGCCGCTGGACTGGACCTTCCCGGGAGGCGCGTTTGGCCTCTCAGGAGGGTTCTTTGTGGAGCGCCTGATTGTGGCGGCGGGCATTGACGGGAGGGTGAGATGAGCAGGCCCTTTCGCTGGGACATCACGAAGCGCGAGCAGTTGGGGCGACTGGTGGATGGGCCCGCTGCCGAGGCATACCCCGAATTCGTCGCTGACCTGCGGCGCTACTGTGCACGCATCCTCGCCTTCTGCGATGACTCTGATCTCTTTTTCCTCGGCCGTTCTCCGGAGAACATGTTCGACTATCTCAGCGGTCTGCTCGCAGAAACGTCGTGGGCAGAGCGGCTGACCCTGTTCAATGTCTCGACCGTGGGTGCGGCGTTCTCTCCGCCCACTGCGGCGCAGCTCGCTGGCATTCGCGAGCAACTCAGCGAAGCGGGCATGGCCCCGGAGCAGATCGTCCACCGGCAACGGTCGGTGGCCATCGTGGACATCATCTCCACGGGCACGTCGATGGGGTACTTTGCTCAACTGCTTTTGAATTGGACACAAGAGTGCCACATCGATGCGGACAAGGTCAAGCGCAAGATTCGATTTGTGGGGCTCA
>CAYZKS010000356.1:0-2940 GCA_964478725.1 uncultured Anaerolineales bacterium
GCTTCTGGCGCGTGATCGTCAGCGTCGTGTCGTGGCACGAGTAGACGCAGTCCGGGTTGTTCTTGCTCTGGTAGCTGAGCGGCACGAAATCGTCCGCAGACAGCTCGGCGACGAGCTTCTCTTCGGCGGGCGTGGCGTCCATCGGCCCCAGAAAGCAGACCTCGGCCTGGTCATAGGCCAGGACGTTTTCGTAGCTGATGCCGGAGCAGTCGGAGACGATCAGCAGCTTGCTGGGCGGCAGTCGGCGGCGCAGGTCGGCCAGCATCGGCGAAGCAAGAGGGGCCTGGTGGGCGCCGCCGGAGAGCACCTCGTGGCGCAACGGGATCGCCCCGGCGTGGGTGGTGTGCAGGCTGACCTTGAGCTGCTTTTCATGCATCTGCCCGTTGCCGTAGCCGCGGCCGATGATCGGGACTTTGTCATAGGCGCCCTCGAAAGTGACGTTGGTAAAGTCCCAGTGGATGATGTCGATGGGCACGTGGAAGCGCTGCAGGACGCGCGTCACCAGATCGGTTTCGATGGCCGGGATCTGCTCGCAGATGGCTTCCAGCGTCCGCCCGACGCGGTCGTCGTTGAAGGCTTCGGGTTCGCAGTCATAGAGCTGATTGACGTTGTGCTCGCCGGCCCACTCTTCGAGCTTGTACAGCGGCTTGCGGTCGGGATCCTGGAGAATGTGGAGCACGAGCATCTCCACGACTTGCCCGTGGGTGAGATGGCTCTGGTGGTGCATGGGGCACAGGCGGTCCACAATCTCGGCGATACCCAACGTGCGGCAGATGGGCAGGATGATGGGGAAGGTAGGAGGCAGATCGAGGGCCTCCATCTCCAGATCGACAGGGCCGAGGGGCGTGTTGATCGTGAGCATGACCCCATAATGACACCAGACCTAGACAGACGTCTAGCGAATCTTTTCGTAACATCGAGTCGCAAATGCGAATCCAGTGGGACCCGGAAGGGACCACCGCCCGAGTGCGGAATCTGGGTCGGAGTCCGCTCCCACGACGGCGATGGCGTCGCGAATCGGAGCCCGTTTTCCGCACTTGGCGAATCGCTCCTCTGCGTCATCCGGGTGGTGCTTGGTCTGCGTGGTCTCTCAAGGGTGATAGCACATAGCGCTCTGCGTCAGGGAACCCAAGCCGGGCCAGGAAGTACCTGTGCTCCGGCTGCAACGCCAGTTGTAGGCGCGGCGGATGCCCCCTGGCCCATACCTTCAGGATCTTGGCGCTGCTGAAATGGTACAGGAGTTGGCGCGCCGTCATCTTCGGGTAATGGTCGCCTTCGAGTTTGGCCTGCACCGAACACCATTCCAGCAGGCAGTACACCGTCAGCGCGATGATGAACACCGAAAGCAGCCCGCGGATGCGCTCCTCTTTGTGCAACCACACCGGCTGCACAGATAGGTCGTGACCGAAGCTGCGGAAGCGCGCCTCCAGGTCGTACTGCCCGCGCTGGATCGTGAACAACTCGTCGGCTGACCGCTCGCGATCGTTGGTCACCAGCAGCCAACGACCATCGGCACGACCCGCTGCAGCCAGCGCCGGTTCGTCCAGCCAGAAGCGCAACTGCATCTGCTTGTATGAGCCGGTCAGCTCATAGCCCACAATGCCGACCAGGCTGTCGGGCACGGCTTTGCCCAACTGCTCGCGGGCATAAGCTTCTCGCGCGTATTGCCCTTTATTCAGGTAGCCGCTGATCTGCGCGAGCCGCTTGAGCGCTTTGTCGACCGACTTCTGCCGCTGGTCCGTGTCCCGCTGCTGCTTGCCGGTGCTGTGGATCACCAGCGCGCGCACGCTGATCGGCTCAGGGTGCTTCTGGCGCGTGATCGTCAGCGTCGTGTCGTGGCACGAGTAGACGCAGTCCGGATTGTTCCTGCTCCGATAGCTCAGCGGGGCGAAGTCTTCCGCCGACAGCTCGGCGACGAACTGGTCTTCAGCGGACGTGGCTTCCATTGGCCCCAGGAAGCACGCCTCGGCCTGGTCATAGGCTACGGTGTTTTCGTAGCTGATGCCGGAGCAGTCGGAGACGATCAACAGCTTGCTGGGCGGCAGTCGGCGGCGCAGATCGGCCAGCATCGGCGAGGCCAGCGGAGCCTGATGGGCGCTGCTTGACAGCACCTCGTGGCGCAACGGGATCGCGCCGGCATGGGTGGCGTGCAAGCTGACCTGCAGCTGCTTTTCGTGAACCTGCCCGTTGCCGTAGCCGGCCCCGATGATTGGGACTGTGTCATAGGCGCCGGTGAAGGTGATGTTGGTCAGGTCCCAGTGAATAACGTCGATGGGCACGGGGAAGCGCTGCAGGACGTGTGTCACCAGGTCGGTCTCGATGGCCGGGATCTGGTCGCAGATGGCTTCCAGCGTCCGGCCGACGCGGTCATCGTTGAAGGCTTCGGGTTCGCAGCCATAGAGCTGATTGACGTTGTGCTCGCCGGCCCACTGGTCGAGCTTGTACAGCGGCTTACGGTCGGGGTCCTGGAGAATGTGGAGCACAAGCATCTCCACGACTTGCCCGTGGGTGAGATGGCT
This sequence comes from uncultured Anaerolineales bacterium, assembly GCA_964478725.1. Taxonomy (GTDB): domain Bacteria; phylum Chloroflexota; class Anaerolineae; order UBA2200; family UBA2200; genus CAYZKS01. The sequence goes on from CAYZKS010000356.1 coordinate 2,520, forward strand.
CTGGTGGTGCATGGGGCAGAGGCGATCGACAATCTCGGCGATGCCCAGGGCGCGGCAGATGGGCAGGATGATGGGGAAGGTAGGAGGCAGATCGAGGGCCTCCACCTCCAGTTCGACAGGGCCGAGGGGCGTGTCAATCCTGAGCATGGCCCCATAATGGCATCAAACCTAGACAGAAGTCTAGCGAATCTTCGCGTAACACTGAGTCGCAAATGTGACTCCGGTAGGAGCCGGGAGAGACCACCGCCCGAGTGCGGAATCTGAGTTCCCAGCCGCGAAGCCGCTCAACGTCAGACCGCCCGCACAATGCGTCGAGCCGCCCCGGACAGGGGCGGCTCGTCTCGTGACTGCAAGCGCGGGCCGCGTCGCAATCCTGGCATTGCGGCCCGCCCAGCGCCTACTCCTCGGAGATGGCCTCGAC
>CAYZKS010000357.1:0-2933 GCA_964478725.1 uncultured Anaerolineales bacterium
TGACGGCTTCGGCCCTGAGCGAGGATGCGGACTTGCGGGGCGTGTCTGCGTCGGTTCCGGATTCAGGAGAGGGGCGCTGGATGGTGGCTGAGGCCATCGACCTCGACGTGCCTGTGCCTGTGATCACCAGCGCTCTGCTGGCGCGCCTTGCCAGCCGTCGGCGTGAGTCCTACGCGGGCAGGCTCTTGGTGGCCATACGCCACCAGTTTGGCGGGCACGGCATTGCTCCCGAGAAGCACGCCAAGGACTAGCTCTTCCGCGACTGCGTCTCGTTCACCTTGCGCTGCAGCTCGTACAGCTTGTTGATCGCTTCAAGCGGGGACATGGACTCGATGTCCAGTTCCTTCAGCTCCTCCAGTGCAGGGTGGCTGGCCACGAATAGGGACAGTTGCTGCACTTCAGCCAGACGGCGTGCGGGTGCGCCAGCCGGAGAGCGCTGCAACTCCTGCTCCAGGTTCCTCAGGATTTCTTCGGCCCGGCGGATCACCGGCCTGGGCAGACCGGCCAGTTGGGCCACGTGAATGCCATAGGACCGGTCCGCGCCCCCGGGCACGATCTTGCGCAAGAACACCACGTTGCCGCCCTCTTCCGCCACCGCCACGTTATAGTTGCGCACACGGGGAAGGATGCGCGCCAGCTCGATCAGCTCGTGGTAGTGGGTGGCAAACAGAGTCTTGGACTGCAGCCGCGGATGGTTGTGAATGTGCTCGACCACTGCCCAGGCGATGGAGATGCCATCGTACGTGCTGGTGCCTCGTCCGATTTCGTCCAGGACGAGCAGGCTGCGGCTCGTAGCATGGTTCAGGATGTTGGCCGTCTCGACCATCTCCACCATGAACGTGCTCTGTCCCGCGCTGATCTCGTCCTGAGCACCCACGCGGGTGAAGATGCGGTCCACCAAGCCGATGTCGGCCTTGTCAGCCGGCACGAAAGAACCAATCTGCGCCATCAGGGTAATGAGGGCCACCTGACGCAGATAGGTGCTCTTGCCGGACATGTTGGGTCCGGTGATAATCAGGATGGCCTCCTGAGGCGTGAGCTGCACGTCGTTGGGCACAAAGGGCTCATCGTGCAACATCAGTTCCACCACAGGGTGGCGGCCGTTCGTGATACAAATGGTATCGCCCTCGGTTAGCTCGGGCCGCGCATAGCGATTGCGTTGCGCAACCTCTGCCAGGGAGGCATACACGTCCAGTTCGGCCGCCACATGCGCCGTGGCCAGTATGCGAGGAGTTGCCGCCGCGATCTGGTCGCATACCTGTCGGTAGACTTGTTCCTCGAGCTCGGCGCGCCGCTCCTCTGCGTTCAGGATCAGGGCTTCGCGCTCCTTCAATTCGGGTGTGATGTAGCGTTCAGCATTGACCAGCGTCTGCTTGCGCACATAGTCCGCGGGCACTGCATCCAGATTGGAGTTGGTGACCTCGATGTAGTATCCGAAGACTTTGTTGTAGCCCACCTTGAGGGTTCTGATGCCAGTCCGTTCGCGCTCGCGGTTCTCCAATCTGGCCACCCACTGCTTCGCGTCGCGCGCGGAATCCAGCACGCCGTCGAGCTCACTCGAAAAGCCTGGGGCGATTACGCCTCCAGCGGCCAGCGTGGCAGGAGCATCGGGCGCAATGGCCTGCGAAATCAGTGCCGTCACCTCTGGGCATGGGTCCAACCCCTGAGTTGACAGGGCGGCATGCAATATGGAGGCTGCTTGCTCGATCAGTGGGATGAGCTGCGATACCACCTGCAGCGAATCGTGCAGGGCAATCAAGTCGCGCGGTCGCGCGATGCGTTGCACGATGCGGTTGGCCAGACGCTCAAGGTCGGCCATACGCTTCAGAGCTTCGCGCAGGGCAGTCCGTCGGGGGATGTCGTCATAGAAGGCCTGCACTCCGTCCAACCTGCGCTGCAATGCGGCCAGGTCCAGCAAAGGCTGGCTGATGCGCTGTCGCAACAACCGGCTGCCCATGGGCGTCTTTGTGTCGTCAAGGACGCCCAACAAGGAGCCGTGTACCTGCCCGCTGCGGATTGTGCCAGTGAGCTCGAGATTGCGGCGCGTGGCAGAGTCAAGCGTCATGAATTGGCTGGTCGAGTAGGTGGACAGTTGTGTGAGCTGCTGCAAGGCTGCCTTTTGCGTTTCGGCCAGGTACTGCACGATGGCACCCGCTGCAGCCACGGCCGCGGGCAAGCCAGCGCAACCGTAGCCATCGAGGGACGCCGCGTGGAACTGTTCCAGCAGAGCACGCTGCGCGTTGTCGCGGTCAAAGTGCCAGTCCGCATAGGTGGAGAAAGTATGGCGACTGGCGGATGCAGGCTCAAGGTCTCGCTTATCGCTCAGCAGCACCTCGGCCGGTTGAAGGCGATCCAGTTCTTGCCACAGTTCCTGTGTAGCCTGTGGCCCATCGAACTGCGTGGCGCGGAACTCACCCGTAGTGATGTCCACATACGCCAGCCCGCTTCGTTCCGCACCCTGCATGGCTACTGCAGCCAGGTAGTTGTTGCGCTTCTCTTCGAGCAGAGCGGGCTCCACGACGGTGCCCGGGGTGACGACCCGCACCACATCGCGGCCCATCAGACCGCGCGACTCTTGCTCGTCCATCTGCTCCACAATGGCTACTTTGTGCCCGGCGGCGATCAGTCGCGCCAGGTAGCTCTCCACGGCATGGTAGGGCACGCCCGCCAGAGGCACGCGTTGGCCTTTGCCCACCGGACGAGAGGTCAGCACGATGTCGCACACTGAGGAGACAAGCCGGGCGTCCTCATCGAAAGTCTCATAGAAATCGCCAAGGCGGAACAGCACGATGGTGTCGGGGAAGCGTTTCTTGATACGCAGGTACTGGCTGCGCACAGGCGTGGTCATGGCTGTCTCCGCTGCGCTGGCTGTGGCACGGGTCACAGTATAGTGGACATGGCCTGGGCTGTCAAAGGCGCTGGGCAGCGCTGGC
>CAYZKS010000358.1:0-2923 GCA_964478725.1 uncultured Anaerolineales bacterium
TCTTCGCGCAGCCGCGCCCGGAGCCGATGATAGCACACAATGCAGCGCATCATGGGCACCTCCTGCGACTGAACTTGCATGCAGTCTACAGCAGGGGCGCGGGTCGGGCGTGAAGAATGCGTGTGGATGGCGTGAAAAAGGACAAAAGAAGCCTGAACGTTTGACATGAACAAGACGCGCGGAGTAGAATCGGCAGAGGAGAATAGCTGCGGTTGGCGGCGCAGGCGGAGGCTCTTGAACGTGAGGGCGGCTTGAGGGGGCGGCCATATGGCGTGCGCAGTAAGAGGATCAAGCGTGAGTAATTGCAGCGGGCCTGTGCTCGGAGGCGCCGTCGTGGCGTGCGCAAGGCAAGGGGGCGTCTGGCGTTCGAGCCTCGTTGCCTGGCTCGGTTCCCTACTGGCGCTGACTGCGGCAACCCTGCTGGTCAGCAGCTACGCCGCGGCATGCTGCTCAGCGCACCGCCCCGAACCAGCCCGGCAGGTGGCCCTTTGCCGTGCCGCAACCTACTTTGTCTCCCCCGAGGGCAGCGACGAGAACCCGGGAACGGAGGCGCGGCCGTGGCGCACGATTGGGAAGGCGGCTGAGACGCTGCTGGCGGGGGACACGGTCTACATAAAGACAGGAACCTATCGCGAGCGAGTGGCGCCACGGAACGGCGGCAGCGCAGGGATGTACATAACCTACGCGGCCTACCCGGGCGCAGCGGTCACGCTGGACGGCGCGGGCACGGTGTTGCCGGACGACCTGGCTGGACTATTCGAGCTCAACAACGTGAGCTACGTGCGGGTGGCGGGGCTGCGCGTGACGCATGCCAGGCCGCATCCCGATAATGCAGGTATCCTGGTGTTGCGCTCGAGTTACATTACCATCGAGAACAACTCTACACTGGACACTACCTCGTCCGGCATCGGCGTGTGGGAAAGCGAGCACGTCAGCGTGGCCTTCAACACGATCCAACATGCCTGCAACGGCGGTCATCAGGAGTGCTTGACCGTGGCGGGCACGCGCGCCTTTGAGGTGCGAGGCAACCGCGTGCTGGATTGTCACAAGGAGGGCCTGGACGCCAAGGACGGCGCCTCAGATGGCAAGATCTGCGGCAACGAGATCGTGCGGGCGCAGGCGGTGGGCATCTATGTGGATGCCTGGGACAAGCATACCTACAACATCGAGGTGTTCTCCAACACGGTGCGCGACACGCTCGACAACAACGGCTTTGCCCTGGCATCGGAGATGGGCGGCCTGCTGGAGAACGTTTGCGTGTACAACAACCTGGCCTACCACAACCGCTATTGCGGGCTGGTGGTGACAACTAACGGCCCGGGCGGGGCCAGCGGGCAGCACCCGATGCGCGGCATCTATGTGCTGAACAACAGCTTCCACGATAGCGGTTGGGAGACGTGGGGTGGGGGCATCGCGGTGGACAACCCGGATGCGCGCGGCGTGGTGGTGCGCAACAACATCTGCAGCCAGAACCTGTACTTCCAGATGGCCGTAGCCGCTGCGGTCGCGCCGCAGAACGTGAGCATTGACCACAACCTGATTGATGGATTTCGGGGCACGGAAGGCGAGACGCGCGGGCGAGATAGCGTGGAAGGCGACCCGCGCTTCCTGAACGCGTCCGTTGGAGATTTCCACCTGCGGGCGGGTTCACCAGCTATCGACCGAGGATCTGCAGATAGAGCCCCGGGGGATGATTTCGATGGGCGCGCGCGGCCGCAGGATGGGGATGGGAACGGCACGACGGCGTATGACATTGGGGCTTTTGAATCGGTGTGGCACAACCGCCACGTCTACCTGCCGGTTGCGCGCAAGAGGCGCTAGGCATGCGCTGGATGGCATGAGCAGAAACCCGGATTCTGGAGAAGAATCCGGGTTTCTCGTTGCTGGGTGCCTATAAGCGCACGGCGCCTTCGATCACCGGCACGACTTGGCCGCCGACTCGCACGGCGGCGATGTCGGGGCCGCGCAGGTCCACCTCGATGAACACCTGGCTGGGGCGGCCGATCTCGGCGCCCTGCTCGCTGAGGATGCGAGCCGTGGGGCCGCTGATGGGCACGGAGCGGTGGTGCACCAGGTAGGCGCCCATGGCGCCGCTGGCGCTGCCAGTGGCCGGGTCCTCGGGGACCCCCAACAACGGCGCGAAGTTGCGCGCGTGCACGTTGCTCTCGGGGCGCTCTGTCTGTAGCGTGAAGACCATCACGTCCTCGGTGTGCAACTGGTGGCAGACGCGGTTGAGTGCCGCCGTATTCAGGCGCGAGAAGTCCAACCCCTGCACCTCGGGCAGGGAGCGCACGGGCACCATCATAGCCGGGATGCCGGTGGAGACCACCTGGACGGGCAGGCCGGAGCCAGAGATGGCGTCGGGCGGGAGGTTGAGCCCAAGCGCCAGCTCGGCCACATCGCTGAGAGTGTCCAGGAAGGCGGGTTGTGCGTGTGTCATGACTACGCGCTGCACCTGGCCACCGCGCACGTGCAGGTCGGCGGGAAGCACGCCCACGCCCAACTCGAAGCGCACCTGGGTGAGCGGCTCGCGCAGCGCTACGCGCCCCAGGTGGGCCAGCACCCAGTGCGTGCCCACCACGGGGTGGCCGGCAAAGGGCAACTCTGTGGCGGGAGTGAAGATACGTACCTTGAAATCGGCTTGCGGCGCTTCGGGTGGCATGACGAAGGTGGTCTCGGACAGGTTCATCTCGCGCGCCAGGGACTGCATCTCGGCGCTGGTGAGGCCCTGGGCATCAGGGAAGACGGCCAGGGGGTTGCCGCCGAAGGCGCGGTCGGTGAAGACGTCCACCTGCAAGAAGCGATATTCCTTCATGCTGCGACTCCTGATGAAGAGCGGCTGAAGCCGCCACTACCACCTGAAGGTTCGTAGTTCCTCCGTGAGGAGGGTGTTTGTGTGAGCTTAAGACCCTCCTTACGGAGG
>CAYZKS010000359.1:0-2913 GCA_964478725.1 uncultured Anaerolineales bacterium
CTCAGCGTCCGTTGGGCAGCACGACCAGCTTGATCACGCGCCCTTGCTTCACGGCTTGGATGCCCGCGACGATCTCATCCAGCGAAAGCGTGCCCGAGATGTACTTTCGGGCATCGATCTTCTTGCTGGCAATCAGCTCGAGGGCCATGCGGAAATGCCTCGGCGTGAAGCCGATCGTGCCATAGATGATCAAATCGCGATAGTGCACCCGATTGCCATCCACGTGGATCGTGGGATCGCTCGATGGCAGGCCGGCGAACCACACGATTTTCCCGCCCTTGCGCGCCATCCGCACTGCCTCGGCCGCCGCCTTGGTCGAGGGCGCAGCACAGACCACGATGTCGGCCCCGCGCCCGTTTGTTTCCTGCATCACGCGCTCAAGCACGTTTTCTGAGCTGGCGTCTATGAGCACATCGGCTCCGAAGGCCCGCGCAGTCTCGACCCGCGCAGGCGTCATCTCGCTCTGCATGATCCTGGTCGCGCCACGCAAGCGCGCCATCTCTACGTGCATGCATCCAACGGGTCCTGCCCCGATGACCGCGACGGAGTCGAACAAGGACGTACCAAGCATCATGTGCGTCTTGGTCACCGACGACAGAGGCTCGGCAAGCGTCGCCGCCTCGAAAGCAAGCCCCTCCGGGATCTCGGCCACGGCCCCGTACCGGATGGCCTGCCCTGGGACGGCCATGTACTGCGCGAAACCCATTGGGAACGGATGGGGGTACTCATTTTCGCACAGGTTCTGCATGCCTCGCTGGCAATAGTAACACTCGCCGCATGGCACTGCCGGCCCACACGCGATGCGGTCGCCCGCCTGGTAGCGTGGTGCGTCTCGGCCCACCTCTTGCACGACGCCGACCACTTCGTGCCCCAGAATGGCTCCTGGTTTGTGGTAAGAGGTTCCTTGGTAGAAGGTTCGCACCTCGGAGCCACACAACCCGCAAGCCTCGACGCGGATGACCAGTCCATCTCTAGGGCAGACCGGGTCTGGCACATCCTTGACTTCAATGCGCTCGATGCCCTGGTATACTGCCGCCCTCACCTCGCCTCCTTATGATGCAGCTCGGGCTTGCCAACCTAATCCGCCAGACGCTGGCGGAATTCGGCCAGGTTGCGATTGACGCCCTCCACGAGCACGGCCAGGTCCGAGCAGAAGGGGTTCAGGTTGAAGCCCTGCTTCCAGCGACGCACGCCCTCTTCCGGTCCCGTGACGTAGATGCCAGCGTTTTTGCCATGTTTCTTGGCCGTGTCAATCACTCTCTGCACCATGGCCACATGTCTGGGGTCCTTGCAGTCCAGGTTCGCCGGCAGGCCTGCAGAAATGGCCAGATCGCTGGGTCCAATGAAGAAGCCATCACAGCCGGGAAGCTGGACGATCTGTTCGATGTTCTGCACGCCCTCGACCGTCTCCATCATCAGCAGGCATAGTGTCTCATCATTTGCCCGCGCAAGATAGTCCGTTCCAAAGAACTGCGCACGCGTGGGACCGTTGCTCCTGTAGCCCATGGGCGGGTACTTGCAGGCGCCAATCGCCTTTCTTGCATCCTGTACGGTGCTGATCATGGGAATGATGACACCCATGGCGCCGGCATCCAGCACCCACTGTGCATAAGCAGGTTCGTTCCACGGCAAGCGCACCAGGGGCGCGATGTCGCACTGACCTACGATCTGCAGCCACACGCCGGCGCGGTCCGGGCCGATGGTCATCCCATGTTGCATATCCAAGACCAGCGCATCAAAGCCGGCGCGGGTCATGGCTTCCGTGATGAACGGGTCGGGAGTCTGGCACCAACCGGTGACGACTGGCTCTCCGGCTTGCCACAATTCCTTGATCTTGTTGCGACGCATCGAGCTCCCCTCCTCAGGAATCTGCAAGTAGGGCCCCAATCCGCATTTTGCGCTGTGTCGCGGCACTCATTGTCTGGTCTCTGCCACATGGCCTGGGCGGATCATTCCTACGATGGCATGAATGCTGATGGATCACCTCTCGGCACCTGGATAGTAACGCGTCGTAGGCCATTAAGCGCCTGGCCAGGCAGGCGCTCAATCCAGGCGCGGCTGCAATCTGGATCAGCACACCGGGCCGGCGAGGCACCGAGGGTGCGCACTGAACGGCCGAATATGGGGTATTCAGCCTTGATCAGAGTGCTGCCAGCAGGACACACATCTTGCCCCGAGCTGCAAGACACGTTCCGTCATAGCGCATGCCTATGCCGCGCCCGAAAGGGCTGCTGCCCCTTCCATTCCGGCTGCTCGCGCGCGGCGCGACAACTGCATGTGGAACATGCAGGCTTGTCTGGCGCGATCTGGGTCCCGATTGGCTATGGCCTCCACAATCGCCTGGTGCGAATCGTGCGAATCCTTATCAAAGCGCAATGCTGCCGTTCTTTCAGTCCATGTGAGTAAGATGTCCGCGATGCTCACAGCCAGGGCGGCCAGCAGTGGATTGCCGGATGCATTCGCCATAGAAGTGTGGAACTGGGACTCGGTCAATGCCAGCATTGCCGGATCGCCTGATTGGAACGCTTCCTCAAGCGCACCCAGCCTCTGCTTCAGCACCTCAATCTCATCCGATGACGCGTGGACCGCCGCCTCGGCCGCGGCCTCCGGCTCCAGCAGCTCTCTGACTCGCATCATGTCATCGAACGAACAGTCTTTGACCTGCACGAAACGTTGTAGCGACTTGGCAACCGGTTCGGTGTCCAAACTGACGACACGAGTCCCGCTGCCGGGCCGGATGGCAACCAGTCCCCACTGCTCGAGCAGCCTCAACGCCTCTCTGACCGTCGGCCGGCTCACGTCCATGGTTTCGGCCAGTTCTCGCTCCGGCGGCAGCCTGTCGCCCGGTTGAAGCCGCTCAGCAGCAATCAGGTCCTGGATCTTCTCAGCAATCTGCACGTGCAACCGCTTGCG
>CAYZKS010000360.1:0-2889 GCA_964478725.1 uncultured Anaerolineales bacterium
GTGCCGCCGGGGGCCAGCGTGGACAAGGCCAACTATGTCTTCAAGCTGGTCGAAAAGTACGGGAGGTACTGAGATGAACGAGGGCATCCTGAACGCGGTGGTGAACGGCGACGTCTACGGCATCGAGGAGCTGGTGGGGCAGGCGCTGGGCGCCGGGGAGGCGCCGGGCGAGGTGTTGCAGGCCATGATGGCCGCGCTGGAGCAGGTCGGAAAAGAGTTCGAGGCCGGCGAGTATTTCTTGCCGGAGATGATGATGTCCGCAGACGCCTTCAAGCTGGGGATGAAGGCGCTGGGCCCGGCCCTGGCCGGCACGCCCGTGGAGCACGCGGGCGTGGTGCTGCTGGGCACGGTGCAGGGCGACGTGCACGACATCGGCAAGAACCTGGTGGGTTTCATGCTGGAGGGCGCGGGCTTTCAGGTGATTGACCTGGGCGTGGACGTGCCGCCGGCGCGCTTTGCCGCCGCGGTGCAGACCTACCGGCCGCACGTGCTGGGCCTGTCGGCGCTGCTGACCACCACCATGCTGGGCATGCAGGAGGTGATCGAGGAGCTGCGGCGCCGCGGCCTGCGCGAGCAGGTCAAGGTGCTGGTGGGCGGCTCGCCCGTCTCCAAGCGCTTTGCCGAGCAGATTGGCGCGGACGCCTACGGGACGGACGCGGCGCAGGCTGTGGGTCTGGTTAGAGCATTGCTGTAGAAGATTCTCACACAAAGATCACGACCTCGAAAGTACATCGAGGCGCAGACAGCGCGGAGACACCAAGAAAAGAAGAGAGCCAAAGAAGAGCGGCAAACGAGGAGGACCTTTGTGATCTCCGTGTCTCCGTGTGAGGGTGTCCGTTCGGCGCGAGACGTGCTGGTGCTGGGGTTGGATGCGGGCGAGCGCAACCAGAGATCATCGCAGGCCTGAGCGGGTTTTGCTTATTCACATTTTGGGGGTAAAGTGTGAATAACGCTGTAGCGTATATCCACAAGTGTGAATAACGCTACATGGCTCAGGGGGTGACATATGGGCCGCCACACCGTCCAGAGCGCTCCAGCGGGGCGAAGGGTGCATGTGGCCGAGGGTGACTACCACGCCTTCGTGCCCAATCCTTTGCCCCCGGGCCTGGCCTGGACTTGCGAACTGGTCGCGGATCTCTCGGATGCCGATCGGGCGCTGGGTGAGCTGGCAGGCCTCAGCAGGGTCCTGCCCAATCCGCACCTGCTGATCATTCCATTCGTCCGCCGCGAGGCAGTGCTGTCCTCTCAGATCGAAGGCACACGCGCGTCGCTTTCTGACCTGTACGCCTATGAAGCGGTGCAGCTCGCGCTGTTCGACCGGCCTTCCGATGTGCGTGAGGTTCACAACTATGTGCGCGCGCTCGAGTTTGGGCTGGAGCGTCTGAACACACTGCCTCTCAGCCTGCGCTTGATCCGGGAGCTGCACGCGCAATTGCTCCAGGGCCCCGACGTCCAGCAGAAGACGCCGGGCGAGTTCCGTCGTAGCCAGAACTGGATCGGTTCGCCCAACTGCGCACTCAAGGACGCAGCTTTTGTGCCGCCTCCCGTGCCTGAGATGAATGAAGCTCTGCGCTCGTTCGAGAGCTACTTGCACAGTAAGTCCACGTTGCCGCCGCTGATCCGCCTTGGGCTGATCCACTATCAGTTCGAGGCCATCCATCCCTTCCTGGATGGAAATGGCCGCGTGGGGCGCTTGCTGATCACGCTCCTGCTATGCGCCTGGGGCCTGTTGCCTCAGCCGCTATTATGTCTGAGCGCCTACTTTGAAGCCCAGCGCCAAGCCTACTACGATCATCTGCTGGCAGTAAGTAGGAGTGGAGCCTGGGAGGCGTGGTTGCGCTTCTTTCTGCGTGGTGTCCGGCAGCAGTCCGCAGATGCGGTCACGCGCGCCCGACGGCTTGAGCAGCTCCGGGAGGAATACCGGCAACGCCTGGGCGGCATGCGCGCCGCCGCCAGGCTGCTGCAGATCGCCGATCTGCTGCTGGCGCGCCCCATCGTCAGCATCTCGCAGGTGGCCCAGACCCTCGGAGTAAGCCAGCAGTCCGCCAGCCGCTATGTGGAGGCACTGGAGACGATCGGCATCCTGCGCGAGATCACGGGCCGCGCGCGGGGCAGAGTCTACCGCGCCGATGCAGTGTTGGAGGCGATCTCAGAACCTCACACAACCCCGACGCTGTTGGTCGGGGTTGTGTGAGGGCCTGGTCAAACGTAGCCGTGGGGAGCCTCACACGGAGACGCGGAGGCACGAAGATGAGAAGGGATGCGATGGCGTGAATGGCGGTGGCCTGTGGTGCAAGTAGTGGTCTGGAACATCGCTCGGCGAGAGGAGGCGTGGCGTTCTCTGCTGGATAGCGACGCCGACGTGGCTCTGCTTCAGGAAGCCACTGCTCCACCCGCTGACGTGGCAGCAAAACTTGACGTAAATCCCGGGCCCTGGGTCACAGGTGGAGTCAGCTCGAACCGCACATGGCGAACTGCCGTAGTCAGACTCTCTGATCGCGTGCGGGTGGACTGGCTGGAGATGAGACCTCTGGGCGAGGCTGGGAGCGGCTTTCTGGCGGTCAGCCTGCCAGGGACGCTGGCCGCGGCGATCGTGACCCCTGCCACTGGCGGCGCCTTCACTGTAGCTTCGATCTATGCGCCGTGGGAGAGGCCCCACAGCAGCGCACGAAGCGGCTGGATCTATGCAGACTCGTCGGCTCACCGCGTGATTTCCGACCTGTCCGCGCTGATCGGCCGGCCGACCGGGCACAGAATCCTGGTGGCGGGCGACCTGAACATCCTGTATGGGTATGGTGAGAACGGCAGCGCCTACTGGGCGGCTCGTTATGCCAGCGTGTTCAGCAGGATGTCCGCGCTCGGGTTGGCGTTTGTGGGCCCGCAGGCTCC
>CAYZKS010000361.1:0-2876 GCA_964478725.1 uncultured Anaerolineales bacterium
AGATGTCCGCGGACGACGAGCGCGTGATGAACGAGCTGATCGAGGAGCACGTCTTTGGCCGCGCCACCACCAAGGCTCTGGTGGAGGCCAACACGCGCTACCGCAACGGCGATCAGTCCGCCCTGGCCGGCATTGTGCAGAACCTGCAGACCCTGGGCGAGTTCTACCCCAAGCACATCGCCAAGGAGGACAAGGTCTTCTTCCCCAACGCCTTGGCCTACGTCAGCCAGGAAGAGGACCGGGCCATGCTGGCGGAGTTCTGGGAGTTCGACCGCAAGATGATCCACGAGAAGTACAAGGCTGTGGTTCAGGGGCTGAAGAGCCCCTAGGCAGCGCAGCCCCGGCGGTCACTGTGCTCCAGCGCAGCGCTACTCGGTGCGCGTGGCGGTGTTTCTATCGTCAGAGCTGTGTGGGGAGGGATGGTGTGAAACCTGCATACTGGATCGCGATCCTGGCCCTGCTGGGTGCCGTCGTCGGCTATGCCATCTTCAAGGTCTCGGGTGTTGCGGACGCCAAGCTGGGCGCGGTGATCGGCATCGCCATCGGCACGATCGTCTACTACCGTCGCCGCAAGAAGCTGGCCTAGCCTGCCCTGTGGGGCGTTTGCGTCTGTGTTCAGCGGCCCGCTCGCTTGGCCTGCGGCAGCAGCGTTCCAGCTTGTGCGCTGCCCGCTCGACGCGCGCACCAGTTTGACGCGACCCAGTGCCGACGCCACGCGCTGCCGGACTTGCGGAGACCCGATGCGAGACCTCCATGTCCAAGCTGACTGATCAGGGCTATCTGCTCTCAGACCAGTACCAGGACGCGTCCAACCTGGACGCCAGGATCGAGTTGCATCGCCGTTTCAGCATCAACAAGACTGGCTGGATGCGCTGGGTCTTCGACCAGTTCAGCTTCCAGCCTGCAAGCCGCATTCTCGAACTGGGTTGCGGCCCGGGCGCTCTGTGGGTGGAGAACCTGGAGCGCGTTCCCCAGGGCTGGCATGTGACGCTCTCCGATCTGTCCCCCGGGATGGTGCAGAAGGCGAGGAGCCGCCTGCAGGGCAATGATCGCCGCTTCAAGTGCCGCGTGATCGATGCTCAGGAGATCCCGTTCGCGGATGAGAGCTTTGACGGCGTGCTCGCCAACCACATGCTCTACCACGTGCCCGATATGCACAAGGCGCTGTCCGAAATGCGGCGCGTGCTCAGACCGGGAGGACGCTTCTACGCCACGACTGTGGGCGGCTCGCACCTGCGCGAGCTGTATGACCTGATCAGCCGCTTTGCCGGCCGGGACGACCTGTGGGACACGTCACTGCCTGCAGGCTTTTCGCTGGAGAACGGGGCGGAGCTGCTTTCGCGCCACTTCTCGCAGGTCACGTTGCGTCGCTACGAGGACGGGTTGGTCATCACCGCAGCCGCGCCGCTGGTGGCCTACGTGCACTCCATGATGATTGCCGAGTCTGTCTTGCGCGGAACCAGGTCGGAGGCTTTTGCCCGCTTCGTGGAAAGCGAGCTGGCTGCCAGCGGAGCGATTGTGGTCACCAAGGATTCTGGCATGTTCGAGGCTGTTCGCGGCGCGTGACCTTGCGCTATACCTGCGGGCGCATGCGCTGAGCGTGGCCGCCGCGACTCTCGTACAGGTCAGCCAGTGGGACCAGGCCAGCGCTGCGTGCCATGTCGCCTACCGGGTGGCCCGATCGTTTCGCTAGGCCCCCGCCGGCAGGCCTACAGGACCAGGACGGCCGTAATCACAAAGGGGAACAATGCACACATCCGCACCAGCCCAGGAAGGCCTCGTCCCGTTCCGCGGCTACAGAGTCTGGTACCGCGCCGTCGGCGAAGCACGCCGAGACTTCGTAGTCGGAGAGCGTGAAGCGCCCGGGAAGCTACCCCTGTTGTGCTTGCACGGGGGACCCGGCTGCCCGCATGACTACCTCGAACCTCTGGAGGGGATGGCAGAGACCGGACGCCGCGTCATCTTCTATGACCAGTTGGGCTGCGGCAACTCGGACGTGCCCGAAGACCCGTCCATCTACACGCTGGCTCTGTATGTGGAAGAGGTCGGCGTGATTCGCCGCGCGCTGGGGCTGGAGCGCGTGCATCTGCTGGGCCACTCCTGGGGCGGGATGCTGGCCCTGGAATACGCGCTCACTCGCCCGACAGGCCTGGCCAGCCTGATCCTGGCCGACACTGCCGCCAGCTCGCAGCACTGGATGGCCGAAGGCCGGCGCCTGGCGGCGGAGCTCCCGCCTGAAGTGCAGGAGACCATCCGGGTGCACGAGGCGGCGGGCACGACCGATTCGCCGGACTATCAGCGGGCATCCGAGCTCTTCCTCGCCCGCCACGTCAACCGCATGCACCCGCGGCCGGATTGTGTACGGCGCCTGGAGGACAAGCCTGGAGACGACGTCTACCATCTCATGTGGGGTCCCAGCGAGTTCTGCATCAACGGCAGCCTCAGGGACTGGGACGTCACAGCCCGGCTCGGCGAGATCCGCGTGCCTACTCTCGTCATCGGCGGCCGCTTTGACCACGCTACGCCAGCCATCACGCAGGCGTTGCATCGCGGCATAGCGGGGTCGCGTTGGGTCATCTTCGAGCACAGCGGGCACCTGCCGCACTTGGAGGAAACCGAAAGCTACCTGCAGGTGCTCGACCAGTTCCTGAGCGGGGTCGAAGCGCTGGCGCCTGATCTCTCGTGGCAGTCGCGGACCGGCGTGCAGGTTGGCTCGCTTCATCCGGCCGGTCAAGGAGGGGAATCGTGAGTAGTGTGGGTGCGACGCGTCCAACTGGGAAGCCCAGAAGGCGCCTTGCCGAGGCGGGGATTGCCTACCTGGTCCAGCGCACGCGCAACATCGTGGCTCCCTGGCTGGCGCACGCGTTGATGGTGGC
>CAYZKS010000362.1:0-2840 GCA_964478725.1 uncultured Anaerolineales bacterium
CCTTGGCCCTGACAGACAGCGTCAGGGCGCACAACACGCGGCGGGGGAACTACGAACCTCAGAGTGCGCCCTCCCGCCCGCCACCTCGCCATTCCCCGGCGTCGCATTCCCCGCGACCAGCCAGCCGGACATGTCCTACGCCGAGCGCGCGCCCGAGGCGGGCGCGGGCCAGGCGTCCGAGACGTCCGCTCCCAGCCTGCACTTCGACCGGCTATCGTCCGCGGATGGCCTGTCCTTCAGTGCGGCGACGGCCATCCTGCAGGACCGCCAGGGCTTCATGTGGTTTGGGACGGTCTACGGGCTCAACAAGTACGACGGCTTCGACTTTACGGCCTACCTGTTGCAGTCCAGCGGAGACGTGCTGGACGCCAACAACGTGCAGGAGCTGTACCAGGACCGCCGCGGCGACCTGTGGGTTGTCACCAGCATAGACCTGGTGCGCCGCGACTTTGAGACGGGGGAGCTTGAGCACTACGGCGCCTCGCCCACCAATCCGCAACTGGGGGTGGGGCAGTTGCTCACGGTGGGCGAGGACGCGGCCGGGGTGCTGTGGGTCGGGACTGGCCGCGGCCTGTACCGCTACGACCGCGCCAGCGACAGCTTCGCACGCTTTCTGGGGACCAATGCCATCGTGGATATCCGTGTGGACCGCCAGGGAGGCACCTGGCTGGGGACGTGCGACGGGCTGTGGCGCTACGCAGGGGGCGTGCTCGAACAGGAACCCACCTATTACCGGCACGAGCGTTCCGACGCCAACAGCCTCAGCGACGGGTGCGTGCTGCAGGTGTACGAAGACCGCCAGGGCGTGCTGTGGGTGGGAACCATGCTGGGGCTCAACCGGCTGGACCGCGCCACGGGCCGCTTCACGCGCTACACATCCGACCCGGCCGATCCCTACAGCCTGAGCGACAATGTGGTCACCGGCATCCTGGAGGACAATCGCGGCCGGCTGTGGGTCGGGACCAACAACGGCCTGAACCTGCTGGACCGCGCCACCGGTCGCTTCACGCGCTACCGCTTCGATCCAAACGACCCGCACAGCCTGAGCAACGACTTGGTGACCGGCCTGTGCCAGGACCGCTCCGGCGTGGTGTGGGTGGCGACGCTGGCGGGCATCTGCAAGCTGAACGAGACTGCCAGCCTCTTCCGGCATTACGGGCAGGGTCCCAACCAGCCCGAGGCAACTGCCGGGACTGTGCCCAGTCTGAGCGACAACTTTGTGGAAGAGGTGTATCAGGACAGCCAGGGCACGCTGTGGGTTGGCACGAACGCCGGTGGGCTCAACCGTCTGGATCCCAACACCGGCAAGGTGACGGTGTTCAAGCATGACCCCGCCGAGCGCAGCAGCTTGAGCGGCGGCGAGGTGCCGGCCGTCTACGAGGACAGCATGGGGAGGCTGTGGGTCGGAACAGGCAACGGTTTGGACCGCTATAACCCCATTTGGGAGACCTTTGCAGCCGAGGCGACCTTTCAGGGGAGTGCAGTGTTCTGCATTGCCGAGGACGCTCAGGGCAGCCTGTGGGCCGGGTACACGGGCGGTATCGCACGCCGCCAGCCAGGCGCTTTGACCTTCACCCCCGTGCCCGTGGTGAGTGGCCCGTTTGACCCGGGCGCGGTCATGGTGATCTATCCCGACCGCGCCGGACAGGTCTGGATCGCCAGCCGGGGCAAGGGACTGTTCCGGCTGGACCCGAACCCGGCCGGTGGCTCCCAACTCATGGTGGTGCGCTTCCCTCAGGACCCCAACGATCCCAAGAGCCCAGGAGCCGGGCCGGTGATGAGCTTCTACGAAGACGCGAACGGCGTCCTGTGGATGGGCAGCATTCAGGACGGGCTGATACGCTTCGACCGGGACTCGCAGACGTTCGTGCGCTACTTGCCCGACAACGGGGCCTACTTTGTCACGGCCATCCAGGGCGACGCGCGCGGCTTCCTGTGGATGGGCACCAAGCTCGGCCTGGCACGCTTCGATCCGCGCACCGAGACGTTCGCGTATTTCGACGCGCGCGATGGCCTGGAGATCGGCGAGGTCTTGAAGAGTTGCCAGGGCAAGCAGGGCGAGATGTTCTTCGGCGGCGTGCAAGGGGTGAATGCCTTCTTCCCGGAGCAGATCCGCGACAATCCCAACCCACCGCCGGTGGTGATCACGGCGCTGAATCTGCGCAACCAGGTGCTGCGCACCGACCTGCCGGCGGATGACCGCATCACCCTGTCCTATCGCGAGAACTACCTCTCTTTCGATTTCGCGGCGCTGGACTTTACGGCTCCAGACAAGAACCAGTACGCCTACCGCATGGAGGGGCTGGAGGATGCGTGGGTGCAGGCCGGGACGCGCCGGCACGCCGACTACCCGGCCCTCAAGCCGGGCACCTACACCTTTCGCGTCAAGGCCTCCAACAACAGCGGGGTGTGGAACGAAGAAGGAGCGGCAGTGCGCATCAGCATCACGCCCCCCATCTGGGACAGCGGCTGGTTCCGCATGCTGCTGGGCGCCGTGCTGGTGGCAGCCGTCGTCGGGGGCGTGCGCCTGCGCCTGCGAGATGTGGAGGCGCGCAGCCGCGAGCTGGAGAGACAGGTGGGCGAGCGCACCGGCGCCCTGCAGCAAAGGACCCTGGAGCTGCAGCAACGCACGCTGGAGACCGAGCGCCGGCGAGAGGAGCTGCAGGCGCTTTTGACCGCCGACGATCGCATGCAGCCCTACCTGCAACTGGACCAGGTGCTGCAGGCACTGGTGGACGTGGCCGTGGACAACCTGCGGGGCGACAAGAGCGCGGTCTTTTGGTGGGACAAAAGGCGGGAGCGGCTTTCCATGCGCGTGGGGCGGGGCTGGACCAAGGAAG
>CAYZKS010000363.1:0-2824 GCA_964478725.1 uncultured Anaerolineales bacterium
CATCCGGAAGCAATGCGGGGGAGCCAAAGAACTCCACCAGGGTACCGCCCCCAGTGAGGTTCCTGTCAGCCGCAACGCCAACGATCTCGTTCCGGTGCAGGGCACGAAACAAGGGCCGCATGAAGGTATCTGCTGGAACCAACTGGATGCCTTTGCTTGCCCGCAGCGAAGCGACATACTGGTACAGCTTCTCAGGGCGCAGGTGTTCCGCTGCCACGGTGACTGGATATTGCCGCAAGGCCAGCATTTGAACCACGACGTCCACATTGCCAAAGTGCGCCGACACCAGAACAAGGCCCTTCCCCTGCGACAATCCTTGATCGAGATGCTCTGCGCCACGAAAAGTGACCAGGCGCTCAATCTGCTCCGCCCGAAGAGTCGACAGCCGAAAAAGGTCATAGTAATTGTAGGCTTGGTTGCGGAAGATCTTGCGCGCGATCGCGGCAATGCGGTCGGGATCTGCCTGAGCACCAAGAACGTGGCGCAGATTGTCCTCCACGTTCTGCCGCGAGCCAGTGGAGTGGCTGTACGCGAGACTTCCAAACCAGCCAAAGAGTGCATATCCAATCCGCGGAGGCAATAGAGGCACCAACGCGCCCAACACGCGGTAGATGTAGTAGCTGATCAGCGATTGGTCCAAGATGCAGTCTCCTCGTTCCGCGGACTGGGCTTCGTAGAGACCTCAAACTCATGGCATGATACTGCAACCTGACGAGGTTTGTCAAACCATCGCGGCCAGCGCTATAATCGCTCATCGCTTCGAGTGCTCATGCCTTCTCGCGGCTCTCATCCCGGGACTGGCAGGGACGACGATGTGGCAGAGACTGTTGCAGCCCGAATACCTGCTTGAACCCGTTCCTGGACCCCCAGGTCAGTTTCGCATTCTGTACTACTTCCTGGCACTGGCATCCATCGGCTCCTGGCTGCTCGCCCTGGGCCTAGGGCGCCAGAATCGTGTCAGGCGCTGGCAAGCGCTACTCCCTTCCAGCTTGTTGACCGTGCCTGGATTGGCGCTGATTGGATGCTCTTTCGCCAGCGTCCCTTACTTCTCAATGCGCGCTCTGGTATTCGGGTTGAACGTCGCCGCCATCCTGTACCCTCTGACTGCGGCTGTCTTCCAAGCCGAACCGGTAGTCGTCTGGGCAAGACACCGCCTTGCCTTGCTCGGACAGATTGGCATGAGCGATCCTCCCCTCAGGCTCTGGACTCAAGTTCTGTTGCTGCTTGGCCACTCTTTGGGTCTGGCGGTGCTTGCACAGCACTACGTTTGGCAACCTTGGTTGCTCATGCTGTGCGCATTCCTGCTGGCTATGCAGTGCTGGGTGGCCTGGCGCTGGCGATGCTTGCGCGTGGAGTACCTGGCCCCACTGCTGCTCGTATATGGCTTGCTGTTCGTGCGCTTGCTGTGGATTGCCGTGCGTCTTGTCTTGGGACGGCGTGGTTTTCGTCTGCCGCCTGCCCTGGATGCCTGCTTAGATGTGAACCTGGCTCTGTGGCTGGCCGTTCCCTGGACCATCGGGCTGCATTGCCATGCGTTCCTCCGGCAACTGCGCCGCGAGAGGCTGCTGCCTGTGGCATTGGGCGCACTGGCGCTGGCCGCGACGCTGGCCTGGGCCGCCTGCACCTATCTCCACAACCGCACCCGTGGCGTTACCGGCAGCGACCCCTACTGTTACGCACAGATGGGCGTGGACCTTGCCCAATCCGGCCTGCCGGTGCATCGCTTTCCATTGGCCAGTGTGATGAGCGAGTGGAAGGTGTCACCCGAGGCTGGGGTGCATCTGGGTTATCACCTTCCATTTGACGCCGAAAGCCATTGCGCCACCGTCTGGCCAGTTGGTCACGCCTTGTTCCTGGCAGCCGGCTACCGGCTACTAGGTGAGGAGGGCCTGTACCTGGTTACGCCAGTGATGGGTTGGCTGGCTTTACTTGCGTTGGCGGGTCTTGGCTGGGAACTGAGCAGGTCACTCCCTACGTTCGAACGCCTGTGCATTGTGGCCGTTGCCGTCTTCTTGTTGGCCACCTCGTATGGCCAGATTGAGCGTCTGGTAGTGCCCATGGCGGACGCGGCGGCGCAATTGCTCACGATTCTGACCATCTGGCTTTCCGTCAGAGCGCTGCGGGCGGATGATCTCGCCCGTCAGCGCATTTGGGCAGCCATCGCCGGAGCCACGTTTGGCCTGGCATACCTCGTGCGGCACACGCAGCTCGTGCTTGGCTTGGCTATGGCCGTGCTGCTGGCGATGGACAGCACTGACAAGCGCCAGCGCATGCTGACAGTGCTTTCCTTTGCGGCGGGAGCGTTAGTATTCGCTGTTCCAGACCTGCTGTACCACCAGTGGGTGATGGGCAACTGGCTACAGCCTGAATCGCTTGAGCTGCGCCACTTTGCGCTGCGATTCATGCTGCCTATGGCCGGACGCGTATTGGGCGACTTGCTTGCTGCCAGGGAATTCCTGTACGTTGCACCGATTGTCGTATACGGTGCAGTTTGGGCTCATTCCCTGGATCGCCGGGCGTGGGCAGCGCTGACGGCCTGGGTCATCGGTGTGCTTCTCATACATCTACCCTACGAGGCGCTGCGGCTGCGCGACCTGCTGTCGCTCTTTCCGGCGCTGTGCCTGTGGGCCGGTTTCGGAGTGGCGCGTCTGTGGCAACGGGTACGCGGGTGGCAAGCGCAGCTGCGCGCGCCAGCATTCATCGCCGGCCTGATCAGCCTGTGGGTCCTGGCTGGCTTGCTGTGGCTGCGCACTGGCTCCACACTAAAGTTGATCAGCGTCCCCGACTTGAACGCCTTTGGGCGACTAAACGCCAACCAACGCGC
>CAYZKS010000364.1:0-2824 GCA_964478725.1 uncultured Anaerolineales bacterium
CATCCGGAAGCAATGCGGGGGAGCCAAAGAACTCCACCAGGGTACCGCCCCCAGTAAGGTTCCTGTCAGCCGCAACACCAACGATTTCGTTCCGGTGCAGGGCACGAAACAAGGGCCGCATGAAGGCATCTGCTGGAACCAACTGGATGCCTTTGCTTGCCCGCAGCGAGGCAACATACTGATACAGCTTCTCAGGGCGTAGGTGTTCCGCTGCCACGGTGACTGGGTATTGTCGCAAGGCAAGCATCTGAGCCACGACGTCCACGTTGCCAAAGTGCGCCGACACCAGAACAAGCCCCTTCCCCTGCGACAATCCTTGATCGAGGTGCTCTCCGCCGCGAAAAGTGACCAGGCGCTCAATCTGCTCCGCCCGAAGAGTCGACAGCCGAAAAAGGTCATAGTAATTGTAGGCTTGGTTGCGGAAGATCTTGCGCGCGATCGCGGCAATGCGGTCGGGATCTGCCTGAGCACCAAGAACGTGGCGCAGATTGTCCTCCACGTTCTGCCGCGAGCCAGTGGAGTGGCTGTACGCGAGACTTCCAAACCAGCCAAAGAGTGCATATCCAATCCGCGGAGGCAATAGAGGCACCAACGCGCCCAACACGCGGTAGATGTAGTAGCTGATCAGCGATTGGTCCAAGATGCAGTCTCCTCGTTCCGCGGACTGGGCTTCGTAGAGACCTCAAACTCATGGCATGATACTGCAACCTGACGAGGTTTGTCAAACCATCGCGGCCAGCGCTATAATCGCTCATCGCTTCGAGTGCTCATGCCTTCTCGCGGCTCTCATCCCGGGACTGGCAGGGACGACGATGTGGCAGAGACTGTTGCAGCCCGAATACCTGCTTGAACCCGTTCCTGGACCCCCAGGTCAGTTTCGCATTCTGTACTACTTCCTGGCACTGGCATCCATCGGCTCCTGGCTGCTCGCCCTGGGCCTAGGGCGCCAGAATCGTGTCAGGCGCTGGCAAGCGCTACTCCCTTCCAGCTTGTTGACCGTGCCTGGATTGGCGCTGATTGGATGCTCTTTCGCCAGCGTCCCTTACTTCTCAATGCGCGCTCTGGTATTCGGGTTGAACGTCGCCGCCATCCTGTACCCTCTGACTGCGGCTGTCTTCCAAGCCGAACCGGTAGTCGTCTGGGCAAGACACCGCCTTGCCTTGCTCGGACAGATTGGCATGAGCGATCCTCCCCTCAGGCTCTGGACTCAAGTTCTGTTGCTGCTTGGCCACTCTTTGGGTCTGGCGGTGCTTGCACAGCACTACGTTTGGCAACCTTGGTTGCTCATGCTGTGCGCATTCCTGCTGGCTATGCAGTGCTGGGTGGCCTGGCGCTGGCGATGCTTGCGCGTGGAGTACCTGGCCCCACTGCTGCTCGTATATGGCTTGCTGTTCGTGCGCTTGCTGTGGATTGCCGTGCGTCTTGTCTTGGGACGGCGTGGTTTTCGTCTGCCGCCTGCCCTGGATGCCTGCTTAGATGTGAACCTGGCTCTGTGGCTGGCCGTTCCCTGGACCATCGGGCTGCATTGCCATGCGTTCCTCCGGCAACTGCGCCGCGAGAGGCTGCTGCCTGTGGCATTGGGCGCACTGGCGCTGGCCGCGACGCTGGCCTGGGCCGCCTGCACCTATCTCCACAACCGCACCCGTGGCGTTACCGGCAGCGACCCCTACTGTTACGCACAGATGGGCGTGGACCTTGCCCAATCCGGCCTGCCGGTGCATCGCTTTCCATTGGCCAGTGTGATGAGCGAGTGGAAGGTGTCACCCGAGGCTGGGGTGCATCTGGGTTATCACCTTCCATTTGACGCCGAAAGCCATTGCGCCACCGTCTGGCCAGTTGGTCACGCCTTGTTCCTGGCAGCCGGCTACCGGCTACTAGGTGAGGAGGGCCTGTACCTGGTTACGCCAGTGATGGGTTGGCTGGCTTTACTTGCGTTGGCGGGTCTTGGCTGGGAACTGAGCAGGTCACTCCCTACGTTCGAACGCCTGTGTATTGTGGCCGTTGCCGTCTTCTTGTTGGCGACCTCGTATGCCCAGATCGAGCGTCTGGTAGTGCCCATGGCTGACGCGGCGGCGCAATTGCTCACGGTTCTAACCGTCTGGCTGTCCGTCAGAGCGCTGCGGACGGATGATCTGCCCCGGCAGTGCGTCTGGGCAGCCATCGCCGGAACCACGTTTGGCCTGGCATACCTAGTGCGACACACGCAGCTCGTGCTCGGCCTGGCTATTGCTGCGCTGCTGGCGATGGACAGCACTGACAAGCGCCGGCGCATGCTGACAGCGCTTTCCTTTGCGGCGGGAGCGTTGGTGTTCGCTGTTCCAGACCTGCTGTACCACCAGTGGGTGATGGGCAACTGGCTACAACCTGAATCGCTGGAGCTGCGCCACTTTGCGCTGCGATTCATGCTGCCCATGGCCGGACGTGTATTGGACGACCTGCTTGCTGCCAGGGAGTTCCTGTACGTTGCACCGATTGTCGTATACGGTGCAGTTTGGGCTCATTCCCTGGACCGTCGGGCGTGGGCAGCGCTCACGGCCTGGGTCATCGGTGTGCTTCTCATGCATCTACCCTACGAGGCGCTGCGGCTGCGCGACCTGCTGTCGCTCTTTCCGGCTCTTTGCCTGTGGGCTGGTTTCGGAGTGGCGCGTCTGTGGCAACGGGTACGCGAGTGGCAAGCGCAGCTGCGCGCGCCAGCATTCATCGTCGGCTTGGTCAGCCTGTGGGTTCTGGCTGGCCTACTGTGGCTGCGCACTGGCTCCACACTAAAGCTGATCAGCGTCCCCGACTTGAACGCCTTTGGGCGACTAAACGCCAACCAACGCGC
>CAYZKS010000365.1:0-2801 GCA_964478725.1 uncultured Anaerolineales bacterium
CGCTGCAACCGATGCCCCACAGATCCTGTGGATACCACCAGACCGCCGCGCTGAGTAGCGCCTGACGGCCTGCCGGCTGGACCCCTTCCTGGTAGATGCGGCTCACTAGATGCGTCACCTGGGAGCGCTGCCATTGCTGGTAGTCGCCATCTGCAAAACACGGTGCACCCCAGCGCTCCTCGCTGGCCGGATCGCACGAATAGCCTAGATTGGCATAGCGCAGCATGTCCAGATGTAGGCCATCCACGGGGTAGCGCTGCAGAATGTCCGCAGCCACGCTGACAATGTGGTTCTCGACCAGCCAGTCGTTGCCAGGGCTGGCCCACAGGTAGTTGTTGTTGAGCAGCATGGATTGGTGGCTGGTATCCCACTGACGCCAATAGGACCAGTTGCTGCCCTCGGCGCGGCTCCAGGCCCAGAACACATGCGCAGGCATCGTTTGCTCGGGGGGTGGGCTGGTGCCCAGCCAGACTGGGTAGACATTGAGATACGCGTGCACTTGGATGCCGCGCGCATGCGCTTCGCTGATCATCACAGCCAGCGGATCCCAGCCCGGGTCAAGGCCGAGCGTGGCGGTGAAGGTACCCGTCAGACGCGCTGACCAGGGCTCGAGCCCAGGAGTGTAGAACGCGTCGCCCGTTCCTCGCACCTGGAAGAGGATCATGTTGAAGCCGCCCCTATCGATGTTGGCGACCATGTGCTGGATGGTGCTCGGTCCAGGCAGTAGACCGTCTGCGCAGCCCGGCATGATGCACGTCCAGTCAAAGCGCGAGACCCAGACTGCGCGCGCCTCGACACCGTCGGGCGGCTGCCATGCGGTTGGGCTAGGGGTTGGTGTGGCAGTCCACGTTGCCGAGGGTGTTGGCCGGGCCGTGGGTGTCAGTGGAACATCTCGAGCTGCAACGGGCAGGTACAGGCGCGGTGCCTGCAGAGACAACCCGTGGCCTTCCGGTGGTCTTTCGGCATAGCCATGCTCGTAGTACCATGACTCGTGAGCCATGTTCGCCCACAAAAGTTCGTCAAACGCCGCGAACTGTGGCGGGGCAAGCATGGTCGAGGCAGGGGGAACCGCCGAACATATTTGTCCCTCCGGTTCGACGGCTCCTGCCAGCGTTAGCACGCCCACAAACAGCAACCCCAGCGATAGAGTCAGGAATCGCCCGCTTCTTTTCGAGGTATTCTTGTCGCCTAGTCCCCTCGCCATGCTTACTCCCGGTTGCGCCATTATATGACTGCGCCGTCATCGAGCCAAACTTGGCACGGCTGGACTATAGTTGGCACAAATCGGGCTCCATTGTATAATCAACTCACGTACGCGGCGTCCTTGAACGTGGCGTTTAGGGTTTCACTGCTCTTACGCTTCTCTAGTGGCGTCATCCCGCTTTCTTGTATTCCTCTAATCTTCTTGTAGTAGAATGCAAGACCTACACTTGGAGGTGCAGGGCATGGATGAGTCTCAGGGACTGACGGCGCTGGAGGTGCTGGGAGTAGCCATCAGATCAGAGATCGATGCAGCGGCGCTGTACCGACGCCTGGCCGAAGACGTGCGGAACCCCATGCTGGTGGCCAAACTGAGTTTCTTGCGCCAGGAAGAGGTGAAGCACGAGTCCATGCTTCGGGAAATGTATGCGCGCCGTTTCCCCGATGTCGAGCTCAGGCTGCCCTCCCGCCCTCTTGTGCCTCCCCTGGATGCACCTGGCGCCTCCACGCTTAGTGTGCCTGACCTGTTCCAACTGGCCATGCGGGCTGAACAACTCTCTTCTGACTTTTACTCACGCGAGGCGGCTCGTTCCAGCGACGATGCAGGCCGCACCCTGCTGCGCTACTTGGCCAACGTTGAGCGCAGCCACTATCATCTGCTGGAGACCGAGTATGACTTGGTCTCCCGCTTCCCGAACTACTACAACGCAGATGAGTTCCATCTCGGTGATGAACTCATGCACGTGGGGCCGTAGACAGCACTGTCCGAGCAGAGAACCGAGGCGAGTGTCGCGCCAGAATTCAGTGATCCACAGAGGATTTCGCAAAGGAGGCGAGCAATGAAGCTGGTTGGCAAACACGCTGTAGTCCTGGCAGAGAACGATTATAACGAACTGGAGTTGTGGTATCCCCTGTTGCGCCTGCGCGAGGCGGGCTTCGAAGTGCAGGTGGCGGGGACGGGCAGCGACCTGACTTACAAGAGCAAGCACGGCCTCCCAGTGGATGCTGTCACATCTGCGGAGAACGTGCGCGCGCAGGACGTAGACGTAGTGGTGATTCCGGGTGGCTATGCTCCGGATCGCCTGCGGCGCTATCCGGCCGTGCTCAAGTTGGTGCGAGAGGCCTTTGAGCAGGGCAAAGTCGTGGCTGCCATATGCCATGCTGGGTGGGTGCTGGCCTCGGCGGGCATAGCCAAGGGGCGCAAACTGACTTCGGTGGCCGCGATCAAGGACGACATGATCAATGCCGGGGCGACCTGGGTGGATCAAGAAGTAGTGCGGGATGGCAACCTGATCACTTCACGCCAGCCTGGCGACCTACCGGCTTTCATGGAGGCAATTCTCAAGGCATCCGGTGGACTTGATACCGCCACGGCGGAGGTCTGCGGCCTGGATGAGGTGACGGAAAAGACCACGCCGCTGGAGGCTTTGCGTGTGGCGATCCAGGCCGAAGAGTCTGCGAAGAGGTTCTATGAGATGGCAGTTCAGAGGACCAGGGACGCCGAGGCCAAGAACGTGTTCCATCGGTTGGCTCAGGATGAGGAACGGCATCGTTTGATCGTGCAGGATGAATACAATCGCCTGAACATGGATCCCGACTGG
>CAYZKS010000366.1:0-2778 GCA_964478725.1 uncultured Anaerolineales bacterium
CCCCTATCCCATCCAGGGCGAGCCGCAGAGCCGGGAGCGCCTGGCGCAGTTGGCCGAGCTAGCGCGCGGGATGGGGCTGGAAACAGGATAGATGGCGTAGGGGCGATGGCATTCGCGCGTCGGGACGCGGTTGGCGCAGGCAACGTGGTCGGAATGCCTCGCCCCGGTTTTGGCGCGAGGAATGCCGGAGACGGCGCGGCCATAAATGAGCCGCGCTAGAAGCTCAAGCCCGGTGAACCGGGCTGGACTGACAATTCTTGAGCCGGCCTTGGCCGGCTTGAGCTATTAGCTCGGCCATTGATGATACTGTTGGCGTTTCACATAAGATGATGCAGAGCATGTTCATCAAGCAGCCGCCATGAGCATGGCAAAGTGTGAGATGCGCGTGCTCTTTGGCTTGAGGCCGCTCAACCAGCGGGTAGCCCGTTCAAGGTTGATGGCCGCCGCCAGGAGTATCTGCTGTAGCCAGGTTTTCTTCAGACCGAGATAGCGGCTGACGCGCGCGCCATGCTTGCGCACCGCTTCCGAGATGGTGCCCTCGATTCCGGCTCGTTGCGCATAGAGCGCCGCGAATTCGGGAGTCTGCTGATAGTGGCGTGCTTGGACAATCGCCGCGAAAGAAAGTCGCAGCTTCAGCGTGCGTCCTCCCTTCGCGCGGGTGCAACGACAGCGGCTGGCGCAACGATGACAGACCGCGCGAGGAAAAACGATATGGACGATCGGCTGAGCAAACTCGTCGTGGCTTTCCGACCAGCAGGAGGAAGTCTGTCCCTCTGGGCAGACGGCGCGCTGCTGTTTCCAGTCGATCTGGAACTGTTCTGGAGTGAAGCCGCCTTGCTGTGCTTGCCAGGAGGTGCTTTCTGGCACTGGACCGATCAGTTCGATGCCATAGTCGTGCTCGCTTTCCTCGATGGTGTGCCCGGCCACATAGCCCGTGTCGGCCAGGTGCGTTTGTGGCAAGCATTGGCTTTTCTGCAGCCCACGGTGAATATCGGCCAGGGCCTCCACGCCTGTCTGGGTCGCCGGAGTGACCTCGACATGTGTGATCAGTCGTGGGCGGTCCGGGTCGCAAGTCTCCGTGAAATGCACCGTATACCCCTTCCAGCTATGCTCGCGATGCTCAGCATAGCGCGCTTCGGCGTCATAGGGCGTTTGGATCAACTCCACGCCCGCTGGCAACGTACCCGCCGCTCGCCATCGCCAACTTCCCGCTCTCTGCTCATATTGTTGTGCCCAGATCTTCTCCAGAAGCTGAAAAGCAGCACACTCTGCCACCTCCCTCGGCGCGCCCCGCGCATGCCCGACCGCCAACAGGTGGGCGCCATCTGCGCCGATGGAAGCTGCCAAGGCGCTCCTCTGTTCTTTGCCTTTTGGCAGACGACTGCCTCGCCAAGCGATGTCGTAGCGCTCTCCCCAATGCGGCAGCACCACCCCACGCAGCCAAGTAGGTGCTACTTTCGCCAGACTCTCCAAGGTGACCCACATGCTCTCCCAGACCAACTCGAGCCGATTCAGCGCACGCGCCGCGCTGAGCACATAGGTGGCATCGGTACGTTGCTTCCCTCTCTCTTTCAACAGCTGCAGCGCACGCATCCGCTGCAAAAGACGATCCAGCACCCGCGTTCCAGCTTCGTGACTGACCAACCGGTCACGAAAATCTGCCAGCACCGAAAAGTCAAACCCCTGGTCTTCCAGATGCAGATGCAACGCATACTTCCAGTCAATACGCGCGCGTACCGCCTCCGCCGCCTCCCGATCAGAGAGCCCTTCCAGCGCCTGGAGGATCAATACCAAGGTCAACTGCGCCGGAGAAAGCGCCGGTTCACCCTGCAAGGCATACAAGTCGCGGAAATCCTCATCCTCGAAAACATGCCCAATCTGCTCGCCCAGAACCAGGTAAAGACTCCCCTTGCGCAAGGCCCTGCGCGCGACACGCGCTGTCTCTTCCGGCAGAGTAGGAAATGGTTGCACTCTCAACGACATCTGGCTTCTCCTTCCTCAGCGGGAGGCTTCTTGCCTCCCTCAGATAGGATAACGCCTTTCCTGCCCTCTGCCAAAAACATACGTTATGTTGAACGCCAACAGTATCATTGATCCTGCGGCTAGAGCGGGCTGGAAGAAGGGCACGAGCGCCTCTCTGGGAGCTCTGTAGCCTGCTTCCAGCAGGCTTGGCTCGGTTAGCCGCAGGATTGATCCTGCGGCACTGCGGCCCTGCGGCACGAGCGTCTGCAGATGCGCGCTAGCCGATCAACCCCTTGACTCGATCACCCAGCGCAAAGCCGATGGCGCCGCCGATGGTGCCGCCGACCGCGCAGGCCACCAGCACCGTGATCAGCGTGCCTGTGGGCATCTCCGCGCCAAAGGTGATCTTGAACATGAGCAGCCAGAGCGCGATGCTGTGGAAGGACGCCAATAGCGCGCCCGCGATGAGCATGTGCTTCCAGGACTTCCACGGATCGCCGCCCGCGGCGATCACGAAATAGAGATAGACGTCAGCAAAGACGCCGGTAAAGAGGCCGATGAACGCCACCAGCAGCGATTCGCCCTGCAAAAAGACGTTGATCAGCATGGCGGCGATCACGAACAGCGTGGCCGTGCCCACCTTGCGCACGATCACCAGCGCCGCCACCGCGCACAGGGTATAGAACAGGGTGTTCAATATCTGGTTGAACGGGAACAGAAAGCTGAA
The DNA here is from genome assembly GCA_964478725.1 of uncultured Anaerolineales bacterium. Lineage (GTDB taxonomy): Bacteria > Chloroflexota > Anaerolineae > UBA2200 > UBA2200 > CAYZKS01. The sequence continues at coordinate 2,690 of CAYZKS010000366.1, forward strand.
GGCGTTCCACACATACCAGAGGACGCGATAGAGCACCGCAAAGACGACGATGGTCACCAGGTCCACGGCGGTAAAGCGCTGAAATACAA
>CAYZKS010000367.1:0-2765 GCA_964478725.1 uncultured Anaerolineales bacterium
GACGTTGACCGTGCCGGTGACTACCGCGCCGGCGCCAGCCACGTCCCTCAGGTTGCTCCATGCGCCCGCGCCCCACAGCGTGCCGTCCAACCTGGCGCTGCTGTCCGCGCCCACCGAGATGCCCACCGTATGGCTGACCAGGATGGTGTTGATCACGCGCACGGAAGAATGGCCCATGACCTGCAGCCCGTATCCACCCACGCCGTCCGCGTTGCGGGCCAGCGTGTTGTGCAGGACGCTGCCATCGCTGCGCCCTTCCACGTGGATCGCAGCTGCGCTCTGATACCAGTAGTAGCGCGGACGGCTGTCGGTGATGATCTCGTTGGTCAGCGTGAAATGCGTCCAGTACTCCAGATTGACAGCGCTGCCGAACGACGCCTCGTTGCCTGACATGAGGTTGCGCTCCAGCGTGGCGTCGCCGGTGCGAACGTGCACGGCGCCGCCGTTCTCGTTAGCGCGGTTGTGGATGAAAGCGTTGCCCACCAGCACCACGGACGCCTCATCGGCGTCGATGCCTCCGCCGTAGCCGCCGGGCCGGCCCGCCACGGACAGGCCCTGGCCGCCATCGCGAAAGGTGCACAAGCGCACCTCCAGGGGCGCGGCGCCGGCCTCCTGGAACGAGATGCCGGGGCCGATCCAGGCGTCGTTGGCCTCGAACAGGCTGCTCTCGACGCTGGCGCTGAGCGTGCCGGAGATGTACAGCGCGCCGCCGTTGGAATAGCACGCGCCCGAGCAGTTCGCCGCATTGTAGCGGAAGGTGCAGGAGAGCACGCGCAGGCTGCCGCCCTCGATGCAGGCCGCGCCGCCGTAGGCGTCGCCAGAGGCTGTCACCGCCAGGTTGCGCTCAAAGACCGCGTCGCGCAGCGTGAGCGCGGCGTTCTGCGCGTACAGGCCGCCGCCGCGTCCCGCGGCCCTGCCGTTCACCACCCGTACCCCATCCAGGGTGAGAGCAATGCCTGTGGCTGCCTGGATCACGCGGCGCTGTTCCTGGCCGTCCAGCACGCTGGCGAAGGTCTGGGGGGCGCGCCAGGCCGGGCCGCTCGCATTCCCATCCCATCCTGCGTAGACCTGGATGCTGCGAGCGATGGCGAGGACGCAATCGCCCGTGCCGGTGTAGACGCCCGCGGCCAGCCAGACCGCGTCGCCGGCAGCCGCGTTGGCCAGGGCGGTTTGCAGGGCGCAGGGCGCGCTCTGCGCACAAGCGCTTCCGCTGCCGCCGGGCCGCACGAACCAGCGCTGCGTAGTGTGCGTCTCGCCGTGTCCCAGGCGAGGCTGCGAGAGCCCCACGGCTCGCGCAGGACCGGAGTTGCGCAACGCGAGCAGCAGCCAGGCCAGGAGCAGCGTGCATGCCAGTGCGCATGCCAGACGCGAACGCTTGGCGAGTGCCATGGACCGACCCCTTTCTGCCGCAGGCGCGGCAAGAGGCGTGAGGCATCCGGCATCGAATTGTGGCTATTGTAGCAGGTCGAGGGCCAGGTGTCAACGCAAGGGGGCCCATGCATGCAGAATCTCGTCGCCCTTCCTCCCGCCTGCTCCTCTCCGTGATTGGCCTTCCTTCACAAGAGTCCACAAACTGGCGCCTCAAAATGGCCCTTATGTCTTGACGGATTAGAACATTTGTGCTAAACTGGCTGCACAGGCGGTGAGGGCGGGCAGAGCGGGCCAACCCTCCCGAAGGTTGCGGAGCCTCTCGCTGTGCTTGGCGGGGTTTCTCAAACCTTCGGGAGGGTGGCCGGGGCGGATGGCAGCTTGGACGCGGAATACACGGAACACACGGATGAACACGGATGGATGCACACGAGGATGCATCCGCGTTCTTCCGTGCCTTCCGCGTACCTGGAGGGCAGCCTGGACGCGGAACACGCGGAGTACGCGGATGAACACGGATCAATGAACACGAGCATGTATCCGCGTTATTCCGCGCCATCCGTGTCTTCCGCGTACATACGTTCCAACACCAGCGACAGGGTGTGGAGCGAGGAGGTGCGATGAGCTGGAAGAGCGCGGACCGCCAGAGGCGCGTGCGCAGGCTGGCGCGAGTGTTGCGCGGCCTGCAACGCCAGGAGCAACTGACCGTCGAGGACATGGCGCTGCGCCTGGGGGTCAGCCCCAGCATGCTGGCCATGGTGTACTGCGGCCGGCGCAGCCCCGGCCACAAGTTCCTGCGCGGCGTGCTGCGCGCCTACCCCGAGCTGCGCGACGAGGTCTACCACTTTCTGCTGCGCGACTTTGGAGACTGGGAGTGAAGGCCCGCATGCGCGCTCCTGCGGTCCCCCACACCTGCCCCTGGCGCCGCCGCCCTTCACAACGCTCCCGATGCCCTCCCCGCCCGCCAAGGTGCGGTGGCACATGCCCATCTTCCTGACCTCTGACCCCGAGCTGCTGGAGCCCGGACCCACCTTTGACGTCGAGGGCGAGGAGCTCGACCCGGCCCAGCGCGGCTACACCCAGGTCCACAACTACGCGCACTACTTCTGGCGGCCCTACCTGGGCAACACCGCCTTTGCCCTGTGGGAGCTGCTGCTGTCCTTCTGCTACGGCGAGCACGACACCGCCTTCCCCTCCATCTCGCGCCTGGCGCGCATGCTCACCAACTCCGACCACTCCCGCCCCACCGTCACAGGCCGCGCGCCCGCTCCCCTCTCCCAGTCTCCTCATGGGAGAGGGGTTGGGGGTGAGGGTCCTTCTCCCCTCTCCCAGTCTTCCCATGGGAGAGGGGTTGGGGGTGAGGGTCCTTCTCCCCTCTCCCAGTCTTCCCACGGGAG
>CAYZKS010000368.1:0-2762 GCA_964478725.1 uncultured Anaerolineales bacterium
GTGGAACACCTGCAACTCGCTGCGCGCCCGCCGGTAGCGGGCCTGGGTCGGGGCGTCGGCAGTCACCTTCATCATCACCCGCCGCCCGCTGTGCACCAGGCGCCCCGGCAACTCGAACAGGTACTTGCGCAGCAAACGCGCCGTCGTGCGGTGAGCCTTTTGGCCCAGGATCAACTCGCGAAACCAGTTCATCAGGTTGTAGGCCAGGACGACGATCTGCAGCCACAACAGGTTCCCGGCAAAGCGGCGACAGAGCACGTGATCCAGCCCGAAGTCTTCCTGCTGCTCCTTGACCAGGTTCTCCGCACGGCAGCGTTGATTGTAGTCGCGCCAGATCTGCTCCGGCTCGTCGCGCAAGTCGGTCACGATCACTTGGAAACCATAGCCATCCTGGCTGAGCAAGCGCAGTTGCTTGCTGCCGCGGTGGTCCGGCTCCAGCTTCTCGCGCACCACCACGAAGCGCCGGGGCCGGCTGGCCGAGGGCGCCTGATAGGTCAGTTCGGCCACCGCCCATTTGTCATCCAAAGCCCGGTAGGCCAGGCCGGGCAGCTTGGCCTTGAGGCCCACCGTGCCGCGCACGGCCATCGAGTAGCGGACCCGCTGGCTCTCCAGGTGCGCCAGGAAGGCCTCGCTGTAGTAGCCGGCGTCGGCGCGCACCCGCACCCGCTGAACGCCTTCAGGCAGGGCCGCGCGGGCACGCTCGAAGGCCGCGATGGCTCGCTCCGCGGAGATGGTGGCGCAGTTGCCCGGGTACAGGTCGGCATCCAAAGCATCGCGGGTCTGGCCCAAGTAGCCCACCATCGCCACATAGGACTGGGCGCCCTTGCGCTTGGGGTTGTAGCCATAGCCGGCCTCCTCCGGGCAGCCGCGGGTGGAGATGACGGTGGCATCCAGGTCCGCCGTGGCGGTGACCCGGCGGGCGCGCACCTTGGACACCAACTGGCAGTTGAGGGCGCGCAGGCTGCTGGCGACCTGTCGGCTGACCCGGTTGAGGTAGCTCGAGAGGCGCGGCTGGGAGGGAAAGCAGGCGCCCAGCAGTTGGCCCAGCACCCGGTCCTGCCCCAACTCGGCGATATGGCTCTGGCGGGTGCAGCCCAGCAGGCTCCCGTAGAGCAGGGCCTGCAGGAAGTCGCCCTGGCCATAGCGCGCCCCCGGCCGCTTGGCCGGCGAGAGGCGGGCCAGTTCCTTGGGGACCTGCAGGCGCGACAGCAAGCGAGCCAACAGGCCGTACCCGCCACGCTTGGTCAGGGGCACGTCCGAGAACTGGACTTCAATCTTCTCGGCGCTAGAAGGAGTCGGCGATGGAGAGTGCGAATGTTTCACCTGAAAAGTGCCTCCCTGGCTAGATGGTAGTGATACCCGTATATGCCGAGGGCTCAGGCACTTTTCCTCCTTTGGCTGTCAAGGTTCGCCAGAGACGCGAATAATCCGGGTAGGAGCGCTCACCAGAGCGCGATGCCGTTTCTCGTCTTCCGTCGCTGTTCTTCATCCCAACGACATCGCGCTCTGGTGAGCGCTCCTACCGGACTCCCCGCATGTGCGCCTCCAGCTTCGCCCTCAGTTCCGCCGCCTTGGCGGGCTCGCGCTCGACGGCGTTGTCACGCTCACCGGGGTCCCGCAGGAGGTTGTACAGCTCATAGCTCTTCCGATCCGTGGCCGGGTCCCAGTTGAGGATCAGCTTCCACTCGCGCGTGCGGATACACCAGATGCGGCGCTGGTCGCCGGGCAGGGCCTGCCAGCCGGCTGGCATGGTCTCGGCAAAGGCTTTCTCGCGGAACTTCTCGGTCTCGCCGCGAATGAGCGGCATGGTCGAGGAGCCGTCGTGAGGCAAGTCGAAGTCCAGGCCCAGCAGGTCCAAGAGCGTCGGCATGACGTCAATCTGCGAGACCTGTTGCCTGATCACCTTGCCCGCCGGCAGCACCTTCGGGCAGCGCATGATGAGAGGGACCTTCAGGCACTCATCGTAGACTGTCCCCTTCAGATTGCAGGAGGTGTGCCCCACGTGGCCGCGCTCCAGCAGCTCCTCGCCGTGGTCCGAGGTGATGATCACAAGGGTATCGTCCAGCAGGTCCAGCTCCTCCAGCCTCGCGATCCAGCGCCCCACTAGGTCATCAAACACGCGCAGCTCGCCGTCGTAGAGGGCGCGGATGCCCGGGGCATCCGCGGGCTCGAATTCCACCACTGCGACGCTGCGCTTGTGGGCCTCATCCCCCTCGCCGATAGGGTCGGTGCGACCGGCTTCCATGGCCGAGAGCACATTCGGTGGGTGCAGGATCATCCGCGTCCGCACAATCTCCAGCCGTTCTTGCGTCCCCGGCCTTGGCCGGAAGTCGGGGTCCACGAACATCTCGTAGTACTCCTGCGGCGGGTTGTACGGCAGGTGGGTCGGGTAGGGCATGGCGAGGTAGAACCAGAGCCGGTCCCGGTGCTCCGCCATGTACTCCATCAGGCCGTCGCAGTCGCGGGTGAAGCCCAGGGGCGACCAGCGCATGACCAGTTCCCCGTCGGTCAGAAAGCCGTGGTCCCGCAGAATGTGCAGCGGCGTGCGGCGATTGGCCCAGCGAGGGTTCTCTTTCCAGCCGCTGTAGTCGTCCGGGCTCATGATGCCGTGGCTGACCGTCGTCTGGCCGGTAATGAGAGAGACGACCGGCGGGAGGGTGTGCGTGGAGACGGAGATGAATTTGTCGAAGCGCACGCCCTCGCGCGCCAGGCGGTCGCAGTTGGGTGTGGTGTCTCTGGGGTAGCCGTAGCAGCCCATGTGG
>CAYZKS010000369.1:0-2758 GCA_964478725.1 uncultured Anaerolineales bacterium
CCCGGTCGGGCAGGTGGAATCGGCCCTTCTCCAGTCGCTTGTACCAGAGACTATAGCCTGTTCCATACTGCACCAGCTTACGATGTACTTGTGCCATCAAGACTTAGCTGTCCTGGAACGGCTCTCCCATCGGTTCTCCTGCGGCAACGCACGCGTGAGGAGACTGCTTGGGCCTCCGGCAGGTCCAGATCGGACCGCCGCAACAGCCAGGGGCCGACAGGCAGGGGACGCACTGCTTTGATCTCGCCCCGTTCCAGGGCCACGCGCAGCGTGACGCGGTCGATGTCTAGATAGGCCGCTGCCTGCGTCATGTTCATCCAGCCCTCGGCTTCCTGCCGCTTGGCGTCGTAGACGGCGATGCCGTGTCGGTGCCGTAGTCCCGTGACGTGCTGTCGCGTCCAGCAGTTGCCCGCGCCGGTCTCCAGGCCGTTCCTCGTCAGCCATGCCGCGATGCGATCGTCGGAACAGATGCATGCCAGGGCCTTCACAGCTTCGGTCACGTCAGTCGGCACATTGCAGCGCCGTTGCCCTGGCCGTCTGCGCGGCACGCGCAGCTCTGTATGCACTCCGCCCCTCCAATGGATGATGATCTGGACCTCCGCAGCCGACGAATCCACGTCCGCGACGATCCCCTCAATCAACGTCCGCAGGATACGCTTCTTCAAACGAACGTCCGTATCGGGGTGGTCCCATACCGCAGCAGTATCCTTCGCCAGTTCCCGTAGGCCCTCGGTTGTCGCCGGGATTGGCTCCCCGCGCCGTTGCCGTTCCTGCTCCACCCGACGCTCGAGCTGCTGGACCTTCTCCATGGTCGAGTTCCATCGCCGCTCCAACTCAGAGGCCACCAGGCGATTCTCCGGATCGACCTGGTCGTACTGGCGCCTGGCGCGATTCGCCTCGTAGCATGCCGCCTCCGCTTCCAACTCCAACGCGTGGATCGTCTGGTCGTGCTGCGCCAGGATCTTGCGGGCGGCCACCAGGGCCGCCTCCACCGCGCCCGGCTGGATTACCCGCATGACCTCCTTGACGACGGCCTCGTCCACAGAGGTCCCGCCGAAGTTGATGCAGCGGTCCTTCCGGCTGTGCTCGAAGCCCTGATGGCATACGTACCGGGGAACCTGGGACAGCTTCTCGCCGGTGTAGCGGACCCTCAGCTTCATCCCGCACCGCCGGCAGCGGATCAGCCCCGCCAGCAAGGCTGGGCCGCGCTTGGCCGCGCCTGGTTCGACACTGGCGCAGATCTGACGGTTCTTGCGGATCATCGTCTGAATCCGTTCGTGGGTTGCCCAGTCAATATAGCCCTCGTGATGATCCAGCTGCAATACGAGCCATTCTTCCCTAGGCTTGTCGTGGCTGACCTGTCGAACCCGTCCGCCGTCCAGCACAGAGGTGGTCTGGGTCTTACCCCAGGCATACGCTCCGGCGTAGATGGGATGGCCCAGCATGCGCAGAATCACCTGATAGGTCGGCAGCCGCCAGGCGGTGGTCCGCCGTCCATCCTCCCAGGCCCATCCCGGCAGTTCCAGCCCTTCGTCCAGGAACCACATCATGACCTGACGGGCCGTGCCCAACTCGAGAAACTTATCGAACACCAGGCGGACTGCCTGTTGGACTCGCTGGTCGGGATCCTTGTCCAGTCGGCCCTCGCCGGCGTTGATGTACCCGATCGGCGTGTTCATCCCCAGCTCGCCTCGCAACGCCTTCTGCTTGCGGGCGGCCTGGCCTCGGTGCCGGAAGAGATCCAGCTCGTACTCGTTCAGACTGCCCTTCAGGCCCAGCAGAAGACGGTCATTGCTCAGCCTGGCGTCATAGACCGTCTCCTCGTCGATCAACAGCGTGTCCACGATCCGGCAGACTTCCACCAGTTGCTGCCAATCGCGGCTGTTGCGGGCGAATCGCGATACCTCCCGCGCGGCAACTGCCCCGACTTTGCCCAGGCAGACGTCCGCCACCATCCGCTGGAACCCCGGCCGCTGCATGGCCACTGCGGCTGACTTGCCCAGGTCCTCGTCCACGAGCTCGATCTGTCGCCAGCCCAGCTTCTTCAGTCGCTCACGCATGCCGTACTGCAGCCGCTGGCTCTCCAGGTTGTGGCTGACCTGGTACGGGCTAGACTGGCGGATGTAGAGCACCGCCTTCCGCTCCAGGTGGTGGGGGCTGATCTTCTCACTCATGGTCGGCCTCCTCTCCGGCGCCGACGCCCAGTCTGGGCGCGATCCGCTCGATGAGCATCCGCGCTACCAGCTTGGACAGTTCCGGCCGACATGATTCGGGGAGCCGATCCCATGTTGGCCGAGGCTGCGAGGAGCGGAACAGGTCCAACTGGATGCTTCGGTCCTTCCGGCATGAGCGTGTGGTCGGCATCGGCATCTCCTCTGCTCAGGGGTGGATGCCGGTCTTCTACCACACCCGCAGGCGTCGATGGCAGGCTCTCGTCCAGCAGTTGCCGCACCGCCTCCAGAGCACGCCAGCAGACAGCGGGATGCCCCACCAGGCGCATCTGTTCACAGAGCTCCCGGGAGAGCATCCACGCAGGCAGTTCGACCTCCTGCCCACCAGCGTCTGCCAGCAGACGGCACCGGGCAGCCTGCCCGCCGCTGCGCCGGCGACGAAAGCAGATCTGCACCTCTTGGCCATATAGAGGGTGCCAGGGATAGCAGACCTCGGCGGTTCCGGTCTCATGGGCATTGTGTCGCCCAGACGCTATAACCGTCTCTATCCCAATACAGCAGCTTCAGTCGGTTGCCTGCCCGGCTGC
>CAYZKS010000370.1:0-2746 GCA_964478725.1 uncultured Anaerolineales bacterium
ATTCGCGGGAAGGGACTTGTTCTGGGGAGCACTACAAACCTGGTTTGAAGACAACAAACCAGGTTTGGGAATGCGAAACCTGGTTTCCCGAAGGTCCCCCGCACTCTGGGGAGCTCAGGAAACCAGGTTTGGGGGTCAGCCTCAGGCGCTGCGCTTGCCCAGCAGGGGCAGCGCGGGCAGGCGCAGGCTGCCTTCGCCGCTGACGCGAATCTCGCGGCGCAGGAAAAGCTGCCAGGCCAGGAGCGTCATGACGGCGCTGCAGGCCAGCAGGCCCAGTAGCCAGGCCCAGTTGAGGTTGTGGATCGCGCGGGCTCCGTCATAGTAGGCGTAGGGCAGCCAGCGAGCCACGGCCGCCAGGCGCGCGTCCAGGGACGAGAGCGACGAGAGCATGTAGCTGGCCACCATCACCAGGCCCGCCAGCGTCGCCGCCAGGCTGCGCGAGGGCAGCAGCATGCTCAGCAGCAGCGCCAGGGCGGCGTAGACCAGGGTCTGCGCCAACAGCGGCAGGAAGGGCAGCGCCATCTGGCCCCAGGTCAGCCCCATGTGCGAGGCGCCCAAGGGCAGGCAGAAGCCCAGCCAGGCCACGAGCATGATGCCGGCCGCAGCGGCCGCCAGCGCCAGGGCGCGCCCGAAGAACAGGGCGCTGCGCCCAACGGGGTGGGCCACGATCAGATCAAGCCGCCCGTGCTCCTCATCGGCGACCAGCAGCCCGCTGCCCGCCATCACGGCAAAGATGCCGATGATCACCGGCAGCATGGAAAAGGCGTACATGCCGATATACCCCTCGGGCGTCAGGACGCTGGTCGGGTCCGCGCCAAAGAAGGCCAGGAACTCCTTGGGGTAGTTCTCGATCATGCGCTTGAACTCTTCCTGACGCGCACCGAACACGCCGTAGAAGGGCACTATGATCAGTCCCAGGGCGGCGAGTCCCAGGCCCCAGCCCAGGATCTGGCCGCGGAAGCGGTACAGGGTATGGCGCAGGGTGGTGAAAATGCGTTTCATGACTATCTCTCCTTTCCGGACATCCAATCCGGTAATGTGGCGCCTGCCATCTGGCAGGCGCCGTGCTTGAGTTATCGCTCGTAGTAGGCCAGGAAGGCCTCTTCCAGGGTGGGGCGCGTGCTCTCCAGGTCCAGCACGGGCAACCCGCCCAACACTGTCATCAGTGGCTGCATGTCGCCCATGACGCGCAACACGATGTGGGTGGGGCCCGGCTCCGCAGACCCCTGCGGGACTGCGGACAGCAGCTGCACGCCCGGCAGGCCCTGCAGCGCCGTAACATCCACCGCGCGCTTGAAGCGCACGGTCAGCGTGCGCAGGGCGCGATGCGTGAGCTCGCCCGTCTCGGCCACTTCCACGATCTCGCCCACGCGGATGATGGCCACACGTCCGGCCACGCTCTCGACCTCGCTCATGATGTGCGAGCTGAAAAAGACCGTGGCTCCGGCGGCGTTGGCCTCGCGCAGCAGGGCGAGCACCTCCTGCTGCATCAGCGGGTCCAGGCCCGCGGTAGGCTCGTCCAGGAGCAGCAGCTCGGGGCGGTGCATCAGCGCCTGCACCACGCCGATCTTTTGCTTGTTGCCCTTGGACAGGTTCTTGATGGGCGTGCGCAGGTCGAGCTGCAGGCGCGCGGCAAGCTGGCGCGCGTAAGCCCAGTCGCCGCGGCCGTTGCGCATGTCGCCGAAGAAGCGCAACTGGCGCTCGGCGTTCCAGTTGTCGTAGAACTGCATCTCGCCAGGCAGGTAGCCCGTGCGCGCCTGCACGGCCACGGGCTGCGCCTGCGGGTCCAGGCCCAGCACGCGCAGCATACCGCTGTCGGGACGGATCATGTCCAGCAGGCAGCGGATGGTGGTGGTCTTGCCCGCCCCGTTGGGGCCGAGGAAGCCAAAGATCTCCCCGCGCCGCACCTGCAGGTCCACGCCGCGCAAAGCCTGCACCCTGCCGTAGGATTTGTGCAGCCCTTGGGCCTCCAGGACACATTCCGCAACTGCGTTCAGCTTTCTCGTCTCTTGCATGTGCTCATCCCTCCATTGTCTTCGAGCCGCTCCACAGCCAACAGGGTTATGTTCAGATCCAGCAGCCGGGTCAGCACGCCGCGGAGCTCGGACTGATCGGCCAGCTTCCCGTCCAGCGTGGTAACCCAGGCGCCGCCGGGCGTCTGGCGCTGCACGAGCCGCATGCCGCTGAACCATTGTGACCAACTGGCGTCGAGCTTGCCCTGCATGGCGATGCGGTAGCGCATTCATCTGCCGTCCTTCCCAGCGTTTGGGGAAGCCGGGGAGGCTTCCCACCAAATCTGGCCCCATTGTAGCAGGCAGGGAGTATGGTTGTCACCGGCCGAAAGTAGGGTTGCGGTATGATTCGCCCTGGGGATGCGTCTAGCTGTAGTATCGGGCCTTGCGTCAGTCTTGCGGCAAGCAAGGCCGCTCGCCCTGCGTCAGACAGGGTGCCCCGTCCCGGCGCGGTGCCCGTCCGGACGCCCACGAGGGGCGATGCTACATCCGGACCTGCGTAGTATCGGGCCTTGTGCGCGTCCCCCGTGCCGGCGCGGTCCCCGTCCGGACGCCCACGAGGGGCGATGCTACAGCCGGACCTGCGTTGTATGGGGCCGCGCGCCCGTCAGGACGCCCACGAGGGGCGATGCTACATCTGCTCACTGGTAGTATCGGGCCTCGCGCCCGTCAGGACGCCCACGAGGGGCGATGCTACGTCCAGGCAGCGTGGTCTATCCGGGCGCGACGTGAGG
>CAYZKS010000371.1:0-2739 GCA_964478725.1 uncultured Anaerolineales bacterium
CTCTCAGCAGCCAGTAGGGGCAGCAGTTGGCAGCTTATTTGCTGCGATCGTCGCCGCGACCACATACTCAATCGGTGTGTTATCAGAATATGCTGGTCTGGCTTGCTTTGAATGGTGGCTCAAGATCATAAAATTCCGAGAGTTAAGGAAGTATATCCAAGTCGAAAGCGCACTCGCTGCAAAGAGCCCTCTTCTGAAGCCATACACAGGCACTTCCCCGAAGATCCTTGACAAGCGCACTGCATCTAAGCCTAAATTTCGCACCTTACGAATCGAATAGAAAGACCACAGGCGCGGCGGCAGTGTGACGCAAGGGCCTTGTGTCGGGCTGCTCCGCCTGGATGCCGGGTAAAAAGACTGCGCCGCCGCGCCGTTGCCCCACCGGAGCGCCCTTGCGCTGGGCAGTGGGCGTACTGCGCCCTCCCGGCTGCACCGGCTCAACCCAGCCGCGGGTCTGGCAGTAAGCGTTCCGGCGCCGGATATCCTGCGGCGAGTAAATGGTACGGTTGGGTTGTGGGGGCGGCGGTTTGCACCAACTCGTCCAACGCCACGGCCACCAAGTGGAGCAAGGCCAGCAGGTCGGGCTCCACGTGGGCCAGGCGGCGCAGTGTGCTACCATCCCAGCAGTGCGTCTCAATCAGGGTCAGCGGTTCCAACCGTTGGATCAAGCGCCGGGTCGTGATCTGGAGGCCCTGTTGCCGCACCTGGCGCTGAAGTACGGTGTAGGCCAGCAAGGCCAGCATGTTGACAAAGAGCATGGTGGCGATGCGCTGATCCTGGTGCAGATAGAGGGGCGAGACGGCCAGATCGTCTTTGCAGATGTGGAAGCATTTCTCCACCCCATCCTTCTGCCGGTACAACCGCAACATCTCGTGATGGGCGAGCGACCAATCGTTGGTGACCAGCAGGTAGCGGCCATCGCCCCGCTCAGCCTGGGCCAGCGCCGTTGCGTTGCGCTGCCACACGAGGTTGACCTGGCCGGTGGGCGTGGCATAAACCGTGACCTCCAGGAACTGGGCGACTTTGGATGCGCGCAGTTGGGCGTTAACCCGGCGTTGCACGGCCTTGACCGACCGCAGGCGTGGCTGGCCCAGCTGGTCTCTGAGTTGCGCGAGGGCCGTCTCCACCTGCGCCAACTCAGCTTGCCGCGTCTGGCGCAGTTGGTCACGCAAGGGGCCCGCGACCACAACCAGACCTTTGTGGACGGTGGTTTGGCCCGCATGGGTGAAGGTGACCTGGCAGCCCCGGCCCCAATACTGCGGATCCGGCCCGTCCTCGAGGGGGTACGCCGCGATTTGGGCATCCGACCACGCCGCGATGAGGGTCTTGAGGGCGGGGGTGGCGGCTTTGAGGCCGGTCAAGTGGCGCAAGCCGCAGCGGTCATAGAGCAAGGCGATTTCGGCGTCCAGCATGGCGCGGTCGCCCACCACCAGGGTATCCTGCAAGGGCTGGCCGTGCTGGCGCAACCAGTCCGCCAGGTTGTTCAGGTTTGTCTCTACAGTCGCCTGGTCGGCGGTGCGGCCCGACCAGGCCTGATAGAGCAAGGGCAGGTTGCCATCGGCCGCCACATCCAGGCCCAGCTTGAGCTTACGCTTGTTGCTGGGGGTGTTGTGGGCAAAGCCGAAGTCAATCAACTGGCTTTCCGCAAAACGGCCCTGCGCCACGCAGGCGGTCACATCATAGAAGATGACCGACAGGTCGACGCCGGTTTTCTGCAAGGCCACCTCGACAATCTCGAGCCAGATCGCGCCCAGGTGCGGGTACAAGGCGTCAAGCGTGCGGCCCAGGCGGTCATCGTTGAACTTGTGCGCCGGGACACCCAAGACCGCCACCAGCACGGTCTGGCCGACCCAGTCCGTGATCTGGTAGAGCGGCAGCGGCAACAGCAGCCGGTTCAGCACCAGCACCAGGGCCACCGTACCGTGGTCGACCTCCGCCGCGGTCGGACAATGGCGATTGATGATCTGCCGCACCTGGAGGGTTTCCAACAACGCATACAGCACGGGCAAGGCACCCAACTGGTAGCGTACCTGGCGGGCCGTCAGCCAGTCCACGACGTGCGCCATCGTCAGTACACCCTGCCGCGCCAAGCGGGCCAACTGGGCCGCCCGTTGCGCCCGGCGCCGGGCAGCCTGCCAGACCCGATACTTGTGCAGGGCCCATTTCTTCCAGCGGGTGGTCGCCTGCCACGGAAACACCGGGCCGGACCGCCCGGCGTCATGGCTCGCGATGCCCAAGAGCGGGGTGTCTGACGGCGGTGTGACTGGGTTGGCGCTCGGCCCGAGGGCGACCAATATGACCAGGAACCACACGAGCCAGACGATGACCCGCGTCCAAGCCGCTTTGGTGGTCTGCTTGTTCATGCGCAGCTGCTCCGGCAAAATCGAGTTTTGACCCGCTCATTCTGCCACAGATCGAGCATCTGCGCATCTTGGCTCGCTATTCAGTTTTCAAGGTGCGAAATCTAGGTTTAGATTAGATAGAATTGGGTGGTAGATTGTTTGCACGGAAGCCCGTGCGGGCATTGAATTGATGGGTTGACTCGTACCGCGTCTCTTAGATCAACTCCCAGTCCGACACAGTATCAGGTAGATAGGCCTGCATCTGTTGCAGGAGGGATGAACCAACTCTTGTATCGTGTCAGCTTGTCACCTCCTTTCGAATAACTGATCCGTTCGATCTGTTGGCCTTGTGGACTCGCGCTTGTTTCTCGTCTTACCTGCCCGCAGAATACCGCAT
>CAYZKS010000372.1:0-2732 GCA_964478725.1 uncultured Anaerolineales bacterium
TGGCCAGCAGGCGCTGCGCCAGTTGCGCCGGGATCAGGCGCTGGATGGCGTGGCTGAGCATGGCCTGGGTGTCGCGCTCCGCCGACACCGCCGGCGCGGCCAGCGCCGTGGCGCACTTGGGGCAGAACTGAAAGTCCGCGGGCGCGCGGAAGCCGCATTGCGGGCAGATTACGTACAGGGGCGCAGCGCAGCGCGGGCAAAAGTCAAAGTCGGACGGACAATCCAAGTGGCATTTTGGACAGATCAAGGCTACCTCCGACCAACGTCTGTGGGCGAGGCATTCCCAGTGATTCTCGCCTGGAGCCAGATCCGGTGCGCTTGCCAGACCCAACGGGGGAGGCACCCGACACGGAATGCCTCGCCCCTACCGGCTCATGACGTTTCGCGCAGAACCTGCGCCACCACTTCGTCCAGCGTCAGCTTGGCCCCGCGCGTGAGCGCAGCCTCGAGCTCCTCTGGTCGAAGCGCCTCGCGCAGCCTCGCCAGCAGCGCGTCGGCCCTGGGCTGCACGTCGACGTCGCAGGACGGATGCGCGAGGACCAACCCCAGCCACTCGGCTGCGCCTGCAGGCTCCCCGGTCAGCGCCTTCAGGCGTGCAAAGCCAACCAGCGCGCATAGCTGCGTCGCCAAGGCCTGCCCTGCCAGGCCTCCGGCCAGCGCCCGTTGCAGGTGTTGTCGCGCAGATGCCAGGTCTCCGAGTGCGGCCGCGTCGTGGCCCAGCGCGGCCTCACAAAACCACATGACCGGGCGGTGCCCGATCTCGCCGGCGATGGTCAGCCCCTCCTGATGGTAGCGCACGGCCGAGGCGAGATCGCTGCGGGCCGCAGCGACTTCTCCCAGGTTCAGTAGAGTGATGGCTTCGCCCCTGCGATGGCCGCACTGACGACGGACCACCAGCGCTTGTTCGTAGTAACTGGCCGCAGCGGCCAGGTCCCCCTGCTCGCGGTAGGTCTCGCCCAGGTTGTTGAGACAGGCCGCGACCCCCCAGTAGCGTCCGGTCTCCTGAAAAAGGGCCTGGCTCTCCTGGAGATGACGACGGCCCAGCTCCAGATCGTGCCTGTACAGGTACAGCGCATTGGAGTACCACAGCAGCGCCACCGCTTGCGAGTACGTGTCGCCGCAGGCCTTGGCCAGCTCGAGCGCTTCGGTCGCAGGGGCTTCCATTTCGTCCAGCTTGCCTTCCCAGTAAGCCAACTGAGACAGCGCGCTGGCCGCGTAGGCTGCGGTCTTGAGCTCGCCCACCTCGCGAGCCAGGGCCAGCGCGGCCGTGAGGTCGCGTTTGCCCGCCACGACGTCGCCCAGCGAGCTGCGCCCTTCGCCCAGCCGCGCCAGGAACTCGGCGCGCAGAGCCTTGTCCTCCTCGGGCAGCAGCGTCAGGGCGCGCTCGCAGGCGCGCACCAGCTCGTAAGCCGCGCCGGCTGCGAGCGCATCCGTGGCCATGCGTTGCAGCCAGCGCGCCGCCAGCATGCCCTCGCCCGCGCGCTCATAGTGCCCGGCGATCAGGCCCGCGTATTCGCCCACGCGCTCGCCGGCGTTGGCCTCCAACCACTGCGCCACTTGTTTGTGGTAGGTGCGGCGCAGCTTCAGCAACACCGTCTCGTAGGTCACGTCGTGCAGGATCAGGTGCTTGAACACGTACTCTTGCGCGCCGGCAAACGAGGACTGCTCACGCAGGAAGACCAGCTCGCGCTGGCTCACCACGTCCAGCATGGGGGCGACCTGCGCAGTGGCGGGGGTTTGCGCGGGCGCCAGCGCCGCCACCGCCCCGTCCCAGAAGACACGTCCGACCACCGAGGCGCGCTGCAACACGTCTTTGGCCGGAAGCGGCAGGCTGTCCAGACGCGCCTGCAACACCCCCGTCAGCGTCGGCGGGACGCGCAGCCCTTTTAGCCGCGGCAGCTCCACGCGCCAGGGCTGCTGGTTGGCGGCGATCACGCCTTCCTCGATCAACATCTTGATCAGCTCTTCCACGTAAAAGGGGTTGCCCTCGGCGCCCTCGGTGACCAGGTCGCTGAGCTCATCCGGGACGTGGTCGGCCTTCTTGAGGATCTCCTGCACCAGCGCGCGGCTGTGACGGCGCGAAAGCGGCTTCAGCGCCAGGTGCACGTAGGCTTCGCGCCCTTGCCCCCAGTTGGGGCGGCGCTCGAACAGCGCGGGCCGCGCCGGGCACACCAACAGCAGTTTGGCTTGCGGAATCTCGGTCACGATGCGGTCGATCAGGCTCAGCGAGCTGTCGTCCGCCCAGTGCAGGTCCTCCAGCAGCATCAGCAGCGGCTGTTGGGCGTCCATGGCGCGCAGGTAGTTGAGCAAGTACGCCGTCGCCAGTGGTGCGAAAGCGGCGTCACCCAGCAGGTTCGCCACCGCCTGGCTGCCTGCGGCGCGCAGGTCAAAGCCCGCCAACTGCCCCACCAGGTCGGCGCGATCCTCTTCCAGGAAGCCCCGCATCCCCGCGCGGAATTTCTCCAGGACCGTGGCAGCACTGTCGCTCTCGAGGATCTCAAAGCGGTTCGCAAACACGTCGCGAAACACGGAGTAGGCCACGCCCTGCGTCTCCGAGCGCGCGCGACCCTTAAACAGCCAAAAGCGCTCCGGCCGCAGCTCCGCCCAGTTCAGGAACTCGTACAGCAGCCGTGACTTGCCCACACCCGCGTCGCCGGACACGATGGCCACGCGGGTTTCGCCCCCCTCCACCGCATCCAGGTAGGCGTTCTGCAGCGCCTGCAGCTCCGACT
>CAYZKS010000373.1:0-2720 GCA_964478725.1 uncultured Anaerolineales bacterium
GCCAGCAAGGCCCAGAGCGCCAAGAGATACCTGGGCCGGCTGAGATCCACCCCGCGAACTACTATGCCGTCAATGATGCTGTGCACATGCCCGTAGGAGAAGAACAGCACCAGGAGCATCGAGGCGCCGATGGCCGCCTTTTGGGCGTGGCGAAGCACCAGGCCGAGCACCGCCCATAGCACAAGCGCAAGTCCCAGCGCCAGGGCCATGGAAGTCAGCGCGTCGCCGAGGGTAGCGCTGCGGATGTTGTGCGCGTACAGAAACAGAACGGGATAAGCCGCAAAGAGGAACGGATGGACGCTGATCGGTTTCTTCATCATTTGCGCGCCATCAGGTAGAGCGTGCGCTCGGAGTCGTCGATCTGAACCACTCTCTGGATGTCAAAGCACCTGCCAAACGCCTCTTCGAACGCCGGCTGAGCATAGTCGGCGAAGACGTCCTCTCGAGAGGCAAGCAGCTTCTGCACCTGAGAATCGCTCTTGGGAACAAACTCCACGATCAGACTACGGCACACCTGGGCGAAGAACTCGGCCAGACGAGCAAAAGGTACGTTGTTCGAAATGGCCAGGTGGTGGATCAAGGCCAACGCCAAGGCTGCATCCGCAGGGCCACGGTCGACCAAAGACATCCTCTCGCGATTGTGCCAGCCAATGCCTGGACTGGGATTGGTCAGATCAAGCCAGAGGGGAAGAATGCGAGTCTCGTGCTTCTCCACACACTCGCGGTAGTTCGCTTCTGTGCAGGCAGGGTCGGAATCGAAAGACACAGTCTGCGCCCCGAGCGCAGCAGCGATGCGACTGAACCTGCCTGTGTTCGCACCCAGATCCCAGACCGTGGCGGGGTTTGCCTGGCGCACGAACTCGTCCACCAAGCGCCTTTTGGCCTGGAGGGCTGTATCCGAGTAGTTCGTTTCGGCGTAGTAATCAGCCCAGTCGCCACGCGGCGCCCACTTGAGTCCTTTAACGGCAGACTCCAAGTTGTCTGCCAGACCAAGGAAGGCAAGGCGCGGCATCTTGCGCGCGCTAGTGTCCACGGCACGATCCGCATAGTGCTCTTGGCTCTTGGCATGCAGGTGGATGTGCGAGAGCAGCGCCGGCGACAGCCGCGTGCGGCCCGGCAACAGAGCGCTCGCCAGGTCCAGTGGAATGCCGTCAATGTACACGCGCAGCAACTGGCCGAGGCGGATGTCCGTCAAAGCCATCAGCGCCAGCGGCGCCAGGAAGTGCTGGCAGAACTGCCTGTACGGCACCCATGCCTGGCCTTCGCGGTAGCGTTCGAAGGAAAGCGTGTCAATCAGCACGGGGAGCCCGCGCCAGAACTGGATGTTGTAGGCGCTGCAGTCCTTGAGTGTCATGCCGTGCTGCATCGCCACCTGCTGCACGCGCAGCGTGACCAGGGCGGCGTCCCTGAGCTGGCTGAAACTCCACTCGTACGGGTACGAGACAAAGCCCACGACCTCCGGCCGTACGACCTTGTAGGAGCGATCGGGCAACTCGGCATCGACGCCCGTCTCCTCGTGCTGTACCAGCAGTCCCTGGCGTGTCAGCTCGGCATACAGGCCGGACGTCATGAGGTGGTCATAGTGCTCCCGGTAGGAAGCATTGACCTGGCGGTAGAGCGTACCGTCTCTAAGAAAGAGAAACCCGCTTGGGTCTCGGAACGAGCTCTCAAGCGTCTTGCTGGTGCTCATTTTCCGGCGGTTCTTGCTGAGGATCGGGAGCAGGGGGAGGCTGGCGTTTAATGAAGGCGATGATCCTTCTCCAGAAGACCTTGACTGCAAAGGCACCGCCCACGAGCAGGGCAATCAGCATCTGCAGCATGTAGCTGCCCGTTCCTGGGTCCAGGTATGCCATGGACCTGCGCGGCAGCACAAGCCCCAGCATCGCGACGGCAAGCGCAAGTTTGGTCCAGCGCAAGACGTACTTCATGTAGTGTCCATCCTCCTGAGAATCCTCTCGCACAAACCGAAAGCATAGCACAGTTTGCTGCCACCCACAAACCCGCCTGCTGTGCCGGGCCAGGCCCTTACTGCTCTTCAATCACCACCGTCTTGAGCAGTTCGCCGGGACCTGTGGCCGTCTGCGAATCGCGCAGGCCTAGCGAGAGCAGTACATCCATGCCAGAGACGACCTGGCCAAAGATGGTATGATTGCCGTCCAGCCAAGGAGTGGGCACAAACGTGAGGAAAAATTGGCTGCCGTTGGTGTTCGCGCCGGCATTGGCCATGGCCAGCAAGCCCGCACGGTCGAACTGGAGGCTGGGGTCAATCTCATCCTCAAAGCGGTAGCCTGGTCCTCCAGAGCCTGTACCCGTCGGATCACCACCTTGGGCCATAAAGTCCTTCAGCACGCGGTGAAAGGTAGTATTGTCGTAGAACCCGGCGCGAGCCAGAAAGATCAGGTTGTTGACGGTCTTCGGTGCCTGCTTGGCGAACAGCTGCACCCGGATGTCACCCTTGGCAGTTTGAAATGTGGCATAGTACGTCTTGTCCGGGTTGATGCTCATGGGTGGAGGGTTGCTCCACTTCTTGGGCCGCTCAGTGGGCCTGGGCGTCGCGGTCGGTTGGGAGCTGCATGCGCCAAGCAGTAGAGCAGCCATTGCCGCTAGCGCAAGCGGTATTTGAGATCTGGGAAACACTCGCGCACCTCCATCGGTCGAATCTCCATGTTCACACGGTCGAGATGATACGCGCAAACCGGGCCAAGGTCAAACCCTGCCCC
>CAYZKS010000374.1:0-2712 GCA_964478725.1 uncultured Anaerolineales bacterium
GTTTCAGTGCCCCGAAGGGCATTGAGAGCATTGCTACTGGCTCCGCAGGTTACTATACTGACGTGTGGCTGACATTCTCGCCTTGCTCAGGTACACGTTCAGTGCATCGCTTTCCATAACGCATCCTCTTGACCGCTTGCGAGCGAGACGCCTATGCCAGAAACCGCCTTGTCGCTCGCAAACGGCCATGCGAGAGGCGTGAAGCTGACATTTGGCAGTCTGCTTGCGTACCAGCGGCTGACGCCAGGCCCGATTGCGGCTATCCGGAAGGCGATTGACTCCGTTTTGGCTGCTTTGCCCCTCTCCTGACCCGCGTCAGCGGGCAGCCGAAGCCTCGACGAGGCACTTCGCCGCCCTTTTTCTGCGAGCGAGACGGCACTGTGGCCCGTTCCGGCGTCGCTCGCAGCGGTAGGCTTGACCGGGCGGGGCTGCGCTGCTTTCTGGATCGCATTGTACGCGCATTTCCCGGCCCCGGCAAGTCAAGTCGCCACTACCAAGCGCCAGGGGCCAAGTACTCCGAGCGCCCAGGAGCGACTGAAGTCGCCACTACCCAGCGCCAAGGCCAACTGCTCTGAGCGCCCAGGAGCGACTGAAGTCGCCACAACCAACCGCCAACGGCCAACTGCCCACTGGTAACTGGAAACCGGCAACTGGCAACTCAGTACCTATCCGTCCTTCCTTCCCCAGTCATACGGAATCTCGTTGGTGTGCGCTGGCAGGCGGTACTCGTCCGGCTGCTGGTAGTTGTAGAGCTCGCTGGGCACGTTGACGATCAACGCCATCTCCTGGCTGATGCCCTTGAAGCCGTGGAAGACGCCCTTGGGGATGGTGAGCATGATGGGGTTGAGTGGCCCCATGAAAAACTCGTTGACCTCGCCGTGGGTGGGCGAGCCCTCGCGCCCGTCGTACAGCACGACCTTGGCCATGCCCGCGACGCACACAAAGTGGTCGGTCTGGATCTTGTGGTAGTGCCAGCCCTTGACCACGCCGGGGTAGACCGCCGTGATGTAGGCCTGGCCGAACTTTTCATACTCGGGCCAATCGCTGCGAAACATCTCCAGCAGGAAACCGCGCTCGTCCGGGATCAATCGCAGCTTGCGCGCTTGTACTCCTTCGATCATCGTTCCTCCTATGCATGCAATTCATCGCGCACGGTGTGGTACAGTTCTTGCGCGCCCAGCTCGCGCAAAGTGTAGCACTGCCCGCCCATCTTGTCGGCCAACTGGCGCGCCAGCCCGCGGTCCAACGATTCGTGCTCCGTGTTGACCACCACCGCGCGCACGCTGCTGCGCCGGATCAGGCCCGCCACGCGCAAGGCCTCTTCGTGCGCGGGCAGCCCGGTCATCGAGACGTTGCCGGCTCCGTCGGTGAGCAATACCAGCAGCGGCATCACCTCCGGGTTCTTACGGCGTTCGCGCGCCAGCACCTCATGCGCCAGCAGCAGGCCGGCAGAAAGCGGAGTCTTGCCGCCCACGGGCATGTCCTGCAGGGCCTTTTTGGCCAGCTCGACGCTGGAAGTGGGCTGCAACACAAGGTTGGCGCTCTCTTTCTGGAAGGTAACCAGGCCGACCTGGTCTCGTTTCTGGTAGGCGTCGTGCAGCAGCGACAGGATGGCGCCCTTGGTGGCCTGCATGCGTTCCGCCGCGGCCATGGACCAACTGGCGTCTACCACGAACAGGATCAGGTTGCCGGCGCGACGGATGCGCACCTTGCGACGCAGGTCGCTGTCCACCACGGAAAAGGCCATCTCGCCGCGCGGGCGGCTCACCTGGTAGGGCGCGGCCTGGCGCACCGTGGCATCAAAGGCAATGTCAGAGTACTCTCCCCGCGCATCGCGGTGGCTGATGTAGCGCCCGCGCTTGCGGTCGGTGCGCGTGAAGCTGCGCTTGCCGTGGCCCTGCCGCACCATGCGGTCGAGGGGTGTTTGCAGACGACGCGGACGAAAGGTGGGACCGATGGGGACGGGCATATCCGCCTGGCGGATGTAAGCCAACGGCATGCCATCCGCCAGATGGCCTCTGAGGGGCGTGCCGGCGCCTGGCACGTTTGTGCTTATGGCGTCAGAGTCAGGGGCTTTTTTTTTACGTCCTCGGGCAAGGCCTGCACCTCGGAGTCAATGCACACATCAGCGCGGGACAGTTCCAGCCTCTTCTCGAGGCGCTCGAATTGCAGCTCGGTTTCCTGGAAGGGCTTTTTCTTGAAACGATGGGGCAGGGCCAGCTCGGCCGCTTGCAGGATATCCACCTCGCGAATGCCCTGCCGGCCCTCAAAGGCGGCCTGCGCCAGGGCAGCCTTCAGGATCACAATGTCCGCGCGATGGCCATCCACCTGCATCTCGGAAGTGAGTTCGGCGATGGCCGTCAGGTCTCGCTCGTCATAGGCCACCTGCGGAAGCAGGCGCTGCGCCTGCCCGATGCGTTGCGACAGGGCCCGCTCTTGCGGCTGCCAGCGATGGTAGAACTGGGCGGGGTTCTGTTCGTAAGCAATGCGCCGGCGCAGGATCTCCACCCGCTGTGCGGGTTCTGGGATGCTCTTGATCTCCACGCACAGCGCAAAGCGGTCCAGCAGTTGCGGGCGCAGCTCCCCCTCTTCGGGGTTCATCGTGCCCACCAGGATGAAGCGCGCGGGGTGGCTGAAGGAGATGCCCTCGCGCTCCACGACGTTCACGCCCATGGCCGCCGAATCCAGCAACAGGTCCACGACGTGGTCGTC
>CAYZKS010000375.1:0-2690 GCA_964478725.1 uncultured Anaerolineales bacterium
CACCATGACCGATACATGCCGCCGGATGGATCATCAGATAGGTAACCCTGGTATTATCCGTCCCCTCACTTTCTGCCTGTAATCAAGGTAGGACTGCCCCAGCACGCGTTCTAGGCTCTGTTCCTCGATCAGGGCGATGAGTAGAAATCCAGCCCACCACACCGGAATCAAAGCGACGCCGATGATCGAGCCGAACCCTATCGCGAAGCCAAGCGAGATAAGAATGTCTGCAAGATAGACAGGGTTCCTGACGACGCCATAGAGACCGGTGGTCCTGAGAGTCATACTCTCGTCCGGGGCAGCCCACGGCTTGATGGATAGGGCAGCGGAAGCGAATACGAACGCGGACGCGCGACTAACGGCGCCAGCAGCCCAATTCCAGCCGCCGATGTCGAATCGAGGTTGGGGACATATGGGCAGAACGAGTATCACGCGTGCCAACTCCCAGACCGACACGATCATGAAGCCGAAGGGAGGGCATCTGCCCAATCTCGTGCCGCTCACAATCGCGGTTGAGGCCAAAAGTCCACACATGGCGACAAAAGCCCAAAGGAAGGGGTCTTGGGGAATAGGCATGAGTACCTCGCGCTGTTAAGGACTTAGAGCCTATCCGAATAACTGATTTGATGGTATGCTGATGGGCATGAGTAAGAAACAGAGCACCAAACGCGTTCGTGCCCGCGCAGTGAATAACCGGACGACGACGGGCTTTCGCATCTCGGATACGCTGTGGGAGGTATTGCAGCCTCTTTTGCCCGTGCATGTGAACACCCACCGCTTTGGCGGTGGCCGCCCGCGCCAGTCGGATCGGGCTTGTGCGGATGCCATCTTCTATGTCTTGCGCACGGGTTGCCAATGGCAGGCCCTCGACCAGACGGAACTGGTAGCCCATTCGACGGCCCATGATCGCTTTCAGGAATGGGTAGCGAGTGGCGTCTTTCTGAGGCTGTGGCAAGACGGTGTCGCGTGCTTTGATGAACTGAAAGGCATCGACTGGGACTGGTTGAGCATGGACGGGGCGATGACCAAAGCGCCGCTGGGCGGGGGGAAAAACCGGTCCCAATCCTACTGACCGCGGCAAGGCAGGCGTCAAACGCAGCCTGTTGACGGAAGGGCACGGCGTACCGGTCGGCTTGGCTGTGGATGGCGCCAATCGCCACGACATGAAACTGGTGCGTGACACCCTTGGCAGCCTGGTGGTGGACCGACCGGAGCCGACCGCCACCCAACCGCAAGGGATGTGTCTGGATAAGGGCTATGCCTACCAGGAAGTGCGCGACATCTTGGTCGAGTTCGGGTTCACAGCGCATATCCGAGGGCGCGGCGAAGAAGCCCAAGCCCTCAAGCGCGAGGCCGGTTTCCGCGCGCGGCGCTGGGTAGTCGAGCGCGCCCATAGTTGGCTCAACCGTTTCCGGCGCATTCTGATTCGCTGGGAGAAGAAGCCGGACAACTACATCGCGTTCTTGCATTTCGCCTGTGCCTTGATTGCCTTTCGTGCTTCAGGGTTATTCGGATAGGCTCTTAGTACAGCTTTGCATTAGATCGTTCCGAGTTTCTGCTCGAGCTTTTCGACGGTGTAGGTCCATCGAATGGGCTTCGGGGACTGGTTCGCGTGCCTGATAAACGCCCCAATACCCTGGGCCAACGCGTCCAGGCTGTCCCAATGAACCGGTGTCAACAGTTTGCGCTGCAATACACTGAACCAGATTTCGATCTGATTCAGCCAGGAGGCATTCTTTGGTAACCACAGCACCTCGACCCTCAGCGACCATCCCTGACTCGCCAGGTACCCTTGCACCCATTGCTCCAGCCGCTTCGGCGCGTGCGTCGAGCCGTTGTCTAGAATCAGCCGCAGCGTGTGCACGCCCCGCCGTAAGGCCTCTGGAAGGATAACGTGGCGCAGAAAGTCCTGAAAGTCCACGAAGCGTTTCCGCTCGGCGGTCTGCCCGTAGGCGCATCCATCGGCGACGCTCAGGCCAGCAAACAGTTGCAGGGCCCCTCGCCGCACGTAGCGTGGCGAGACCAGCACCGGATGTCCCGGCTGGGCAGCGCGCGGGGCTTGCTCCCCCTGGCGGGCTTGGAGCGAGGTCTTCTCATCCACGCACACGACCCAGATCCCTTGTGCCAGCAGCGCCTTGGCCTGTGCATAGCACTGCAGCACCGGACGGGCACGCTCCAGAAACGCGTGCGCGTCGAGCAGGTGCTGCCACTGGTGGTAGCGCCATGGTTTGAGCTTCTCGGCCGCAAACCAGCGCCCGATGGTGCTCGCTGCGATCCGGGAGACCCACCCCTGCCTGACCAAGCAGGTGGCAATCTCGGCCAGACTCCAGCGGCTCAGGGGCTGGCCGCGGTCTTGGGGCAGGCTGCACGCCAAGGCCGTCGCCGCGGCGCGTACCTCAGGGGGAAAAACGCCGCGGCGCGCCGGGACGCGGCAGGTCTTCCACATGCTGGGTTTCGACCCAACGGCGACGCCATTTCCGCACACAGCGGTCGGTGCACGGCACCGCGTGGGCAATCTGTTGGTTGCTCCATTGCGGGTGGTCATGGGCGGCCAAGACGATCTTGGCGCGCCGCACCTGCTGTTGGGGGCTACGGTGGGCAGCGACCAGTCGACGCAGGGCGCGCTCTTGTTCGGTTGTTAACGTGATAGCATACTGGGGCTTGGGTCCTCGGGTCATCGTTCCTCCAAG
>CAYZKS010000376.1:0-2656 GCA_964478725.1 uncultured Anaerolineales bacterium
TTGCACAGCAGCGCGATGGCTGCTGACAATGAGAACAAGAATGTAGAGGCCAAGAAACGGCAAGAAGAGCAGGGCAACGGTGTAATGGGTGAAAAGCAGGCCAGCCAGGCTAGCTGCCGCGACCATGAGCGACGCCGCCCGCGGGCGCTCGATGAGATTGTGGAATGCCCAAAGAATCAAGGGGAAGAAAACGAATGCGAACGAGTCGGCCAGCGCTCCCCGCAGGAACACATCAGCGAGGTGGTATGGCACATAGATGTAGAGGATGGCAGCAGCAAGGGCGGCAGCGCGGCTGCCCAGAAGTCGGCGGGCATAGAGGTACATGGCAAGGCCAGAAAGAACAAAGCCCAGGGCAAAGACAACCTTCACCGCAGCGACGAAGTCCAGACCGAGCAGATGCAGTGCTTCGCCCAGATAGAAGGCAGCGGGAGAATAGATGTTGAAGAAGGGGTAGCCATAGCCAAAGTTGAAGTCCGGCATCCAGCGGGGGTAGAGAATGCCATCTTGCATGGAACGGTCGAATTCCACCAGGAAGTACACGCTATGGCGGGCATCATGGGCGCCCCAGAAGTAACCAGGTGCCAGGACAGGAGCGACGGCGAAGGCTGAGAGGGCAAGCACAAAGAGCCAGTAGCTATCAAACCGCCGGACGGCTTTCATGGTGGCATTATACACCAGCTAGCGATTAACCCGCAAGTAAGGTGCCTCCACTCCCAACGTTAGAAACTATCTCAGAATACATAACTGATGACACCTGCGGTACCAGAGGAGCCCGCAGGCAAGTTTGAGAAGCGCCAGGTAGTTCTGTGCTTTCTTGTCGTAGCGAATCAGAATGGCGCGGCAGCGATTCAGCCACCCCAGTGTGCGTTCGACCACCCAGCGGCGCGCTGGGTAGCGTGCCTTTCGCTCGTCATCAAGCTTTTCTTCGCCAATGTGCCGAATGTGCGGGATGTATCCATGCTGAGCGACCGCTTGGTGGCCAGTCGGATTGTCATACCCTTTATCGAGGGACAAGTGTTGCGGCGCTTCCGCAGTCGGCTGGGGGCGGTCAACAACGATGGCATCCAGTGTCTCTGCGAGCAACTTGGTGTCGTGCACATTGGCGGCCGCCACGACCACGGCCAGTGGGCCACCCGTGCGCTCGACGAGTAAGCTGTGCTTTACGCCGTTCTTGCCGCGGTCTGTTGGGTTGGGCCCAACGAGGTCCCCCCCAAGCGCGCCTTGTTCAAGGCAGCATCTGCTGCCTGCCATTGCCAGTCCACGCCACCAAGCTCCGCACAATCGGTGACCAAGATGGCCCAGATGCGCTCGAAGATGCCGAGGGCAACCCAGCGCTGGAAGGTGCGGTGAATTGAGCTGTCATCGCCAAACTCGCGCGGCAAGTAGTTCCATTGAACGCCGCTGCGCAGGCGATAGATGATGCCGTCCAGAGCACGGCGCTGATCGATGCGCTTGCGCCCTGTACGTCTTGGTGGGTCATATTCCCTGAGTATCGTCGCCACCTTGGCCCACAGATCGTCTGATACCTGCCAGATGGTTGGCAGGGGCAACGGGCCTGTATCCCGTTTTCGTCTGGGCATCGTAGCCTCCTTATGCTAGTGTCCAGACATAATCATACCACAAATGTGGTGATTTGAGATAGTTTCTAAGTGTAGCATGGGAGCGCCAGTTTGTCAAGGGGTTTACCCTCGCTTCGTTGCCAGGCGGATGGCCTGTATCATGTCAGCGAGGGCGCTAAGCCTCATGCGCTTGCTCAGCTTGAGGCGAGCGCGTAGCACATAGGCGCTGCGGCGATCTGGAACCAGCTCAAGGGCTGCGTCCACGTCTCGTAATGCCTCATCGATGTTGCCCTGGCTCTTTCTCACCAGACAGCGCAGGAAGTAGGCGTCGGCATAATCCGGCCGCAGACGGATGGCGGTGTTGATATCACGCAGGGCGCCGCCCTCATTGCGCAACGCGCTCTTGGAGCGTGCCCGGTTGAAGTAGGGGTCAGCGTCCTCGGGCTGGAGGCGGATGGCTTGCGAAGCATCGTTGACAGACTCGTCGTAGTCATGCAACATATAGTTTGCCACACTGCGATTGTTATAGGCATTGGCGTAATCAGGCTTGAGCTCGATTGCCTTGCTATAGTCATCGTATGCCCCCTTCACGTCGCGCGAACGGAAGCGGGCATTTCCACGCTGGTAATAGGCCTCGGCAAGCTGCGGGTCGAGCCTGATGGCTTCCGCAAGATCGCTTAAGGCCGCTTTGTGTTGCCCCTGGCGACTCCTCAGTACTCCCCGCTGCAGGTATCCGTTGGCATCTTTCGGTTCTTCATCGTTTTGCATGGTAGCACTCACCAAGATGATCAGCTCTATGTCCGGCCCAGGGCTTGTCGCTTCAAGACACTATCATAGACGGCCAGTGTGTGTCTGGCTGTTGACTCCCAGGAAAACAACGCGGCTCGTGCTGTTCCTTTGGCTCTCAAGGCCGCCGCCAACTGGGCGTCGGCGAGGATGGCCCGCATGGCCCTCTCAAGATCGGCAACGTCCGTAGGGTCGACAAGCAGGGCTGCATCACCAGCTACCTCCGGCAAGCTGGCGATGTTGCTTGTCACGACCGGCGTGCCGCAGGCCATAGCCTCCAGGACGGGAAGGCCGAAGCCCTCGTACAGGGA
>CAYZKS010000377.1:0-2653 GCA_964478725.1 uncultured Anaerolineales bacterium
ATGGCGACGGTCTCGCCAGGGTTAGCGCGGAAACTGATGTCGTGCAGCACGTCGTTGCCGTCGTAGCCAAAGCCCACATGCTCAAAGTC
Source organism: uncultured Anaerolineales bacterium (assembly GCA_964478725.1). Taxonomy (GTDB): domain Bacteria; phylum Chloroflexota; class Anaerolineae; order UBA2200; family UBA2200; genus CAYZKS01. Next base: position 90 of record CAYZKS010000377.1, read on the forward strand.
GATCTGGCCGCGCATGCTGGTGCTCAAGCCCTGCGGGTTCTCATCCAGCTCAGTTTCCGTGTTGATGAGCTCCAGGATGCGGCGTGCCGCCGCCATCGCCAGTTGCAGCAGCGAGAAACTCCAGATGGAGATGAAGGACGGGAACTCGAACTGGCGCAGCAACCCCATGTAGGCGATCACCTGGCCCACGCTCAACGTGCCCGCGCGCAAAAGCCACAGGGCATGCAGCAACCCTGCGCCCACGCTGAAGCTAAAGACCAGCAGCGGCAGATAGCGCGCTTGGATCATGCCTTGCTGCACGAACAGATTGCGGTACTTGCCGGCGTTCAGCGCAAACAGGCGTCGCTCTTGCGCCTCTTGGGCGCTGCCCTTGACCACCTCGATGCCGGCGATGGTCTCCTCCAGGCGCGCGTTCATCAGGCCGAACTGCTCGCGTACGGCACCCGCCACCGGCTCCAGTTGCTGCATGTAGCGTCGCAGAGTGATGACAAAGCCCACCACGAACAGCAGCGGCGTCCACAGCAGTGGTCCGGGCAGGGTCAGCGCCACCATCGCAATCGGTACCACGAGCGACAACGCAGCGGACAGGATCATCCACAGGGCCGGGCTGATCAGGAGGTTAAGCATGTGCACGTCGTTGGTAGCGCGCGCCATGATGTCGCCGATGCGCTGCCGGCCGTGGAAGGTGAGGCTCTTGCCCAACAGGCTGAGGTACAGTTCGTCGCGCGAGTCGCGCTCCAGGAGCTGCGCCAGCATCTCCATGGACAGGCTGCGTCCGAGCATGGACACGCCGTAGGCGATGCCCGCGGCCAGGATGCTCAGCGACAAACGCAAAAGGGCCGCGCTGCCGGCGCCGGAGCTCACCAGGTCGAAGGCGCGTCCCACCTGAACGGGGATGAGGCTGCTGAACACGCTGACCAGCACGGCCAGTACAATGGCCATGAGCGGGATCCAAGCGTAGCGCAGCACGTGTGAGATCATCCAGCGCAGCGGCTCTGAGCGGTCGTAACGGTATGCATTTGCCACGCTGAACTCACGCTTTTCCACTGCGTCCTCGCTGAGATGGTCAAGCCCAGTCGAGGGCAATGTGGCTGGGCAAGGGCATTATACAACCGGGCTGGGCGCGGCTCAAAGCGCAACAGCCCGGGCCGGCTCAGGCGTTCGCGAATTGGCCGGGCGGTACCCCTATGGTATAATCGCTGGGCCGCTTGTACGGTGACCAGAGGCCGCTGCTGGGCCGCATTTCGAAGGAGGAAGCATGGATTTCGCCCTCAGTGAAGAACACCAGATGGTGCGCAAGATGGTGCGCGACTTTGCGGAGAAAGAGATCGCGCCGACCATCAAGGAGCAGGACCGTAAGCACGAGTTCGACCGCAGTCTGCTCGCCAAGATGGGCCGGCAGGGCATCCTGGGCATCTGCATCCCGGTCAAGTATGGCGGCGCGGGCATGGACTATATCTCGCTGGCCATCGCCTGCGAGGAACTGGAGCGCGTGGACACGGCGGCGCGCGTGATCATGTCTGTGCACGTGGGACTGAACAGCCTGACGCTATTTCAGTGGGGCACCGAAGAGCAGAAGCAAGAATACCTCGTGCCGCAGGCGTCGGGAGTCAAGTACGCTACCTATGGCCTGACCGAACCCAATGCCGGCTCCGATGCCGTGGGCATCCAGACCACGGCGCGCAAAGAGGGAGAGCACTATGTGCTCAACGGTGAGAAGATCTGGATCTCGCTGGCCGACGTGGCGGACCATTTCATCATTATCGCCTGGAGCGACATGGAAAAGAAGCGCCAGCGCGATCACAGCGGCATGTCGGCTTTCATTGTGGAACGTGGCTTCCCTGGCTTGGAGACCGGCACCATTCACGGAAAGCTGGGCGTGCGCGCGGGCAACACCGGCAGCATCACACTCACGGACTGCGTAGTGCCCGCAGCAAACCTGCTGGGGCTGGAGGGCGAGGGCTTCAAGATTGCGATGTCGGCTCTGGATGGCGGGCGCTACACAGTAGGGGCCGGGGCAGTGGGGCTGATCCAGGCCTGTTTGGAGGCTTCGGTGCGCTATGCCAACGAACGCCAGGCCTTTGGCGTGCCCATCGGCAAGCACCAGTTGATACAGCAGATGATCGCCAAGATGGTGCAGCGGCTCGAGGCGGGACGCCTGCTATCCTATCAGGCCGGCTGGCTGAAGAACCAGGGCAAGCGCAACACGCGCGAGACCTCGCTGGCCAAGTGGACCAACTGCGACGCCGCCTGGGATTCGGCAGCCGATGCTGTGCAAATCCACGGCGCCTACGGTTACTCTGACGAGTACGACGTGGAACGCTACCTGCGCAACAGCAAGGGCGCCGTGATCTACGAAGGCAGCCGCGAGATCCACCAGCTCGTGCAGGCCGCATACGCCTTGGGCTACCGCCAGGACAGGCCCCTGCGCTGCGAGCTGCCGGCGTATGACGCGGCCGAGTGGCAAAGGGAGAGCTAGAGCCGCAAACACCATCCTCCCGAAGGGTTTGCTTCCCTTCGGGAGGATTTCTTCGTTTCCGCTTGAGGCTTCGGTTCGAACCGAA
>CAYZKS010000378.1:0-2653 GCA_964478725.1 uncultured Anaerolineales bacterium
GTTGAAGAGGCGGCTGATCTGCTCGCCGATGAGCTGCAAGATGTTGCCTGGGTCGAGCGACGCTGCGGCGAGGCTGAGGTCGTAAAGGGCGCGCAGCTCCTGCAGGCGCTGCTCCGCCCCAGTCGCGACATGGCCGGCTCCCATGGTCGCGCCCCCGCTCGAACCGTGCGTAGCACTGTCAAGCGACAACTCGGCCGAATCCACAGAGACCCCATCCTCCTCTATTCTACACTGTCCTGAGGCCTGGCGCAAGCCCCATGCGCAGGGGGACCCGTTGGGGCGAACTGCGTGGCACGTGGTGCCTGCTGCCCCACCTCTGCACTGCAGCCTGCGCTCCATGCCCATAGTGGGTCGCGATTGGGGGCCGATTCACCGCGCACCGCGCCCGCAAATTCCATCTTGACACAACTGCAAACGTAACGTATAATGACTCCACTGAAAAAAGGGTGAGTCTCGATCGAATCCAACTGACCAGCATAGGGTTCTAAAGGGCGAATCCTATTCTGCAAAGCGAGACAGACATGTTCCGAACCAACAAGCGTCACCTCCAACCGCATCTCTTGAGCGACCTGGACCATCTAGCCAAGAAGCACCGCCAGCGCCTTGAGGAGTCCTGGGCGGGCACGTATCGGCGCGAGGTCCATGGCCGGCTGGACGAGACGTCCTTCGCCGTGTTGTACTCAGATGAGCCCTCGCGGCCGAACACGCCGATCAACCTCCTGCTTGACTTTGAGATGTTCAAGTCCGGTTTCGGTTGGAGCGACGCTGAGACCTACGACCACTTCATGTTCGACCTGCAGGTGCGCTATGCTGCAGGTCTGGACAACCTGGGCGAAGGGGACTTTGACCTGCGCACCGTGTACAACTTTCGCTTCGCGCTCTGCAAGCACAGGCAAGAGACCGGTGAGAACCTCATGGATCAAGCCATGGCCCAGGTCTCAGACGAGCAGTGTCATGCCTTTAAGTTGAAGACAGACCAACTGCGCGTCGACAGCACGCAGGTTGCTTCCAACATTCGCCGCATGACTCGCCTGCAACTCCTGGTGGAGGTGCTGCAGCGCGTGCATCGCATGTTGAGCGAAGCCGATCAGGCTCGCTATGCCGAAGCCTTTGCCCCCTATCTGAAAGGGTCCTCGGGACAGTACGTCTATCACATCCGTGGCGACGATACGGCTCCTCACATGCAGCGCATCGGCGATTTGATGTATCGTCTGGTCGCCGAACTGGCCTACACTTACGCCCAAGAGCCGACGTATCAGATGCTGCAGCGGGTATTCCGTGAGCAGTACACAGTCACTGAGACCATCGCACAGGCCAAGCCAGGCAAGGAGATCAGCCCGAGCAGCCTACGCTCTCCCGACGATCCGGAGGCCACCTTCCGCAGGAAAGGCGACCGCGAGTACGAGGGGTTCGTCACCTCAGTGACTGAGACTGCTGCTGCCGAGAACCCCTTCCAATTGGTGGTCAAGGTGCAGACGGCGCCTAACAACACCGAAGACGCCGCTCTGCTCGCCGAGGCGCTGCCCGAGTTGAAGACTCGCACCGGCGTCGAAGTCATGTACAACGATGGCGGTTTCTGTGGCCCAGCCGTGGATGCCGTGCTACGTGAGCAGCAGGTCATCCAGGTACCGACAGGACTGCGTGGCCGGGCGCCGAACCCCGATAAGCTGAACCTGGCCAACTTCGAAATCCAACAGACGAGCGATGAGTCGCTGCCGGCTGATGCCAACTCGCACCAAGCTGACGACAACCAGGAAGCTCTCAAGGACACTGCTTCGGCCGTCGATGCAACTGACAACGAGCACGAACTCGCTCCGACCGGCACATCAACAGCGGCTACCAACCAAGGGCTTTCCGAGCCGACAGATGCGCAGAGCCCCGGTACAGCAGATGAGCCCATGCCAGCAAGCTCGGACACACCCAAGCAGTCCATGGCCGAGGAACAGGCCACCAGGGAGGGGCCGGGACTCGCCAAGCCAGTAGCGGACAAGCCCTGCTCGTCAACACAAAACGCCGCCACAGGCCAGATCACCTGTCCCTACGGGCAGAAAGCCCTCATCGAGAACCGGCCTAACCCTGGGCGCTACTGCGCCCACTTTGCCGAAACGGTGTGTCAGATCTGTCCCTATCGTTCAAAGTGCCCTGCGCATCCAGGCAAGCTAGATCCGCGGCACCGCTTGGGCTTCAGCCAGGAGGATATGGACGTTGCCCAGCGCCGGCGACGGTGCCTTGAGCTTCTGATTGGAGACACGGACCCTCGCGCAGCAGTCGAGGCGACGGTTGGCGCCATCAAACGCCCCTTCTCTGACGACCAACTGCCGGTGCGTGGGCTACCTCGCGTGGACGCGATGATGATCGCTTCGGCCGTCATGTTGAATGTGCGACGGATCACACGATATCTGGCCAAGAAACGGCAGGATGAGCGGCTGGGGTTGCCTCCAGACGGCGACGCGGGCACAAGCCCAAGACCCTCTTCTTTTTTGTCTTTGCTCTGGGCCCGGCTACAGGGCTGGCTACGGCCTGCCAGACTCGCTCGGCCTACCTTGGCCTTCAGTTGTTAAGCCTTTTTTCGGTGGAGTCGTAATACGCATTACGCAATAGCTATCCATGCCCATGCTCCACCAGCCATCGCCTGCGCCAGGCGGCAAAGGCC
>CAYZKS010000379.1:0-2652 GCA_964478725.1 uncultured Anaerolineales bacterium
AGGCGACGCAGAGATCGGCAGCTGGAGCAAGATGGCCTCAGCGGGCGTGCTCCAGTCCGTTGACCTGCTCAAAGTTAGCCATCACGGTAGCGCGAACGGCACGCCGCGGCCCGAGGTGCTCGACCGCCTTCTGCCCTCTATCACCGCTCCATCAAAGAGACCGCTTGCGGTGGTTTCTACCTATCCACGCACCTACAGCGGGGTCCCGGATGCCGCAACCCTGGATTCCCTGCGCGCGCGGGCCGAGCTCTACGATCTGGCGGGCGTTCCTGACGGTGGGCATATCGATCTGTTCTTCGAGCCAATAGTGGACGGCTGATGCACTTCACCAACTGTGCAAGGCGTCGGCCACGCTGTGCCGATCGCCCGCGTGCACCTTGCGCATGCCTCAGTCAGCTGCGGAGTTGATGGTGGTATGAGCCACCAGGAGGAAGAGCACATGATCGACAATCAAATGGTCATTAATGCGGTCTACGCTGCCGCTGAATCGCTGGGCATGAGCGGCTGGGCGCTCCTGGCCAAGGCCAAACTCACGGGCCTGGTCAAAGACCGCCATGCCCCCTACACAGGCCTGCCTATCGACCAGCTCCCGAATTGTACTACGCAGGAAAAACAGCTCATCGCTGCGGGCCTACCACCACTCCCTGTGCCTTCGGGCGGAACCGAGCCGCGCCAGCCCCTACAAGGCAAGGGGCTCTACATCTGGAAGGTGGCAAACTGTGAGGGAGGTGATGCGGCTACCGTCGCGGCCAAGGCGCAGTCCGCAGGACTCAGCCATGTGCTTATCAAGATCGGGCACGGGCCTGAACCCTACCGCTACAACATCACCACCGCCAATGACCGCGTCGCGCCGTTGGTGCTTGCGCTGCGCGGGCTAGGGAACGAGTTCCAGATCTGGGGCTGGCAGTATACCTTCGGCGAGGAGCCCGAAGGCGACGCTCACATCGCCGCAGCTCTGACACAGCAGTACAGGCTGGATGGTTTTGTGATCAACGCCGAAAGCGAATACAAGACCGAGGGCGGCACCGGCAGGGCGGCGCGCTACGCTTCGACTCTGCGCCAGGACCTGCAGGCCGCTGGGCTATCCGATCTACCCGTGGCGTTGAGCAGCTACCGCTACCCCAGCTACCATGGGGAGTTCCCGTGGTCCACGTTCATGGCGGTCTGCACGCTAATGATGCCCCAGGTCTACTGGGTCACACGCGGCACGCCCGATCCAGCCGCGAACCTGCAGCGTTGCCTGCAGGAGTACCGTGCTCTGGGCTGGACCGGCCCGATCATCCCTACAGGCGCTGCGTACGATGAATGGCAGTACGAGGACGACGGGACCAGGTGGTTGTGGAGCACCAAACCCGAAGAGATCGAGGCCTTCCTACCAGCCGCCAAAGCCGCCAGCTTGCCTGCTGCCAACTTCTGGGTCTGGGACCAGGCCGGCGAAGCACGCTGGGACTCGATTGCCGCGTTTGTTTGGTGACTCAGCGCTCAAGCGCTCGGAGCAGTGTTTCCTCTACTTGACTTCGGAAGTGCAGTTCGGGCAGCGCACCGCCTTGATGGGAATCGTGCTGAAGCAGTACGGGCATTCCTTGGTGGTGGGCGGTCCCGCGGGTGCCGGCTTGGCCTGCAGGCGATTGATCTGCTTGATGATGAGGAAGATCGCCAAGGCCACGATGAGAAAGTCGATCAAGTTGTTGATGAACACCCCATAGTTCACCGTCGCTGCACCGGCCGCCTTGGCCTCCTCCAGCGACGCATATGGCTTGCCCGACAGGTTGATGTAGAGGCTCGTGAAATTGACGCGGCCCAGGATCAGACCAATCGGTGGCATGATGATATCACTCACGAGGGAGGACACGATTTTGCCAAAAGCCCCCCCAATGATCACGCCAACGGCCAAATCGACCACGTTCCCGCGCAGAATGAATGCCTTAAATTCCTTCCACACCTGAGTGCCTCCTTTGGCAAGCGCCTTCGACAGGACGTCATGATTGCTCGCAAGTCATTGCCACTCAGTATAGCACGCAATCACCCAGTTGCCCAAGTTGGCTTCTGGTACCTGAGCTGCAGCATGCCATTGCCACGCCATCCCCATGCCTTGATCGCTCGAGACCAGCGCCGTATGCTCCCCTTGGCGCGTTCGATGCTGGGTCCTGATCACGTCACCCCGGACAAAGCCAGCAGCATGGCGGGCGCCGCACACCGTGGCGGCTGGCCACTCGCCCAAAGGAGATGAGAGCATGCAACACGAGATCACTACCCCGTCCCCACTACTCGATCCGCAAGGGAACCTAGTTCAGACCGGCTGGGCGCGCCACCCGTACCTGGACTGTAACCTGGAGGTCGCACGCTTCTACCGCGTGCGACCTGCTCAGTTTCTGCGCATCAAGCGTTGGGACTACTATGGCATCACCACGCCCGATCTGTTCTTCTCGGTCACCTTGGCTCACCTGGGCTACGCCGGGATGGTTTTCCTCTATACTATCGACTTGCGCACGGGCGAATTGGTCGAAGAGACCCTGCTGGTGCCCCTGGGGCGTGGCATCGAGCTGGCGCGCAATAGCACTGCCGGCGACTGCCACTTTGACAACGGCAGCGTTCGCATGCATTTTGTTCTCGAAGGTGAACTGCGGCGAGTGCAAGCAAGTTGGCCATCGT
>CAYZKS010000380.1:0-2647 GCA_964478725.1 uncultured Anaerolineales bacterium
TGGAAGAGGTGTCAGCAATAGTCTGAGACAAAGGCCTTCTCCTGTGCGGAGAGGGCCTTTGTGTACTGGCTACTGACGTTTGCTCTGCGTGTCCGAGCTGCAATTCGCACACGACTACGCATCCCACTGGAAACAGACAGGACGGGATTCGATGCGCTACTTCCTCGGCGTGGACGTCGGCGGCACCAAGACGCAAGCCCTGATCGCGGACGAAAGCGGGTGTGCGCTGGCGCTTGGTGAAGGCGGCCCCGGCAACCACGAAGAGGTGGGCTACGCCGGGCTTGCCAACGCGATGCGCCAGGCCGTGGACCAGGCGCTGGCGCACGCTGGCCTCTCCATTGAGCAGATCGCTGGCGCCGGCTTTGGCGTAGCCGGCTATGACTGGCCCAGCGAGCGCGAGCCGACGTTGCAGGCCATCGCGACGCTGGGGCTTGACGCGCCCGTGCAGGCGGTCAACGACGCGCTGATCGGGCTGCTGGCCGGATCTGCCGGGGGCTGGGGAGTGGCCGTGGTGTCCGGCACGGGCTGTAACTGCTGGGGCTGGGATCGCAGTCGCCAGCGCATCGGGCAAGTCACCGGCAGCGGCCTGGCCATGGGCGAAGGCGCGGGCGGCTCGGAAGTGGTTGCCAAGGCCGTGCAGGCCGTGGCGCAAGCGTGGACGCGGCGTGGCCCTCCCACGCAACTGACCGAGACTCTGCTCAAACACACCGGGTCGCGAGACGTTGAAGACCTGCTGGAAGGCCTGTGCACGGCGCGCATCTGGCTGGATGCCTCGGTTGCTCCGCTGGTTTTCGAAGTGGCTACGGCCGGGGATAAGGTTGCCCAAAGCATCATCCGCTGGGCCGGGCAAGAGCTTGGCGAGTTGGCCAATGCCGTCATTCGCCAACTGGGCTTCGAAGCGCTGGAGTTCGACGTGGTGCTGGTCGGCAGCATGTACGATGCAGGACCGGCCCTGATCGAGCCCATGCGGGCGACCATCGCGGCGCTGGCGCCCGGGGCGCGTCTCGTGAAACTGACCTACCCTCCAGTTGTGGGCGCCGTGCTGCTGGGCATGGAGCAGGCCGGCGTGGATGCTGCCGGCGTCCGCGAGACGTTGTTGCGCTCTGCGGGTGGAGCAGTGATGATGTAGTTGAACTTCGCTGAATCATGCTTCACGAGGCCTTTGGTATGTCGGAGAGGTTCTCGTTTTGTAGACAGTACCGAATGCGGTAAGATTCGGATAGCAGCGTTCGACAGAAGGGGCCGAAGTGATCCACCTCATACGTTCTCACGCAACCGAGCAGCAGATAGATGAGATGCTCCAGGCACTGGGCACGTACATCAAGCTCGCGGTGGACATACAACGTGACATTCTGGCCGGCGGTGGGGAGCTGCATGCCGATTGCGAGGAGCTTCTGCTGGAGGATGGCGGCCAGCAGGAAGACATCTGGGGCGCGGATTGGAGCCCCCAAACACAGACGGTCACTTTCGAAGCGCTCATCAATATCAGGCCGGGTCAGGGCAACCGGTCGATGATGATACTTGACGCGTCTGTTCGCGAACGCGTCGCTGACATCGTCCGATCCATGCTGGGTGGCCTATGAGTGACTATAGGCGGCTGCGCGAGCGCTACCTGCGTGATGGACTGCCCACACGCCTGGGAGGCATAGCGGCCAACCTGGCTCGCATAACATCCTTCTCAGATAACGAGTTGCACGGCGATCTGGTAGAAAGCCTGGTGGGCGAAAGCAAGTTCTTGATTGAGTGGACTGCCGCAGATGCGGACATTGACACGGCGGCGGAGCTGGTGGAATTGCAGGTGCAGCTGGCTCGCTGGCAACACAACTGGGAGCGCATCTGGTCAGACCCTGCCCAAAGGCAACTTGTAGCGAGGCAGGCGCATGATTGGTCCGAACGGGTTCTGGAGAGATCGGGCCTGTTGCTGAGCTAGTCTGCCGCCACCTCGGGCTGCGACTGTCAGGGCAGAGAGCCTACACCATGGCCATTGGCGTCAGGGTGTGACAGAGCAGCAACACCCGTGCGCATGACGTGGCCTCTGAGGAGATCACAGGGAGGCAGGGCGGATGCCCGAGATCGGCATACGTGAACTCAAGACACGCGCCTCTGAGATCATGCGGAAGGTCAGAGACCAACTGGCGCGGTATGTTGTCACCTACCGGGGCAGACCCGTCGGCGTACTCTCTCCTATCCCGGATGCAGGGCGTTGGCAAAGCAGGGCGGAGTATGAGCCGTCAGACACTGCGTGCGAGGAGCTGGTCGACCTCGGCGAGCAAATCCCGAGCGGCTGGAAGGCGACACAGTCCGGCGTACAGATCTTGTCCGGGATGCGTCGCTGAGGTGGAGTGGATGGCCACTCCGCTCTCTACTGCCACGTAAATCTGCGCGTTGCTGAGACTGGGCTGAGCATGGTGGGACGGCGTCCTTGATAGACCAGGGCGACCGACCAGCGCAGCTCGTGGGCCGGGCCGCCCGGGAAGGCATCTGTAGGAACCTGCAGCGCATTGGCGCGCGTGTAGTATTTCTGGACGTCATCCGTGCCCTCTCCGGCCGACCATAACCTGACCTCGTACCACTCCCCAAGTTGCAGCATGGCCACCGACGTCCACTGCAGGACGATGTGCGCATCCCACCCCTGGAACTCCGCGCC
>CAYZKS010000381.1:0-2641 GCA_964478725.1 uncultured Anaerolineales bacterium
ACCCACTCGCGCGCCTTCGTGGCAAGTAGCACCGCATGCCGGGCAACGCAGCAAGTCCACCTTCATCTCGCGTCTCCTCACTCCCTGCTTTCAGTGCATTCTATGGCAGGAATCACGTGCCTGCAAACAGGAGTTCTTTGCATGTTTGCTGGCTAGACTGCGCGAGGCTATAATCGGGTGAGGCGACGCGGCCGCAGCCGCCGCCAGTGCATTCACCCGGGTTCGCAATGTCACGGCAAGGAGGCATCGATGCCAGTACCTGACTACCAGAGTCTGATGCTCCCGCTGCTCCAAATAGCCAGTGACGGAAGGGAACACAGCCTGAGCGAAGCTGCCGACCACCTGGCAAGACAATTCGGCTTGAGCAAAGAAGACCGCCGGGAGATGCTTGCCAGCGGCATACAGACCAGGTTTGAGAACAGGATAGGCTGGGCTCGCACGTATCTCAAGAAGGCTGGCCTCCTGGAGAGCCCGGGCCGTGGCAAGTTCCGGCTTACGGAGAGAGGTCAGGGTGTGCTTGCTCAGAGGCCTACCCGCATCGACGTCAGATTCCTTTTGCAGTACCCCGAATTCATAGAGTTCCAGCGTTCCCCGCGCGCAGGTGACAAGCAGCATGTACCAGAGGAAGTCAGAACTCCCGAGGACAGCATGGAGACCGGCTACCAGGCTCTCAGGCAAGAACTGGCCCAAGAACTCCTGGAGAAGGTTAGGGCCTGCTCGCCAGCATTCTTCGAGAGGCTAGTGGTTGATCTACTAGTTGCCATGGGTTATGGAGGATCCAGGCGCGATGCAGGTGAGGCCATCGGTCGCAGCGGCGATGGTGGAATCGATGGCATCATCAAGGAGGACTCACTCGGCCTGGACGTCGTGTGCATTCAGGCGAAGCGCTGGGGCGACACGGTCAGTCGGCCTATCGTGCAAGCATTCGCGGGAAGCCTGGACGGCCAGCGAGCCAAGAAGGGTGTTCTGATCACAACCTCGCGGTTCTCCCAAGATGCGCGTGAGTTCGCGGGCAAGATTGACAAGAGGATCGTCCTGATCGAAGGCGAGCGGCTTGCGGAACTGATGATAGATCACTCCATCGGAGTGACTGAAGTGGTACAGTACGTGGTCAAGAAGATCGATCAGGACTACTTCATCGAAGAGTGACAACACAACGCAAAGCCTGTCGGAGGGTTCGGAACCCTCCGACAGGCTTTGTCTTGTGGCTCTACTGTATCGCCGGGAACTTGAGCACGCGGTGGTTGGCCGAATCAACCACGTAGACGTTGTTCTGGGCATCCACAGCAATGCCGCTGGGCATGTTCACCGAAGCCACATCGCTGCCGAACTTGCCCCACACCGCTCGCACCTTGCCAGTGGCGTCGAACTTGGCCATCTGGTGGTACTCGGGCGCCGTGATGTACACGTTGCCCTGGGAATCGGCCGCGATGTAGGGCTTGTTCACCACAGACTCGCCCTCCCAGCCCAACACGCTCCACTCGGCCAGAAAGACAAAGTCCGCATCGAACTTTTGCACGCGCTGGTTCCAGGTGTCGGCCACGTAGACGTTGCCGCTGGCGTCCACGGCAATGCCCACCGGCTCGCGGAACTGCCCGCTCAGCGAGCCCGCACCGCCGTACTGCTGGATGAACTCGCCATCAGCGCTGAACTTGGCCACGCGCTTGTTGCCCGTATCGGCCACCAGCACATTGCCCAGGCTGTCCACGGCGATGCCGCGCGGGCCGTAGAAGCTGGAGCCTTCGCCCAGCGTGCCCGCGGTGTCGCCAAAGACGCCCCACTGCTTCAGGAAGCGACCTTCAGAGTCGAACTTCTGGATGCGATGGTTCCAGGTATCGGCGACGTAGACGTTGCCCGCGGCATCCAAAGCAATGCCCCACGGCTCCTGGAACAGGCCGGGAGCGTTGCCCTGGCCTCCCCAGGAGCGTAACACCTGGCCGTTAGGGTCAAACACTTGCACGCGGTGGTTGTACGTGTCGCACACGTAGAGATTGCCCTGCGCATCCACGGCGGCGCTCTTGGGGTAGTTCAGCTGGCCTTCCGCGCTGCCATAGGTGCCGTAAACCGCGGTCGCGCTGAGCTGGATGCGCACCTTCTCGTACTCGTCTTCGGGCAACTCCAGGCCCGCGCCGCCAACCTCGGGGCCATAGTTCCAGAGCTGTGCGGCAACGTCCTTGCGCACGTACAGGGCAAAGCGGTGTACATACGGCCACGAGGTCGTAGGTTGAGGGTACTTGCGGTAGAACCAGAGGTCCCACCAGAACTTGCGCCGGGCCGGGTCCCTGAAATCCTTCCAGAGCTTGGCAGGCGTCAGGTTGGTATACACATCCTGATTCGGCCACCAGATCAGCCGGTACTCACGCCGCAGGTACTTGGCAGTCAACTGCCCCTTGACTTTGGATTCGTTGGCGTCCCCTACAATCACCACCTGAGCGTCGCTGGTCACGCCTGATTCGGCGGCGTAGAATACCGCGTTGCGATAGTCGCGCAGGTACCAGACGAACGGCCAACTGGAGTCGTTGTCGTAGGCCACCTTCAGGTCCAAGTCACCCGTCAGGCGGCGCGACATGTCTTCGAGCTCCTGCATCACCAGCTCCGTGTCGGGCGTGCCATCGGCGTACTTGAGGAGCTCGGTGGCATA
>CAYZKS010000382.1:0-2623 GCA_964478725.1 uncultured Anaerolineales bacterium
AGCGCGGCACGAACTTGACCATGGTGACGCCGTCGCCGCCCTCGTTGAGCTCGCCGCTCTTGAAGGAAGCCACCAGGGGGTGCTCGGACAGCACCTCGCGCACCACCTTGCGCAGCACCCCGGTGCCCTTGCCGTGCACGATGCGCAGGTAGGGCAGCCCCGCCAGATAGGCGTCGTCCAGGTACTCGGTCAGACGGGGCACGACTTCTTCCACGCGCATGCCGCGCAGGTGCAATTCCACGCTGGGCAGCGGGCGCGGCGCCATGGTCACGCGCACCTGGGACTGGTCGCGCGGTTGCGCGGGAGCAGGGCGCTTCTCCAGGCCCATCAGGGGTAGTTTGGCGCGAAAGGCGCCCACCTGCACTTCGGCCTCGCCGTTCCCCAGACCCATCACCTGGCCGGTTTGGGACAGGCTCGCGATCCACACCGTATCCCCCACGGCCAGCGGCTCCAGCAGAGAGGCGCTCTTGGCAACCTGTGTGACGGGAGGCGGTTCCACGGCCCTTTGTCGCCTGGCCACCTCACGCACGCGCTGCTCGGCTTCCTCCAGCCACTGCTGCGTCACCTGCTTGCGCTGCAGCATCTCGCGCACGCGGCGCAGCTCCTCCTGAGCCGACTCCAACTGGGCGCGCGCCTCGGACAGCAACTCGCGGCGCTCCTGCTCCGTTTCGCGCAACAACTGGCTGGCTTCTTTCTGCTTCTCACGGGCGGCGGAAAGCGCTGTCTGCGCTGCGCTGGTGGCGCGCCCGGCCTCGCGCCGTGAATGGCGGATGCGGTCCAGGATGCGGTCGGCCTCCACGTCCTGCTCGGAGATGCGCTTCCTGGCGTCCTCGACGAGCGCGGTGGGCAGCCCCAGGCGCTTGGCGATCTCAAAGGCGTTGCTGCGGCCGGGCAATCCGATGCTGAGCCGGTAGGTCGGCGACAGGGTGCGCACGTCAAACTCCACGCACGCGTTGGTCACTCCGGGAGTTACCTGCGCAAACATCTTTAGCTCGGCATAGTGCGTGGTGGCCAGGGCCGGTATGCGTTTGCGCAGCAGCTCGGTCAGGATGGATTGGGCCAGGGCCGCGCCCTCGGTGGGGTCCGTGCCTGCCCCCAGCTCGTCCAGCAGCACCAGGGCGTCCGCGCGCGCCTGGGACAGGATGGACACAATGTTGCCCATGTGCGACGAGAAGGTGGACAGGCTCTGCTCGATGCTCTGCTCGTCGCCGATGTCGGCGTAGATGCCCGAGAAGACCCGCAGGGCCGAGCCTTCGCCTGCCGGGATGTGCAACCCGGTCTGCGCCATGGCCGCCAGCAGCCCGACCGTCTTGAGCGCCACGGTCTTGCCGCCGGTGTTGGGCCCGGTGACCACCAGGATCGAGAAATCGCCGCCCAGGGAGACGTCGATGGGCACCACGCTCTCGGCCGGCAACAGCGGGTGGCGCGCCCGCAGCAGGCGTAGATACTCCGGATAGCGCACTGCCTCAGAGTCTTTGGCGGCCGGCGGGGCCTCGGCGCCCTCCAGCAGGTCCGGCCCGATGCCCCTGATCTCGAAGGAGTACTGCGCCTTGGCCAGCGCCAGGTCGATCTCGGCCAAAACGCCCACGTTGGTACGAATGTGGGGCGCGACCTCCGCCACCAGGGCGGTCAGGGCGGCCAGGATGCGTTCCACCTCGTGCTGCTCGTCCAACTGCAACTGGCGCCACTGGTTGCCCAGCTCCACAATTGCCAAAGGCTCCACGAACAGGGTGGCGCCGCTGGCGGATTGGTCGTGCACGATGCCGGGGATGCGCCCCTTGAGCTCCGAGCGGACGGGGATCACGTAGCGGCCGCTGCGTTGGGTGATCAAGGTTTCCTGCAAGGAGCTGGCGTACTCCGGGGAGGCCACCAGGCGGTTCAAGCGCTCCAGCAAGCGGTCGCGCGCGCCCGCCAGCTCGCGGCGGATGCGCGCCAGGGCCGGGCTGGCGCTGTCCATCACCTCGCCCTTGTCGTTGATGCAGCGCGCGATCTCGGCCACCAGCTTGGGGCACTCTTCGATCTGGCGCGCCAGGTCCGAGAGCAGGGGGTGCGACTCGGCGTTTTGCAGGATGGCGCGGCGCAGCGTCTTGGCGCTCACCAGGGTGGCCTGCACGTCCAGAAGCGCCTGCGCGTCCAGGGTAGCGCCGATCTCGGCGTTCTTGAGCAGCGGGCGCACGTCGCGCGCTCCCCCGATGCCCACGCCGGGTTGCACGGACAGCAAGGCCTTGGCCTCGTCCGTGACCTGCAGGCGCGCGCGCACTTCCTTGGCATCGGACGAGGGCCGCAGAGCCAGAGCCAGCTCGCGCCCCGCCGAGAAGGAAGCGTGCTCAGCCAGGCGTTGCAGGATTTTATCCAGTTCGAGCGTTTGCAGGTATTTCTGCTTCATTGCATGCACACAAAACCGAGGGCCTCTCGCCAGCCCTCGGTTTATAGTATACCACAACCCGGCGCACATCCCAAGCAGCGGGCGCCAGACGGGTACAGCCAGTTCTGGGCCACAATCCTGCCTGAGCCCTTGCTCCGCACATTCTCGCGAAAGCCCTGCGACGGCGAGGCGCGGTGCCACATGAGCGCCGGACGGGCACAAGGCCCGATACTACATCACTGCCGGACGGGCGCAAGG
>CAYZKS010000383.1:0-2603 GCA_964478725.1 uncultured Anaerolineales bacterium
TCGCCGCAGCGGCCGCTGGCCGTCGCGCCGCTGGGTGGCCTGGCCGGGGCTGGCGTGGGGGTGGGAGTCGGGCTTGCCCGGCCACACGACAGCATCAGAACGGCAGCCAACACAAGGGCTGCGACGCGCAAGTGTGCTTTTCTGGACCATCTCATCGTGGCACCTCCCTTGATGCGCTGAGATCGAACTGCGTGCATTATCGGATTCCGCCCCTTTGTGGGCGCAGCAACTGATCCCCAAAGCGTTCCTCGATAAACTGCACTATCTGCGCCAGCTCGCTCACGTAGCGTCTCTCGCTGCTTTGCACGTGCTCCACCTCGCCACGCCAGGGCGCCTCTTCTTGCGGGCTGTCCTCCGCCCACAAACGCACGATGAATGTGGCCGCTCTCGCATGTCTAGGTTTGGTCATCTGCCAACTCCTTAGGCCCCTTGTCGCCTTGAACGCCAGGGCATCGCCGGGGCGAAAACGAAAAAAGCCGCTTCCCACTGGCAGCAGCTTACAGCATTGGCCTTGATTCGGGCTAGAATGCTCGCGGCTCAACCAGCGCGGCTGGCCTCCTCCCAGGCCTCGCAGATGGCCCTGTTCACGGGAACGTTCTTCATGTAGCTTTCTCGCAGCTCATCCTGTGCTATGCGTTCGGCTTTGGCTTCCATCTCTGACTTGGCCTTGCCCAGATAGGCCGCTGCTTGCCCCGATTCCCCTCGGGCAGACAGATTGCGGGCGTGGAAGAAATAGATGGACGCTTCGTCGCCCTCGCTGACTGTGTGCCTCTCCATCAGTTCCACGGCAGCGCGTGATGCCTCGCAAGCCGCATCCGCGTCGCCCAGGGCCAGCAGGGCGCGCCCACGCAGCGACAGGGCCATGATCTCAGCATGCCGCAGCCCAATCTCCTGCGCCAAGTGGCGCGCCTGATCGGTCAATGCCAGAGCCTGCTGCGCCTGGTCCCTTCCGCCCATGCGCAGATGCACGAGGGCCAAGCCGTTGAGCGCTTGTACCACGAAGTGGCGGTGCCCTACCTCGGATGCCAGATCGACAGCCTCCTGCACGAAGGGAATGGCGTCCTGGTGGCGGCCCAGGTCGCTGAGCGTCCTGCCGATGTCCAGCAGGCTGTCGGGCTGGATGGTGCGGAACCCGATCTCACGCGCGGCCTGCAGCGCCTCGTTGCGGTAGACCAGCGCGGCGGGGTAGCTGCCCACGGCGCGGTAGAGCTCGCCCAGATTGCCTGCGGCCTGGGCGAGCACCGGCTTGAACCCGATCCGACGGCAGAGTTGCAGCGTCTCCGACCACAAGGACTGCGCGCGCGCATAGTCGCCCCGGTAGTAATGCGCCACTCCCAGGACGTTGAGGGTCTGGGCTTCTGCCTGTGGGTCTGCGACCTGGCGGCTGCGCTGAAGGGACTGCTCCAAGGCGGCAAAGGCTTCGTCGTGCTGGCCGCGGCGGTAGCACAGATAGCCGTGCTGGCGCAATGCGTTTGCCTGTTGCCGGGCGTCGCCACTGCGCTCGCTCCATTCCACGGCTTCCCTGCTGAGTTCCATGGCTTTCTGCACCTGGCCGCCCACAAAATAGTGCCGGCAGGCCGCCTGGAGCGTCTCACCGATTCTGCCCGCGTCACGGGAAGCGCGCGCCAGTTCCAGCGCCTCCTGGATGTATGCATGCGCCTGCGTGTGACGGCCCAGTATTCCACACAGGTGAACCATCTGGAGCGCGATGGCATAGCGCCATTCGCCGTTCTGCGCTTCCCGGTGCTCCAACACCTCATGCGCCTTGAGGAAGTAGGGCCAGGCCTCCTCGTGAGCAAAGAGGCTTAGAGCGCTCTGGCCTGCCTGTCGCAGGTACTCCAGTGCTTCCTTCCACATGTGCGCTTCTACATAGTGGTGGGCGATCTCGCCCGCAAGGCTCGCGTTGCCCTGCTGGACCAGGGCCTGCGCCACGCGCCGGTGCAGCATGCGATGACGCTCAGGTGTCAGCTCGCGACAGAGCACTTCGCTGATCACGCCGTGGCTGAAATCGTAGCGGCCATCCGCTCGCTGCGCCAGCAACTGGCGCGACAGGCAGCGCTCCAGGGCCTCCACCAGCTTTTCCTCGCGCAAGCCGGTCGCGGCCAACCAGGTGTCAAAGGCAAAGGCCCGGCCGATCACGGCAGCGGTCGTCAGCGCTCGCTGCTGCTGCGCCGAGAGCTGGCGGAAGCGATCCATCACCACGTCGCGCACGGTAGCGGGCACAGGCAGCTCTTCGTAGGACTGGGTGGTCTCATCAAAGTCCGTCGCCAACGAACCGTACTCGTCCCGATAGAGCACGCCCTGGTCGAACAGGGCGCGCAGCGTCTCGGCCACAAAGAGTGCATTTCCCCCGGTTGCCCGGTGCAGGCGCTGGCTGAAGAGCCTGCCGCCGTACGGAGAGTGAGCCATGCTTGCCGTGAGCGCTGTCACCTCTGCCAGGGATAGTGGCTGCAGATGGAGCTCGGCGGGCCGGCCCGCAGTCTCGGATCGTCCCGCCGCTGTAGGGCGGGACTGGCGCTCGCGCTTCAGGCCGTCGAGGAATTGACGTAGCGGCGTTGCCTGTTGCGAGGCAGGCGATTCGGCTTCCTCGCTTCGGTAGGTTG
>CAYZKS010000384.1:0-2584 GCA_964478725.1 uncultured Anaerolineales bacterium
ATTCTGACGAGGTCATGATGAGCGTCTCCATCAAGGACATTGCGAAAGAGGCTGGGGTATCCCATTCCACCGTCTCCCGCGCACTCGCAGACAGTCCCCTGGTCAAAGAGGAAACCAAACGACGCATTCGCCAGATTGCCGAGCGCAAGGGGTATTCGCCCCACGCGCTGGCGCGCAGCCTGGTCACCCGGCGCACCCAGACAGTGGGCATCGTCGTCACCACCATCGCAGACCCCTTTGTCTCCGAGATCGTCCGAGGCATAGAGGAAACGGCGCAGCCTCGCCAATACAGCGTGATCCTTTGCGAGTCCAATGCCGAGCCGGAACGGGAGATGGCTGCCGTGCGGGCGCTCCGCGAGAAGCGTGTAGATGGCATCATCGTCACCGCCTCGCGGGTCGGTGACCTGTACATGCCGAGGCTGGAAGATTTCGGCGTGCCCATTGTTCTGATCAACAACCAGCAAACCGGCAGATATGTCTACTCCATCGCCACAGATGACCATAGAGGCGGGGAAGTCGCCACGGGGCATCTGCTGTCTCTGGGGCATAAAAGGATCGCCTACATCGCTTCGCCCAACAATGCGCGATCCAGCCAGGCGCGCATGGAAGGGTATGCGAAGGCGCTGAAGGCGCACGGTCTGGCTGTGGAACCCTCGCTCACCGTCAATGGCGATGGGAAGCCCGCCGCTGGAACGAAGGCAGCGGCAAGCCTCCTGGCCCGCGCCAATCGGCCATCTGCAATCTTCTGCTACAACGACATGACGGCCATCGGAGCGTTGCGCGCTGCCAAAGAAGCCGGGCTGGCGATTCCACAAGAGATCTCCATCGTGGGCTACGATGATATTCCGATTGCGGAGTATCTGGACCCTCCGTTGACGACGATGGTCCAGCGCAAGTATGACATGGGCTGCATGGCAATGGAGATGCTGCTGAACCTCCTGGCGGGTTCGGAGGCTGTGAAGGATGTCTCCATAGAGCCGACGCTCGTTGTTCGCGGCTCCACTGCGCCGCCCAAGAGAGATTCTTCGCGCCGCACAGAATGACAGACTGCGCAGCGGCTGCGTCCGAAGTGCTTTGGCTAGTACTACAACCGCATTTTACAAAATGTCCCTTTTGGCGGATAATGGTAGCAACACCAAACCGCTGGAGGGTTGATGACTGCCGAAGAACTGGATGAATGGGCCGCAGATTTCTTGCAGTTCTGCGCCCATTTCGCCAATGTTTTGGGTCGCAAAGAGCCGCGAGCGCAAGCCGCCAAGTATCTGCGAGGGCTGATGGCATCGGTGCCGCGCAAGAATAGCTGGCAAGTGGCCGAAGCGATCGGTGACCGCACCCCGGATGCCACGCAGCGCTTGCTGTACCAAGCGCGGTGGAGTGCAGACGCAGCCCGGGATCGCTTGCAGCAATACGTGATAGAGGTTCTTGGCGAGGAAGATGGGATCGGCGTCGTGGACGAAACTGGCTTCATCAAACGAGGCACCCACTCGGTGGGTGTCAAACGGCAGTACTCGGGCACGGCGGGCAAGGTCGAGAACTGTCAGATCGGCACGTTTCTGAGCTATGCGACGGCCAAGGGGCACGTGTTCCTGGATCGCCGCCTGTATCTGCCCGAAGAGTGGTGCAACGACGTTGAGCGCCGTGAGCAGGCCAAGGTGCCTGCGGACGTGACCTTTCAGACCAAGCCCGAGCAGGCCATGGTGATGTTGGAGCATGCCTGGCAGGCGGGTGTGCCTATGCGTTGGGTTGCTGGCGACGAAGTGTACGGCGACTCGACCGCGCTGCGGGACTTGATTGCCCGCCGCGAGCATCGGTACGTCCTGGCAGTGCGGACGCCTACGCCCGTGTGGATCGAACGCCCGCAGGTAGTTGAGCCTGAGTCCCAGAAGCGGAGCCGACCCCGTACGAAAGTACGCCTGGCCGAAGGCGCACCGTCTGCTACGACCGTGAAGGAAGTTGTGGCCATTTGGCCCGAGAGCCGCTGGCAGAGACTGACTGTGGCCGAGGGCGAGAAGGGCTTGATCACTTACGACTGGGCCTGCCAGCGGATCGTTGAAAGCCGCGATGGGCTGCCAGTGCGAGATGCCTGGCTGGTTGCTCGTCGTTCGCCCAGTGCTCCGACCGACATCGCCTACTACTTGTCCAATGCGCCGGTCGATACGCCGCTCTTGAAGCTGGCGCAAGTGGCCTCCACCCGCTACACGGTGGAGCAGTGCATCGAAGAGGCCAAGGGCGAAACGGGGCTGGACGAATATGAGGTGCGCTATTGGCACAGTTGGCATCGTCATATTACGCTCTCGATGATGGCTCACGCCTGGCTTGCCTCCGTCCGCTACAAAGCGACGGAGAAAAAAGGGGGCCTGAGCCCTTCCTGGCCGAGCTAACGGTCCCGGAAGTGCGCCGCTTACTGGAAGTGGCGTTGCCCTTGCCCTACCGCCCGCCGGAGATACGGCTAGCATGGTCGCTGTGGCGACGGGCCAAGCGCTGGCAGGCCCGTCTCAGCCATTCTCGCCGTCAATCTACTGCCTGGCGGCTTCGTTTGAAACTGAATGCCGGTATACCGCCATAAATGCGGTTGTAGTACTAG
>CAYZKS010000385.1:0-2553 GCA_964478725.1 uncultured Anaerolineales bacterium
CTTCCTGCCGGAGATTGCCGAACTGGGCGCTGGGATAGAGCTCGGAAGCTACGGATTGGTGGGCATCCGCTCTGCGCAGGATTGGGAGACGCGTTTGGCCTTGCACCAGGCCGTGCGCGCCCAATTCAAGGGCACGATCGCCCTGCACGGTCCTTTCCTGGGGATGGACTACACCCACCTGGACTGCCTGATGCGCGATGCCGTCAACCGTCGCCTGGACATGATCTTTGACGTGGCGCTGCAGCTCAAAGCCGCGCGCGTTGTCCTGCATACCGGTTGCAGGCCGGACATCGAGCTGTTCAAGCTGCAGGACTGGTGGCTGAAGACTGCTGTCGAGTTCTGGCTGGGGGAGATGCAGCGCTGGGCCGCTGCCGGCATACAGATCGTTCTGGAGAACGAGACCGAGAGGTCGCCGCACCTGATGCTGCGCCTGGTAGATGAGGTCAACAACCCCTTCCTGGGCCTGTGCATGGACATCGGGCACCAGCACATGTTCTCCGCACTGGATGCGTCCGAATGGGTGCGCACGATGGGCCGCCGGCTGTGGCACATCCATCTGCACGACAACGATGGCAGCGTCGACCGGCACTGGTCGCTCGGGCGCGGGACGATTGATTTCGAGCCTTTCTTCGCAGCCATCACGCAGCATGTCCCACAAGTCACCATCTCTCTGGAAGCTCAAGATGGCATGGAGCCCAAGATGGCCGACCTGCGCACGCTGGCCGCCCGCTTTGAGCCGACGCGACCGCCGGGGGCGCCATGACGATTGCCAACCTACCCCAGCTTCCCCCGCGCAAGCGAGCGCTGATCGAGCAGCTTGTCAGCCAACTCGGCCAGGTTCCCGGGCTGGTTGCCGTGGTCCTGGGCGGCTCCTATGCCAGCGGGACGCAGCACGAGACTTCCGACCTTGATCTCGGCCTGTACTACTTGGAAGCCGATCCCTTTCCCATTCCCCATATCCAGCGCATCGCGCAGAGCATCTCGGTGCGCGAGCCGCTGACGGTCACCGGGTTCTATGGGTGGGGGCCGTGGGTCAACGGCGGAGCCTGGATACACACACGGCAGGGCAAGCTGGATTTCATCTACCGCAATCTGGATCAAGTCCAGTGAACCATTGCCGAAGCTGAGCAGGGCATCTCTCGCCACGACTACGACCAGCAGCCCACGCATGGCTTCTTCAGCGTGATCTATCTGGCTGAGACACACATCTGCATTCCACTCTATGACCCGCAGATGCGCATTGCCCAACTCAAACGCCAAGTTGAGGTCTATCCTCCCAGGCTGAAGCAGACGATCATTGCGGATTCACTGTGGGCGGCGGAGTTTACCCTCCTGCATGCCCGCGAGTTTGCCGCCCAGGGAGACGTCTACAATACAGTGGGGTGCCTGACGCGCGTGGTCTCCAATCTCACCCAGGCGCTGTTCGCCCTGAACGAGAGATACTTCCTGGGTGACAAGCGCGTGTTGGATCGGCTTGCCGAGCTGCCGATTCTGCCGCCGGGTTACCTGGCGCAGACAATCCGCATCCTCGCCTGCCCGGGCAGCACGGCGCAAGAGCTGGCCAAGACGGTCAGCGATCTCAGGCAAGCCTGGCACAGCGTGCTGTCGCTCCCCGGCGTGCACTACGCGCCCAGGTTCCGCATCTAGCCTGTTCCGGCCTGCAGCACGGCAAGCGGTTGCGTCTGGCTGCGGCGCGATCGCGCCACATCGAGGCTTTCCTGTGGCTAGCCTCCAGCCCAGTCAACGTGGGGGCGCGCCATGGCGGCGTGTTCAGCGTGGCAGGCCGGGTCGGGCTGGCCGGGGCAGTTCGTTCCACTATGCAGAGGAGGTCGGGATGTCAGTCCCAACTTTCACCAAGCCAGCAGACGCGACTCACGAGGTCGTGGAGATGGAGTGTGCCGCGCTGGTGCGCTGGGGCACGGGTGATCCGGGCGGGTTTCTGCTCGTGGTCAACCTGCCCGCCAGCCTGATAGCACCGGCCGTTGGCAGCTTCACGTGCCTTCCTCCGCCGCCAGCCGCGCTTGACCGCTGCTCTCCTTCCCCAGACAGAGCGCTCCTTGTCCGTTTGTCCGCTCTCCCCGTCCGTTGACAGGGATCAGGCGTCGTGCCCGTTACCGCCGTTGCCGCCGCACGACACGCAGCCCCCGCACGCGCAGCCCGCGCGCGTCCCGGACCGGTCCTGCACCCCACAGAACGTGCCCCCACAGCAACACGCCGTGACGCGCTCGGCGAATCGAATCTCCGATGGCGCGTCAGTGCGGGATGCCCAGCCCGCCTCGACCAGGATGGGGCCCAGGTAGCTGGCGATGGCCGTCTTGGTCACGTGTTGCTTCAACCATGCGCCCACGCTGCCTGGCGGCGGCGAAGTTCTGCTGGTGCCAAGGTCGACCGTGCGCCCGCGGAAATGACTGAACAACTCCACGTATTGCTGGCTTGACACCTGCCTCCTTCCCATCCTGCCAAAGAAGATGATCGTGTCCTGGCCGGGCAGCCCCTCGTATCCGAAGCTGGAAGTTCCGGCCCATGTCAGCATGCGTTTCACTTCTTCCCCCT
>CAYZKS010000386.1:0-2549 GCA_964478725.1 uncultured Anaerolineales bacterium
CCAGCCCGCAGGACTTCATCCAGGCGGTTCTTGATCGCCTCCGCGTCCACGTGCAAGCGCTCCAGAATCTGGGGGATTACCCCTTCTGGTTGCTCCAGCAAGGCCAGCAGGATGTGCTCCGTATCGAGCTGGGTATGCTTGTAGCGCTGCATTATCTCGTATGCGCGGGCGGCCGCTTCCTGCGCCCGCTCCGTGAAACGGTCAAAAGACATCATCATGCAATCTGCCTCATTTCTAGCTTGTTCGTGGCCGCGCCTTGGCGCCTTCCGTAGATGCCGGAACCTTCGCCTCGAACACAAGTTTGCCGTCGCGCAAGTCTGCCCGGATCCTGTCTCCCTCTGCGAACTCGCCTTGTAGGAGCTTCAGGGCCAAGGGGTCCTGCAGCTCTCGCTGGATGACGCGCTTGAGGGGTCTCGCTCCGTACACCGGGTCATAGCCCGCCTCAGCAAGGTGCCGCTTCGCGGCGTCGGTCAAGTCCAGTTCAACCTTGCGGTCGGCCAACAGGGTCTGCAGATAGCGCACCTGGATGTCCACAATCTGCATCAGTTGCTCCATGCCGAGAGAGTGGAAGATGATCACATCATCGATGCGGTTCAAGAACTCAGGCCGGAACTGCTGACTCAGCGCTTCCAGCACTCTGCGTCGCATCTCATTTTCATCTTTGCCGCCCAGGTCCTTGATCCACTGGCTGCCAACATTGGAGGTCATGATGACTACGGTGTTCTTGAAACTGACCGTGCGACCATGGCCGTCGGTCAGCCTGCCGTCATCCAGGACCTGCAACAGAGCATTGAAGACCTCTGGGTGTGCTTTTTCAATCTCGTCAAAAAGAACCACCGCATAGGGGCGGCGGCGCACTGCCTCAGTGAGCTGGCCGCCCTCCTCAAATCCCACGTAGCCCGGCGGCGCTCCGATCATGCGCGCGACGGTGTGGCGCTCCTGATACTCGCTCATGTCCAGGCGCACCATTGCGTCCTCGTCGTCGAACAAGAACTCTGCCAGAGCGCGTGCCAATTCGGTCTTGCCCACGCCAGTTGGCCCCAGGAACAGGAAGCTTCCGATGGGCCGGTTAGGCGCCTGTAGGCCTGCCCTGGCGCGGCGTACGGCATTGGCTACCACCGAAATGGCCTCGTCCTGCCCAACCACGCGCTGGCGCAGATTCTGCTCCATCTGCAGCAGCTTGGCTTTCTCGCCCTCCACCAGCTTGGAAACAGGAATGCCTGTCCACTTGGACACGATCTCTGCGATATCCTCTTCGTCCACTTCTTCTTTCAGCATGGAATGCTGATCTTGTAGCTTCTTCAGGTTCTCTTCGCGGGCCTTGAGCTGATTCTCCTGGTCACGCAGATCGACATAGCGCAATCTGGCGGCCTGCTCCAGGTCTGCGCGCCGCTCGGCCTGCTCGATGGCCTGTTTCGTTTCCTCGATGCGGGTCTTGATGTCGCGCATGCCCTGGATGGCTTCTTTCTCCTGCTGCCACTGGCCCTTCATGGCAGTGCTTTTCTCTGTCAGTTCTGCCAGTTCCTGCTCCAGCTTCGCCAGGCGCTCTTTTGAAGCGGCGTCGCTTTCCTTCTTCAATGCCTGCTGCTCGATCTGCAGTTGCATGATGCGTCGCTCGACCTCATCCAGCTCGGCTGGCAAGCTGTCGATCTCCATGCGCAGCCTTGATGCGGCTTCGTCAACGAGGTCTATGGCTTTGTCCGGAAGGAATCGATCGGCGATGTAGCGATGGGAAAGCACCGCGGCCGCCACCAAGGCTGCATCCTGGATGCGGACGCCGTGGTGTACTTCGTAGCGCTCCTTCAGGCCACGCAGGATGCTGATCGTCTCCTCGATAGTGGGCTCGTCCACAAAGACTGGTTGAAACCTTCGCTCGAGTGCGGCGTCCTTTTCGATATGCTTGCGATACTCGTCCAAGGTTGTCGCGCCGATGCAGTGCAGCTCACCGCGTGCCAGCATGGGCTTGAGCATGTTGCTCGCATCCATCGCACCTTCTGCGGCGCCGGCGCCGATGACCGTGTGCAGCTCATCAATGAAGAGGATCACTTCCCCTTGCGATTCGGTCACCTCTTTCAGCACTGCTTTGAGACGCTCTTCGAATTCGCCACGGTACTTGGCCCCGGCGACCAGTGCCCCCAGGTCCAGGGTTACGATGCGCTTGTTCTTCAGCCCTTCCGGGACATCACCGCGGATGATGCGCAGCGCCAGGCCCTCTGCGATGGCCGTCTTGCCCACGCCTGCCTCACCCACGAGCACCGGGTTGTTCTTGGTGCGCCGGGACAGCACCTGAATTACGCGCCGAATCTCCTCATCGCGCCCGATGACCGGGTCCAGCTTCCCGCGGCGCGCCAGTTGAGTCAGGTCGCGGCCGTACTTCTCCAGCGCCTGGTACTTGCCCTCCGGGTTCTGGTCCGTGACACGTTGAGTGCCACGGATGCCGGTCAGGGCTGCGTAGATGCGATCGAGGGTCACACCGTGTTGACGCAAGAGCTCGCCAGCGCGGCCGCTGGGCGCCAGCACCAACCCCATGAGCAAGTGTTCCGTAGACA